>CAYLLC010000073.1:0-9396 GCA_964384355.1 uncultured Sulfurospirillum sp. | reverse complement strand
CCTCTCTCCAGTAGAGCGTGGGTGCGGGCAGGCTTCCGTTGACCGTCGTCGCTATGGCGGGAGTGCCCGTGAAATTGACGATGGTTTGGTCGATCGTCAGGTGAAATTCGTTGCCGCGCAAAATCTGCGGCGTGGTGGTCCGGGCGAAGTTTTGGCGTGCTTCGAGCGAAACCGCCCCGCTCGCGACGATTCCCGCCGCTACCGCCCCCTGGATAAAGAGGCGTCGTGTGAGTCTGGATGTGGATTGCATCATCTCTCCTTTTTCTGTTTGGTTGGGGAGAGTATAGCCCTTTAGTGTGTAGGCTCTATGGAAGAAAACGGGATATACAAAGAGGGGAGAGAACCCCTCCCGTCAGTCGATCTCCTATGCGGCCAGTGCGGTGCGGTCCATCGGGTAGATGACTGCATCTGCAAGGGCATAGAGGGTCGTGACTGTTTCTGCGGTCTGGTGCAGTCTGCGGTTGAGCATCACTGCCAAAGCATGTTCGACATTTCTCTTCAGAGCATGTTCGTCGTATGCGATCGCCGCGAGCCGCAATGCATACAGCAGGCGCATGATATCATCGACGGACTCTTCACGGTCGATATGCGCGATATCGCGATATAATCGCTCCATAACACTCTCTACATCCTGTAGAAAAGCGAGCCTGAGTACCTCTTCCTGACGCATCTCATACCTCCTTGAACAATGGTAAATGAAAAAATCCGAAACACTTCGTGTTCACGACAACCAAAACCGATGAAATGGTAGCATAATCGGAATACAGAAAGGTTACGAAATCGTAACTAGATAAGATAATTTAATTGTAGATAAGTAGAAATGTGGATGCTGCCCCTCTGTTCGCTCAGGCAGCATCAGCATCCGGAAGGTTGCGGTCAGTTCGCCGCTTTCTGTTTTTCGACAAACTCCGGCGTACAGAAGATACCGCAGTGGCAGACGCCGTTTTCGGGGATCTCTTTTTCGATGGCCGGTTTGCATGGGCAGATGCGGTCGTCTGCGCTTTTGTGTTTGCCGGTCTCGGGATCTTCGACTACCATAAAGCATGGGCAGAAGCGTTTGCCGTAGAGGAGCTTGTGCCGTGCGAGTCCCATGATGACGCCTTCGTTGACCTCTTCATTGGGGTTGTAGACCCAGCCGAACTGTTTGTTGACTTTGTCGGTGAACTTTTTGGTCTTTTCCAGCTCCGTCAGAAACTCTTCGGAATTCATGTCGATCTGTTTCATAAACTTTGTCCTTTATTAAAAAATTCTATTATTGTATCATAACTCTTCTATATGCCAAGGCAATCCCTGTCGATTGAGCTCCTCCATGAAGGGATCGGGGTCGAACTGTTCCATATTGTAAACCCCCGGCTGCATCCATTTGCCCTCCATCATCAGTTTGGCACCGATCATGGCAGGGACGCCGGTAGTGTAGCTGACCGCCTGCGAGAGGGTCTCCCGGTAGGTCTCTTCATGATCACAGACATTGTAGATGTAGATTTTGCGTTTTTGTCCATCTTTGATTCCCTCGGCGACGATGCCGATGTTGGTCTTGCCTCTGGTGCGTGCACCGAGTGTGGCGGGATCGGGCAGGAGGGTCTTGAGAAACTGGATAGGCACGATCTTGCAGCCGTTGTGCTCGACCTCTTCGATACCCAGCATGCCGACATTCTCCAGACACTTCATGTGGGTCAGATAGCTCTCACCGAAGGTCATGAAGAAGCGGATGCGCCTGAGCCCTTTGATATGCCTGACGAGGCTCTCCATCTCTTCATGGTAGAGCAGATAGCTATCCCTGGGGCCGATCTGCGGATAGTCCCAGGCCATCTTGATCTCCATCGGTTTGGTTTCGATCCACTTGCCCTCTTCCCAGTAGCGGCCGTTGGCGCTCACTTCGCGGAGGTTGATTTCGGGATTGAAGTTGGTGGCAAAGGGGTAGCCGTGGTCTCCGGCGTTGCAGTCGAGGATATCGATCGTATGGATTTCGTCGAAGTAGTGCTTCTGTGCATAGGCGCAGAATACATTGGTCACGCCCGGATCGAAACCGCTCCCCAGCAGTGCCATGATGCCTCTCTCGCGGTAGCGCTCGTCGTACGCCCACTGCTCCTTGTACTCGAACTTCGCCGTATCGGGATGCTCGTAGTTGGCGGTATCGAGGTAGTGGACACCTGTCTGCAGGCATGCCTCCATAATCGTCAGATCCTGATAGGGGAGGGCGATGTTGAGCACCATATCGGGGCGGACCTTTTCGATCAGTGCGACCAGATCGGCTACGCTGTCTGCATCGACCTGCGCGATATCGATCTCTCTGCCGTAGCGCTCCAGCACCTCCTGCCGGTAGTGCTCGCATTTGGAGAGGGTGCGGCTGGCGAGGGTGATTTGGTCGAAGGTATCGCTGTTGCGGGCGCATTTGTGTACGACGACGCGCCCTACGCCGCCGGCTCCGATGATGAGAATATTTGCCATGGTATACCTCTGGATGGAAAGTTTTCGGATTATACCAAAAATGTAACGATATGAAAACAGAGCCAGCTTTTACACCCCAAAAAAGTAAAACATATAGACAAAAGTAAAAATAAATTGTATTCTGGAATAGATTATGCTGAAAAGGAAGGCCATCATGCAAAAGATTCTGATTATGATATCACTGCTGCTCTACTGGGTAGGATGCGGCAACGGCAACCGGAAGCTCTATATTCCCGAGACTACGCATGCACAGAGTGCGATCGAAGAGACGGGCTCTCAGGTAGAGGATGGGAGCGGTGCGGCCACCATCACGGCACAGACGCAGCCCGATCATGTCAGCCTGACGGAGATCGCTGCACTCTCGCTGGAAGGGGTGGCGCTGGATATCGCACTCAGCGACGACGGCCGATACGCCTATATCGCGTCGGGAGATTTCGGGCTGAGCGTGGTGGATATCTCCGATCCCTACAACCCCGTCCTGATCGATACGATCGACACGCCGCAGTATGCCAACCGTGTCGATGTCGAAGGTGAGAAGGTCTATGTGCGGTACAAACCTCAGACATGGAACGATTATGTCAATGTCGATGCATTCGATATCTCCGATCCTGCAGCTCCGAGACTGCTCGGCCACTACGAGAGCTTTCAGAACAACGACCACAAAGTGGCCTCCGAAAACGGTCTGGATTACTATGTCGACAATCAGGGGCTCAAAGTGGTACGCGAGAGCGACTACCGGGTCATCGGCAGATACGATCTCTTCGATACCGCCTATGCGCTGGCACTCTGCGACGGATATATCTTCGTCGCCAACGGACGAAACGGTCTGACGATACTCAAAGCGAACGGATTCTGATCTGATTTTCGCTAAAATAGCTCCGGTATAAAGGAGCGAAACTATGTACGGATTTGTCAGAGTAGCGGCGGCGGTACCGAAGGTCAGCGTCGCCGATGTGGCTGAAAACGGCAGAGAGATCGTCGCGCTGATCAAAGAGGCGGAGGTGAAAGATGTCGCGATCGTCGTCTTTCCAGAGCTCTCCCTGACCGCTTATACATGCGGGGATCTCTTCTTGCAGGAGACGCTGCACTGCGCGGTGGACAGGGCGCTCCGCGAGATGCTGGACCAGACCAAGAGCATGCAGGCGATCGCGATCGTCGGCGCGCCGCTCTGGTACGAAAACCGCCTCTACAACTGCGCTATCGTCATGCAGCGGGGCAAGATCCTCGGTGTCGTCCCCAAAACCTACCTCGCCAACCACAAAGAGTTCTACGAAAAGCGCTGGTTTCAAAGCGGCCGCGAGATCCGAAACCGCACGATCCATATCGCCGGGGATGAGGTCGCTTTCGGCGTCGATCTGCTCTTTGGCAAAAAGATCCTCTTCGGCGTCGAGATCTGCGAAGATCTCTGGAGCGTGATACCGCCGAGCTCGCAGCAGGCGATCGACGGGGCGCTGCTGCACTTCAACCTCTCCGCCAGCAACGCGCTCGTATCCAAGGCGGCCTACCGGAGAGAGCTGGTAGGGCATCAGAGCGCACGCACCGTCAGCGGCTACATCTACGCCTCCGCGGGCGTGCATGAGTCGACGACCGATCTGATCTATTCGGGCAGTGCCCTGATCGCCGAAAACGGCTCCATTCTGGCGGAAAATCCCCGCTTCCGACGCGAAAGCAGCCTGATTACGGCCGATATCGATACGCAGAAACTGGCCTACTACCGTCTGACGGAGACCTCCTATGCCGATACGCAGCAGCGCGATTTCCGTCGTGTGCCGACCTTTCCGCTGGCGCAGATCAGAGAGATCGCGCGCCGCTTCGATCCGCTCCCCTTCGTCCCCAAAAACAGGGCGAAGCAGAAAGAGGTATGCGAAGAGATCTTCGCGATGCAGGCGAGCGGTCTGGCCAAACGGATAGCGTTCATCGGCAGGACAAAGCCGGTGATCGGTATCTCCGGAGGGCTCGATTCGACGCTGGCGCTACTGGTCGCGGTGGAGACGATGAAGCTGCTGGATCGCGACAGGTCGGAGATCGTCGCCGTGACGATGCCGGGATTCGGCACGACCGACCGCACCTACCGCAACGCCGTCAGACTCTGCGAACTGCTGGGTGTCACACTGCGGGAGATCCCGATCGCCGATGCGGTTATGCAGCACTTCGGTGATATCGGGCATGATCCCGACGACCATGATGTCGTCTACGAAAATGCCCAGGCACGGGAGCGTACGCAGATCCTCTTCGATCTGGCGAATCAGGTAGGCGGTATCGTCGTGGGTACGGGAGATCTGAGCGAGATCGCGCTGGGATTCGCGACCTACGGGGGCGATCATCTCTCGATGTACGGCGTCAACGCTTCGATCCCCAAGACGCTGGTGCGCTATATCATCGATTTCGTCGCCGGCGAGCAGGATGAGAAGATCGCGGCGGTGCTGGAGGATATCATCGATACGCCCGTCTCACCGGAGCTGCTGCCCGGGGATGCGGATCGCATCGTCCAGAAGACTGAAGAGATCGTCGGCCCCTACGAGCTGCATGACTTTTTCCTCTACCACTTCATCAAGTACGGTGCGATGCCTTCCAAGATCCTCGCGCTCGCCGGGATCGCATTTGCGGATCGCTACGACACCGCCACGATCAAAAAGTGGCTGCGTATCTTTATCCGCCGCTTTTTCGCCAATCAATTCAAGCGCAGCGCGATGCCCGATTCGGTCAAAGTGGGATCGATCGCACTGAGTCCCAGAGGCGACTGGCGCATGCCCAGCGACGCGGAAGTGCGCACATGGCTGCTGGAGCTCGAGAAGGGCGGCTGATCAGCCGCAGCAAGAGCCTTCACTGCTGCAGCAGTCCGGCTCTTTTTGGGCAAAGAGCGGTCTGAGCATGAACCAGAGCACCAATCCCCACAGGAGGATACTGCTGAGGTAGGCGAACCATCCGGCATGCTCACCCATATGGACCAGCGCTTTGGGGTCGATGCTGTTTTTGTCGAAGATATAGTCCAGCCCCAGGCCGAAAAGGATACTGCCGATGACGATGCTGGCCAGATAGATGTAGAGCGATCGGGTGCCGAGGATCTTCTTGACGACGCCGATCGTGACGGTATTGGTCGCCGGCCCTGCGCTCAAAAAGACAAACGCCGCGCCGGCGCTCACGCCCGAGAGCATCAGCCCCGCGGCGATCGGCAGCGAAGCGGTCGCGCAGACATACATCGGTACGGCGATCGCGATGACGATCAGATAGGAGAGCCAGTTGTACTGCTTCAGGATCTCGCTCAGATTGTCGGGGATGGCGACGGTGATGAGCGCTCCCAGCAGCAGCCCCCAGAAGAGCGGTTTGGCGATATCTCCCAGCAGGGTGATGAAGCCGTATCTGAGTGCGGCGATCGGGGAGAATCCTTTTTTGGCGCTGCTCTCACAGCTGCATCCGCTCTCGCATATCGATTCCGCTTTGGGCGGCTGCGCGGCGAATGTCGGTGCTTTCGCCGCGGCAAAGGATGCGGCGGTCGGCGCGAAGGCGGGCTGTCGGGGCTCTCTCTGCGGCTGTGGCTCTCTGTCGAAGAGATTGGTCGCGATACCGGCGACGATGGAGATGATCATCGAGGTGACGACGCGGTAGATCGTAAAGATCCATCCGAAAATCCCGTAGGTCGCCAGAATCGAATCGACTCCCGTAATCGGCGTGGATATCAGAAACGAGAGTGTCGCACCCTTGCTCGCGCCGCTCTTTTTGATGCCTGTCGCCAGCGGGATGACGCCGCATGAGCAGACCGGCAGCGGTACGCCGAACAGCGTCGCTTTGACGACGGAACCGACACTCTCGGCTCCCAGATGCTTCGTCACCAGTGAGTCGGGTACGATCTCATGCAGTATACCGGCAAAGAGGAGCCCGAAGAGGATGTAGGGGGCCATTGCGTTGCTCAGCTCTGCCAATGCCTGTAAAAATTCAGTAATATATTCCATACAATTTTTCTCCTAAATGTATTTTATAGTAACACGGTTATAAATTAACTTAATCTTTTTTGGATGATTGTCGATATATCTCCAAAGTTGTAGTATAGTCTATATAGAAAATAAAAGTTTACTAAAAAAGGAAAATAGTGCATAAAGGTAAGATATTATATTCGTTTTTGGCGGCGGCACTCCTCTTCACTGCCGGTTGCGGCGGCAGCGGCGGCGGGAGCCAGGCACAGCATATGTCGCAGATACCGACGACACCGGTAGCCCATATCGGCACCTATGCCAGAGGCTATGCACACAAGGATTTCGATACTGCATCGATCGCATGGGAGTTCGACAATCTCGAGGGGCTCAGAATGCATCAGGATGCGAGCTATCTCTATCTGCAGTTTCTGCACAATTCACATGCGCCCAATGTGCAGTTTTTCCTCGATACCGACAACGACCCCGACACCGGCAACCTCGAAGAGGGCGGTGCGGACTATATGGTCGAAAACGGCTATCTCTACCGCTCGACCGATCCGAGAAAGTGGAAGTGGCAGGAGATCGGCCCCGTAGAAAGTACGATCGAAGATGGCAAGAGCGACACGATCCGCATCAAGCTGACCGATCTGCAAAACAAAACGGCGGTCTTCCGTGCCGATGCGCAGGCGCTCGACGCCGACTGGGTGCCGCAGGTGCTCTCCCCGCATGATGGCACGATGTCGGTCTATCTGCAGAAGCACCACATCGACTGGAGCAAAATCACCCCCTATCTGCACAGCGGTGACAAAACGCTCAAACTCTACGCCACCGGCGGCAATCTCTATATGCATCTGGAGCAGCCGGCATTCCCGGCGCATATCCAGCTCTATATCGACAGCGACGACAACGCGGACAGCGGCTATCAAGGGGATGACTGGAATCGTTTCGGGGCCGATTATCTGGTAGAGGATGGCTATCTCTACCGCTATACGGGCCGGGGCGACTGGGGCTGGGAGGATGCCGGCACCGTCAGCAAGCTGCGCACGCAGGGAGATCAGGCGGTGCTCGATGTGGTCGTACCGGAAAGTTCGCTCAAAAATCTCAGCCAGACGATCCGCGTCGGTGCAGAGTTGAGCAATCAGGACTGGAGCGATACGCAGCTTCTACCGGAGGGGCGTGTGCCGGCGTTTCGGCTCACGCCTGTCGCGGTCGATGCCCATATCGAGATCAGCGAAGTGATGGCTGCCAATACCCATACGATCTACGATCCGGACTACTTCAACTTCTCCGACTGGATCGAGCTGCACAACCTCGACGACAAACCGGCGGATATCGGCGGATTCAAGCTGAGCGACAAACTCAACACGCCCAAATGGACGATACCGGGCGGCACGGTCATACCGGCGAACGGCTATCTGCTCATCTGGGCGGACAAAAAGGACAAAAAGAAAAAAGCGCTGCATACCAACTTCAGCCTCAAGACGGAGGGTGAAGCGGTGGCGCTCTTTGATCCCAACGGCAAGAGCGTCGATGCCTTCGAGTACCTGAAGCAGACTCCCGATATCTCCGTCGTATACAAAAACGGCAAAGCCGCCTACATGCAGCCTACGCCCGGCAGTGCCAACACCGTATCCTATCCGAGTGCGGTGCAGAGCCCGAAGGTGACCTTCTCGCTGGCGGAAGGCGACTATGAGACGCCGCAGACATTGACGCTCTCGGCATCGGGTGCGACGATACACTATACGACCGACGGATCGATTCCGACGGCGAGCTCTCCCCGCTACACCCGGCCGATCGCGATCGATGGCTCGATGTCGGTACGTGCGATCAGCGTGACCGGCGGCAAATTCGACAGCCCCGTCGAGACGAGAAACTACCTGATCGGTGAGCAGACCGCACTGCCGGTCGTCGCACTGGCGATCGACAACCGCTACCTCTACGACGATACGATCGGTATCTACACGGTCGGCACCAACGGCAAAAAGGCCAAAGATTGCGGTGATGAGTTCAGCGGCAAGGCGAACTTCATGCAGAAGTGGGAGCGTGCGGCGCACATGACGCTCTTCGAGCGTGACAAAAAAGCGGTCCTCTCGCAGGATATCGGCCTCAAAGTCGCGGGCGAATGCTCGCGTATCTATGCGCAGAAGTCGTTTCAGCTCAAAAACGACGACAAATACGGCTCGAAAAAGTTCGCCTACAAAGTCTTCCCGGACAAGAAGATCAAGAAATATGCAAAACTCAAACTGCGCAACGCCGGGCAGGATTATCTGAAGGCACACATGCGTGACATGCTGGCTACGGCCATCGTCAAAGACCGCCTCCATGTCGCATACGAAGCCTATCGGCCGACCGTCGTCTATGTCAATGGCCGGTACTGGGGGCTCTACAATCTGCGTGAGAAAAAGGGCAAAGATTATATCAAAGAGAATTTCGGTGAGAAGAAGATCAACCTGATCGAAGATGATCTGGTCGTCAAGGAGGGCAGCTCAGCCGAGTATGAAGACGAGGTGATCGCCTACCTGCGCAGCCATTCGCTCGCTTCCGACGCCGACTACAACTATATCGCATCCAAAATCGACATCGACAACTATATCGACTATATGATCACCAATATCTATATCGCCAACGCCGACTGGCCGGGCACCAACCTGATCTACTGGAAACCGCAGAAAAAAGGGACCAAATGGCAGTGGCTGCTGCATGATATGGACTACAGTTTCGGATTGCATTCGGAGAACCATGCCGACTACGACGCACTGGGCAAGGCGACGACCGCAGCGCAGTCGGAAGATGCATGGCCCAATCCGGAGTGGTCGACGCTGCTCTTTCGCAAACTGCTCGAAAACAGCGGCTTCAAAGCCCGTTTCAAGAGCCGCTTTTTGCAGCAGCTCGATACGACTTTCGCTCCGGCACGGGTCATCGGTATCATCGACAGCCTGAAAAATATGGTCGATGCCGAAATGGATCGCCATATCGCCCGCTGGAATGCGAACGATCCGCTGAGCTACAAAGTCTCGACCAAAGCGGACTGGGAGGA
>CAYLLC010000072.1:3990-9418 GCA_964384355.1 uncultured Sulfurospirillum sp. | reverse complement strand
TGCTCGACTATCCGATCTACGCCAAGTCGAAAAACGGATGGCGCAAAGTAGCGGCCAACAAATATGCGTTCAATGCCACCAATGCCGATGTCAACTTCACCTACGATCCGACCGATGGTACTTTCAAGTGTGATCATTCGATAGCGCTTTGTAAAAATCTGACAGAGTAGATATGTTACAATAGCGCAAATCACATCGTAAGGTTTGCGCTATCTATTACCTCGTCTCCATCCTCAACTCCCCGCTCGAACCGCTCACCTATCGATCCTCGCAGCAGATACCCGTCGGCACGCTGGTCGAAGTGAAGCTTCGGGGCAAGGCGGTGCGGGGTGTGGCGGTCGGCAGCTGTGACGAGCCCTCCTTCGCATGCAGTGAGATAGAAGCGGTTTTGCCCGAATCTTTCACACCGCTCTATCTGGATATTTTTCGCTTCATCAGCCAGTACTATATCTGCTCGATCGGTGAGGCGGCGGGGCTTTTCGTGCCGGTGCCGCGCTCCGATCGGCGGCAGTCTTTTAGCATCGAGTCGACGATCGCGCTCTCTGCGAAACAGCGGGAGGCGTACGACTTCCTCTCCGCGCAGCAGACGGCGCTGCTCTTCGGCGATACGGGCAGCGGCAAGACCGAGATCTATATGAGACTGATTGCAGATACGATCAATGCCGGCAAAACGGCGATCTTTCTGATGCCCGAAATCTCTCTGACGCCGCAGATGCAAAAGCGCCTGAAGCGGCAGTTCGGCGATCTGGTGGCGATCTGGCACTCGAAGATCACCAAAAAGAAGAAGCGTGAGATTCTGGAGGGGATCGCCGCAGGAGAGGTGAAGATCGTCGCCGGGGCGCGCTCGTCGCTCTTCGTGGCGCTGCCGGATCCGGGGTTGATCATCGTAGACGAAGAGCACGACGACAGCTACAAAGCCTCCGGCCGCCCCCGCTATCATGCGCGTGATCTGGCGGTCTATCTGGGGCAGAAGCTGGGGGCGAAGGTGGTGCTGGGATCGGCGACGCCCTCTGCGACCAGTTACCACAAATTCCCGGTGTTCCGGCTCAAAGAGACCTTTTTCGCGACGCAGAAGTCGATACGCTTTCTCAAAGAGGAGGAGGGGATCGGCGAAGAGATCGTAGCCGAACTCTCCGGGACCCTCGCTGCGAACCATCAGGCGATCATCTTCCTGCCCACCCGCGCCAACTACAAATATCTGACCTGCCTGGAGTGCGGGAAGTTCGTGGAGTGCCCCTTCTGTGCGGTGGGGATGAGCATCCACCGCGAGCGCAACGCCCTGCGCTGCCACTACTGCAACTACATGGAGCGGATTCCGCAAGCCTGCCCCGCATGCCAGAGCACGCAGCTTCGCACCAACCGCATCGGCACGGCGCAGGTGGTGGCGGAGCTCTCGGAGCGCTTCCCGGACAAGGTGTTTCAGAAGTTCGACCGTGATGAGGTGACGACGCAGACAAAGCTCAAGAAGATTCTCAAAGCCTTCAACGACCATGAGATCGATGTGCTGGTCGGGACGCAGATGCTCTCGAAGGGGCATGACTATCATGATGTGCGTCTGGCGGTGATATTCGGGATCGATACGATTCTGGCGCAGGCCGATTTCCGTGCCAGAGAGCGGGCGCTGAGCCTGCTGCTGCAGGTGGCGGGCCGCAGCGGCCGAAAAGGGGAGGGCAAGGTACTCGTGCAGACGGGGAATGCCGACTTTTTCAGCCACTATATCGACGATTACGAGATATTTCTCCAAGAGGAGCTGGCATGTCGGGAGGGGCTCTATCCTCCCTTCAAAAAGTTGATGAAGTGTATGGTCGCACACAAAGATAGAGCGAAGGCGATGGCGGTGCTCGAGTCGCTGCAGCGCTGTCTGGGGAGTGCGGAGGATGTCGAGGTGGTGGGCTTCGGCGAGGCTCCGATCGCGCGGATAGCGGGGAAGTTTCGCTTTCAGGTGCTGCTGCGCTCCGACTCTGCGGGTGCGCTGCTGCGTCTGGCCCACCGATGCAGGCAGAAAGATTGTGAAGTGGATATCGATCCCGTGAGTTTCAGCTGATTTTGCGGATGCAGGAGCGCGGTTCATCTGCGCGTGAGCCTGCTGCTGAAGCAAACAGCGTGCTTTTCGCTGCGACCGCGCAGGCTTTGGGCAGACCACGCCTCCGAGGGCAAATCCTCCCTGCGGTCTGAGCCTCTCGTCGCGGTCTGCCCAAAGCCTGCGCTATATGTGGTTTACGCCTGTACGGTGATTACTATTTCAGACGATCGAAAAAGGCTTTCGCTTTTGCATCGAGATAGCGCATGCGTTCTTTGCCTTTGGGGAGTTGTGCGCGCACCTCTTTCATCTCCTGCAGAAAAGCAGCGAGGTTTTTGGGGAGGAGGCTGTGTAGGTAGCGTCTGAGGTGTTTGGCGACGGCGGGGGAGGCGCCGGAGGTGGAGACGGCGATCGTGAGGTCTCCCTCTTTGATATAGGAGGGAAAGATAAAGTCACAGTATGCGACCGAATCGACGGCGTTGCAGAGGGTGCGCATGGAGCGGGTCTCCCGGTAGATCGCCTCCTGGAGTGCCAGATCGTCGACGGCGACGATGACGATATCGAATCCCTCGACATCCCCTTTTTCGTACGCTCTGGTGCGGTAGGGGAGGTTGTGTGTGACGATATGGGTGAGCATCGCGTCGCTGTAGTGGCTGGCGATCACTTCGATACGGGTCGTGAAATCGAGCACTTTTTCGATCTTTTCGGTGGCGATTCTGCCTCCGCCGACGATCAGGATTCTGCTATGCTCAAGTCTCAGGAATGCCGGAAAATAGTTCATAAACCGCATGATAGCGTAAAAACGCTATTTTTGGTATAATCGCGGGATATTTCAATGAAGGTAAAATCGGTATGAAAGAACTCTATCTGATGCGTCATGCCAAATCGGACTGGAACGGCTACTATGTCAGCGATTTCGAACGCACGCTCAACAAGCGCGGCAGGCATGCGGCGCCGCTGATGGGCAAGGTGCTGCATGCGATGGGTGTGGCACCCGATCTGATCCTCTCGAGTCCCGCGATCAGAGCCGCCATGACCGCAGAGGCGGTGGCGCAGGAGCTGGGGTATCCGGCCGAAGCGATCCGCTACGAGCCGAAGATCTACGAAGCGTCGCTGTCGGATCTGATGGAGATCATCCATGCGCTGCCCGACGGGGTGTCGCGTGTGATGATCGTGGGGCACAATCCCGCGATGACCGCACTGATCAACACACTGGGTGATCAGGGGCTGGAGAATCTGCCCACGGCCGGTGTGTCGGGGATCCGATTCGGCGTCGACCGTTTCAGCGAGATCGCACCCCGAAGCGGAGAGGTGATTTTCTACGAATACCCCAAAAAACATAAGGGAGAGGGCTGATGGCGCTGCTGGATCTGATCGGAGTCTCCAAGGCATACGAGAGCAACAAAATTCTCGAAGGGGTCGATTTCTCGATCGATACGGGAGAGCGGGTCGCGATCATCGGCAAAAACGGCGGCGGCAAATCGACGCTGATGAAGATCTGCATGGGCGTGCTCGATTTCGACGACGGCAGACGCGTCGTCCAGAACGGCATCAGGATCGAGATGCTCGACCAGAATCCGCAATTTGACCCGGGGCTCACCGTCCGGCAGGCGATCGAAAACCAGCTGACCGAGCTCAAAGCGGCCAAAGCGCGTTATGACTTGCTGAGTGCGCAGCTGGCGGAGGCGTTTGACGACAAAGCGGTTGTGGAGGAGCATGCGAAGCTGGGGGCGTTTCTGGATACGCACAACGCCTGGAGTCTGGATGACAAGGTGGAGCGGATCATGCAGGAGTTCGACCTCAAGTCGTACGAGCATGCGATGATCGCCAGACTCAGCGGCGGGGAGCAGCGGCGGGTGGCGCTGGCGGGACTGCTGCTCAAAAAGCCCGATATACTGCTGCTGGACGAGCCGACCAACCATCTGGATGTCTATATGGTGGAGTTTCTGGAGAACTATCTGCTGCGCGAGAAGTTTACGCTGCTCTTCATCTCGCATGACCGCTACTTTCTGGACAACATCGCCACCCGATCCGTCGAGATCGAAGAGGGGAAACTGCGCTCCTTCAAAGGGGGCTACAGCGACTATATCCGACAGAAAGAGCTGCTGCTCAAATCGATGCAGAAGTCGCATGAGACGCTTCTGAAGCTGCTCAAGAGCGAGGAGGAGTGGCTCAACCGCGGGGTCAAGGCGCGGCTCAAACGCAACGAAGGGCGCAAACAGCGGGTGATGCAGATGCGGGAAGAGGCGAAGAAGAATCCCTCCGTCATCCGCAAGATGAAGCTGGAGCTGGAGCGGGAGAAGAAGCATTTTCAGAGTGAAAAGATGATCAATCGCAAAAAGATGCTGTTCGAGATCGAGCATCTGGAGAAGTCGCTGGGCGATCGGCTGCTGATTCGGGATTTTTCTCTGCGGATACTGCAGCAGGACAAGATCGCGATCGTGGGCAAGAACGGTGCGGGAAAATCGACGCTGCTGAAGATTCTGCTGGGTGAGCTGGCCGCTGACGGCGGCAGTGTGAAGCGGGGAGATTTCACGATCGGCTACTTCGATCAGCAGCGCGGCATGCTGGATGACGACAAGAGCCTGATCGAGACCTTCTGCCCCAACGGCGGAGATCGGGTCGAGGTGCGGGGCAAGAGCATGCATGTCTACGGCTATCTCAAAAATTTCCTCTTCCCAAAAGAGCATCTCGATAAGAAGATCGGCCTGCTCAGCGGCGGAGAGAAGAACCGCGTGGCGCTGGCACTGCTCTTTACCAAAAAGTACGACTGCCTGATTCTGGACGAGCCGACCAACGATCTCGATATCGCGACGATCAATATTCTCGAGGAGTATCTGCAGAGTTTCGACGGGGCGCTGATCTTCGTCTCGCATGACCGCTACTTCGTCGACAAGATCGCCAAAAAGCTGCTGATCTTCCGGGGTGACGGTGTGGTGGAGGAGAGCTATCAGAGCTACAGCGAATATCTGGAGATCGAAAAGGAGCTCAGGGGGCTGGAAGATTTCGAGCGTAGCGAAGCCGAAAAACCCAAAACGGAGCGCACGCGCAACCGCAGCGTCAAGCTGAGCTACAACGAGAAGCGCGACTACGAAGCGCTTCCGCCGAAGATCGAGGCGCTGGAGGAGCGGATCGAAGCGATCAACGCATGTCTGGCCGACCCGGCATGCTATCAGGAGAAGGGGCTGCAGAGCCTGCATGAAGCGCTGCAGGCGCTCGAGGCGGAGTACGAGGTGCTGGTAGAGCGCTATCTGGAGATCGAGGAGAAACGCGAAGCGATCGGATAGGCTCTGCAGGGGCTTCAATGAAGGTTAGGCTATAATAACCGAAAATATTGCTATGAAGGAACAAAGATGAAAGTATTGTTGATCAAAGATGTCAAAAGTCTCGGCAAAGCGGGAGAGATCA
>CAYLLC010000072.1:0-3890 GCA_964384355.1 uncultured Sulfurospirillum sp. | reverse complement strand
ATGAAAGTATTGTTGATCAAAGATGTCAAAAGTCTCGGCAAAGCGGGAGAGATCAAAGAGGTGAAGGATGGCTACGGGCAAAACTTCCTGATCGCAAAAGGGTTCGCGAAGCTGGCGACCGATGAGGTGATCGAGGCGTGGAAAAAGGAGCAGGAGGCGCTGAAGAAGCGGGAAGCCGAAGAGCTGGCGCGTCTCAAAGAGATCGAGAAAAAGCTGAAGGAGATCAAGCTGACTATCCACCACAAGCTGGGTGCCAACGGCGCGCTCTACGGCGCCGTGACCAAAGAGGAGATCGCCGAGGCGCTCAAGGCGCAGGAGGGGATCGAGATCGACAAGAAGAGCATCGAGATCAAAAATCCGATCAAGACGGCGGGGAACTTCGATATCTCCGTCAAGCTGGGGCATGGGATCCATGCGCATCTCAATCTCGAGATCACGGGAGCGTAGATGTTTCACGCGACGACGATACTGGCATGCAAAGGCGAGAAAAAGGCGGTGATCGGCGGAGACGGGCAGGTGACATTCGGCAGTGCGATTCTCAAATCGAATGCGACCAAGATCCGCAAGCTCTACAACGGCAGAGTGATCGCGGGGTTCGCGGGGAGTACGGCCGATGCCTTCAACCTCTTCGATATGTTCGAGGGGATTCTGGAGCAGAAGAAGGGCGATCTGCTCAAATCGGTCGTCGAATTCTCCAAAGCATGGCGCAAGGACAAGTATATGCGGCAGCTCGAGGCGATGATGATCGTACTCGACACGGAGCATATCTTCATCCTCAGCGGCAACGGCGATGTCGTGGAGCCCGAAGACGGCAAGATCGCGGCGATCGGCAGCGGCGGCAACTTCGCGCTCTCCGCCGCCAGAGCGCTCGATCGGCATGCCGGGCTGGACGAGGAGACGCTGGTGCGGGAGTCGCTGCTGATCGCCAGCGAGCTCTGTATCTATACCAGCGACAAGATCAAGACATTTACACTAACCAAGGATGAGAAGTAGCATGCAGATGACACCAAAAGAGATCGTATCCTATCTGGACCAGTATATCATCGGGCAGTACGACGCCAAAAAGGCGATCGGTATCGCACTGCGAAACCGCTATCGCCGTATGCAGCTCGACCCGGAAATGCAGGAGGAGATCAGCCCCAAAAATATCCTCATGATCGGATCGACCGGCGTGGGCAAGACCGAGATCGCCAGACGGCTGGCGAAGATGATGAATCTCCCCTTCGTCAAGGTCGAAGCGAGCAAATATACCGAAGTGGGATTCGTCGGGCGCGATGTGGAGTCGATGGTGCGCGATCTGGTGATGGCGGCGATCAATCTGGTCAAAAACGAGCACAAAGCGCGAAACAGCGGCGCGATCGAAGAGTATGTCGAGAAGCGTATCGTCGAGAAGCTGTTGCCGCCGCTGCCTACCGGTGCGAGCAAGACCAAAAAAGAGGAGTACAAGCGCAGTTTCGAGCGCATGCGCGAGAAGTTTCGTGCGGGGGATCTGGACGATCTGGAGATCGAGATCGAAGTGAGCGGTGGTATGGGCGAGCTCAACGACGCTTCGATGCCGCCCGAGATGATCAAAGTGCAGGAGAGCTTCCTCAAGATCCTCTCCTCCAAAAGCGAAAGCGTCAAAAAAGAGATGAAAGTCAGAGAGGCCAAAGAGGTGCTCAGAGGCGAAGCGAGCGAAAAGCTGCTCGATTTCGAAGCGGTCAAGAGCGAGGCGCTGGATCGGGCGCAGAACGGCGGGATCATCTTTATCGACGAGATCGACAAGATCGCCGTCAGTGCGAAGAATCAGAGCCGTCAGGATCCCAGCAAAGAGGGTGTGCAGCGCGATCTGCTGCCGATCGTGGAGGGGAGCGACATCAGCACCAAATACGGTGTGGTCAAGACCGACCATATCCTCTTCATCGCGGCGGGAGCGTTTCATCTGAGCAAGCCGAGCGATCTGATCCCCGAGCTGCAGGGGCGTTTCCCGCAGCGGGTGGAGCTGAGCTCCCTCTCCGAAGAGACGCTCTACAAGATCCTCACCCAGCCCAGAAATTCGCTCCTCAAACAGTATGAAGCACTCCTCTCCACGGAGGGTGTGGAGCTGGCGTTCGACGATGCGGCGGTGCGTGCGATCGCGAAAGTGTCGCAGCTGGCCAACGAAAAGCTCGAAGATATCGGTGCCAGACGGCTCCATACGGTACTGGAGCGGGTGATCGAGGATATCAGCTTCGATGCCGATGAGCACCGGGGAGAGAAGATCGTCGTGACCGAAGCGCTGGTGCATGAGAAGCTCGACAATGTGGCGAGCGACGAAGATCTCTCGAGGTATATCCTGTGAGTTGCGAAACGACGAAGGCGGGATTTGTCGCGGTGGTCGGGCGTCCCAATGCGGGAAAGAGCTCACTGCTGAACTATTTCGTAGGGGAGAAGCTGGCGATGGTGTCGCACAAAGCCAATGCGACCCGCAAAAGGCTCAACATCATCGCGATGCATGGGTGCTGCCAGATCATCTTCGTCGATACGCCGGGTATTCATGAGAGCGAGCGGCTGATCAATCAGTTTATGCTGGATGAGGCGCTCAAAGCGATGGGTGATGCGGATCTGATCCTCTTCCTCTCGCCGGTGACGGACGATCTGAAAAATTACGAAGATTTTCTGCGCCGCAACAAAAAGGGGATACCCCACATCGTACTGCTGACCAAAGTGGACGAAGTGAAAAACGAGCAGCTCCTGCAGAAGCTGACGGCGTTTCAGAAATATCAGGATCGGTTTCTGGAGCTGATACCGGTATCGATCAAGCGGGGCACCGACAAAAGTGCCGTATTTTCGACGATCTGCAAGCATCTGCCCGAGCATCCCTACTACTACGATCCCGAGATATTGACCACGGACAAAATGAAAGATATCTATAAAGAGTTGATACGCGAGTCAATATTTGAAAAAACCTCTAAAGAAATTCCCTATTTCACCGATGTAGTGATTGAGAGGGTTGAAGAGTTGCCCGATCTTGAGAAAATTTATGCCCAGATTGTGGTCGAAAAGAAGAGCCAGAAGGGGATCGTCATCGGAAAAGATGGCGAGACGCTGCGGCGAATCGGCCGGCATGCGCGTAAATTGATCGAAGATCTCAACGGCAAAAAGACATTCCTGAAGCTCTTCGTCACGGTCAGACATGGCTGGACGAAAGATAAAAAATCTCTCGGGGAGTTGGGCTACAACTTCTAAAGAGCGCTTCGGAGTTTTTCAACCCTGTTAATTCACTTAATAGGTAGTTGGAATGTTAAAAAGAAGCATCATCGATCGGCGCAAGCGCAGTATCGTCACGCTCGATCCCTATTCGCTCAAATCCTATCGCTATCGGGATAATGTCATCTCCGAAGAGAGTGTCAAAAAGTTCGATGACAGGGCTTTTTATATCTCCTATGTCCAGACCAAAGATATCATCTCTTCTACCGTCGATATCGAAGTCGGTATCGCAGAAGAGGATCTCAGGGATGCGATCGAGATCAAAGCGTATGACGAGATGGGGCTGGAGAGTGACAAAGAGTACTCTATCTTCTATTTTCAGGCGAACCGTGACGACGGAGAGTATCAGGTCTTCAATGTCATCGCCATCGATCAGGATGTACTCAACGATATCTTCGGCGAACTCAAAGAGATCAAATATGTAGACTATATTACCGCTGCGCCGTTTCTGATGCGGGCACTCTACCACAAGAATCTTCTGGCGACTGACAAGACGGATTGTTTTGTCTATTTCCACAAAGACGATGCCTTCGTGACGATCTACAAAGATGGTGAATATGTCTTCTCCAAATCGATCAAATATTCACTCGGATATATCTCCGATACCTTCGCCAAAGAGCTGGGCAAACGCATCGACGAGAAGAGCTTCTTCGAGATGCTGC
>CAYLLC010000071.1:0-9562 GCA_964384355.1 uncultured Sulfurospirillum sp. | reverse complement strand
TCTTTTACCCGTCTCTATGCCATATTTGGGTAGACTAAGCGATAAAAAAACGGGGATGAAGATGAGACTTTCGACACCACTCAAGAGCAATGCGGTCAAGATCATGCTGCTGGGCAGCGGCGAACTGGGAAAAGAGGTCGCCATCGAGGCGCAGCGGCTGGGCGTGGAGGTGATCGCCGTCGACGCCTACGAACATGCACCCGCCCATCAGGTGGCGCACCGCAGCCATGTCATCGACATGAAGGATAGAGACCAGGTACTCGAAGTGATCCGCAGAGAGCAGCCGGACTATATTCTGCCGGAGGTCGAGGCGATCAGTATCGACGCACTCTTCGCCGCGGAGAAGGAGGGGTTTCATGTCATCCCCAACGCCGAAGCGGTCAACAAGACGATGAATCGCAAAAACATCCGAAAATTCGCTGCAGAGACCCTCGGGCTCAGGACGAGCGACTATCGATTCGTCACCACCTTCGAGGGGTTGATCGAAGCGAGCCGCGAGATAGGCTTTCCCTGTGTGATCAAGCCGGTCATGAGCAGCTCCGGGCATGGACAGAGTATCGCCAAAAGCGCCGAGGATCTCGCACACGCATGGGAGATCGCCAAAGAGGCCAGAGGTGACGCGAGCGAGCTGATCGTCGAAGCTTTCATACCTTTCGACTACGAGATCACCCTGCTGACGATCCGCAACGAAACCGGCACGACATTTTGCGAGCCGATCGGCCATATCCAGAAGGATGGCGACTATATCTTTTCGTGGCAGCCGATGCAGATGCACGAGACCGCCCTGCAGAAGGCGCAGCAGATGGCCAAAAGCGTCACCGACGGACTGGGCGGACGCGGCATCTTCGGCGTGGAGTTTTTCGTCAAGGGGGATGAAGTCTATTTCAGCGAGCTGAGCCCCCGACCGCATGATACCGGTATGGTGACGATGATCACCCAGAGTCAGAGCGAATTCGCCCTCCACCTGCGTGCGGTACTGGGATTGCCGCTCGATTTCATTTTCTACGGCCCGGGCGCGAGTGCCGCTTACAAATCGGAGGTCGAGAGCGTCGCACCGGCATTCGAGATCGACGATGATCTCTACGACAGCCGTACGATTCTGCGGATCTTCGGCAAGCCGGCAGCGCATATCGACCGACGCATGGCGGTCGTCCTCACCTTCGGTGAAAACGCGCTCGAAGCGGCGAAAGAGAAAATCAAGAAAATCAGAGGTATAGCATGAGACATATCAAGAAAGCAGCGGACTATTCGGTGGTCGGCGGTATGGGTGCCGTCGTGATGGCGGCTCTGGCCGGATGCGGAGACAGCGGTCTGCCGCCGCAGCAGGCACCGCAGGAGAACACCTTCCAGACGGCATCGCAGCGACAGGGCGCATTCGTCGTGATTCAGGAGGTAGCGCCCAAGCAGTACAAGATCGTCGACGAATACCCCAGCGACGAGACACGCGTCATCCTCAAGACGCTCGACGGCAAAGAGAAGATCCTCTCCAAAGAGGAGCTCGACGCGCTGATCAAAGAGGAGGCCAAAAAGATCGACGAAGGCACTTCCCGCCTCACCTCCGGCGAACAGCTCTCCGGCGGTATGGGCGGCATGGGGCTGGGTGAGACGATTCTCGCCAGCGCAGCGGGTGCGATTCTGGGCAGCTGGATCGGCAGCAAACTCTTCAACAACCAGAACTACCAGCAAAAGAGACGCACCTCCTACAAGAGCCCGCAGACCTACAGCCGCAGCAAAAACAGCTTCAATCAGGCCAAAAAGCGCACTACCCGCCGATCGGGATTTTTCGGCAGCAAACAGAGCACGACCGGCAGCCGTGCATCCACCGGCACCAGACGCAGCAGCGGTTTCTTCGGCAGCAGCCGATCGGGCGGCTTCCGCAGCTTCGGAGGATAAGCGATGAAACTCCTGCCCATCAAGCCCCTTTCGACGGCATTTCTCGAATCGATCGGCTTCTCATGGCATACCGACTGGGATGACGGCACCCCCTACCTCATCGACAGACTGGTCGAAGTGGAGGAGATGGAGGCCAACGCCTACGCCGACGCCGCCAACGAACTCTACGACATGTTCGTCGAAGCGGGCGACTATGTGATCGAAAACGATCTCTTCGGCGAGCTGGGTATCCCCTACAATCTGATCGACATCGTCAAAGCGAGCTGGGAAAACGATGTCCACTGGCATCTCTATGCCCGTTTCGACTTCGCCGGCGGGCTGGATCGGGTGCCGATCAAGCTGCTGGAGTTCAACGCCGACACCCCTACCCTCCTGCTCGATACGGCGATCGTCCAGTGGGCGATGCTCAAAGCCAACGATCTGGACGAATATCGGCAGTTCAACAATCTCCATGCCTCGCTCAGGGAGAACTTTCAGCGGCTGGTGACGCTCGAAGAGAGTGTCGAGAAATTCAGCGAATATTACGAGGGGTGGAAGATCCTCTTCTCATGCGTCCGCGGTGCCCAGGAGGACGAGGATACGACCCGCTATCTGGAGTCGATCGCCAGAGAGGCGGGGTTTGCGACCGCTTTCGCCTACATGGACGAAATCGAATTCGATCCCGAGGAGGGAATCTTCCTCGGGGAAGAGCGATACGACTACTTTTTCAAACTCGTCCCGTGGGAGGATATCGCGATCGACGAGGGAGAGCTGGCGATCATCCTGACCAAAATCGTCGAAAACCAGAAGGCGATCATCCTCAATCCCGCCTATACGCTGATGTTTCAGAGCAAAGCCTTCATGAAGATTCTCTGGGAGCTCTTCCCCCGCCATCCGCTGCTGCTGGAGACGGCGTTCGAACCGCTCGAAGGGAAAGCCTATGTCGAGAAGCCGACCTTCGGACGGGAGGGCGAGAATGTGACGATCTACGATGGATCGGGCGAAATCGTCGATACCAAAGAGGGGCACTACGACAACTTCAGGATGGTCTATCAGGAGCGGGCGAAGCTCAACCGCGACGATGCGGGCAACTACTATCAGGCGGGCGTATTCTTCGCCTACGAGGCATGCGCGCTCGGATACCGCACCGGCGTGCGCCCTATTCTCGACGACGACGCCAAATTCGCAGGGCACATCATCACGGAGTAGTTTCGGCTACCGCACCGTACTGACCTCAACCTTTCCGAAATATCCGGGCAGTGCGATCACGATGTAGGGGTTGGTGAGCGCCTGCGTCACCAGATCGCCCGGCTTGGGTGCGACCTGTCGCAAGAGCGCTTCGACATGATCGCCGCGATCTGCGATCCGCTCCACGGCGAAGCCATATCCGCCGCTGCTCTGTCTGCCGTAGAGGGCGACGAGTGCCGTACCCTCGAACTCGGGCGCCTCTTTGCCCGTCAACTGCCGATAGCGCTTCCGGTATGCCGCCCGCTCCTGCGCATTGTCGCTGCGATAGAGGGATATCTCCCGCTTGCCATGCATGTAGAGATCGTAGTCGGCAGGCGTCTCACCCTGCGCGACAATCCGGTAGGCTATCTTCTTCTCTGCGTCACGGGACATCGTCTGCTCCTTCGGTTTGGACAGGGTTGGCTCTCCCGCACAGCCTCCCGACAGTACCGTCAGGATAGCACCGGCGCATATGCCGCCAATCATCGCTCTTATCATGCGATCGCTCCTTATCACCCTTTTTGTGCAGATTATACCAAAATTTGCTATCATTGCCGGATGATCAGAATACTCATTGCCGAAGATGACATACTCTTTGCCCAGACGCTCGAAGATTTCCTCACCGAGGAGGGGTATGCGGTCGATCTCTGCCACAGCGGCACCGAAGCGGAGGATCGCTGCTACGAAAAGCGCTACGACCTGCTCCTGCTCGATATCCATATGCCCGGACTCGGCGGCATCGATCTGCTCCGGGCCATTCGCAGGAGCGGCGACGCCACACCGGCGATCTACCTCACCTCCTACCGTGAGAAGGAGATGCTGATGGCGGGATTCGATGCGGGTGCGGACGACTATCTCAGAAAGCCCGTAGACCTCGACGAGCTGCGCATGCGGATCGTCTCGGTGCTGCGACGCGCCAACAAACTGCAGGAGACGATACGCATCGGCAGATACACCTACGACAAACAGCAAAAACTCCTCAGCGATGCGCAGCATGCCATCCCCCTCTCCGCCAAGCTGGCCGCCCTGCTCGATCTGCTGAGCGAGCATCCCGACACCGTCGTCACCAAAGAGCAGATCAAATCGCATCTGTGGGCATGGGACGAAACACCCAGCGACGGCGCCCTGCGCGTCTACATCAACGAGCTCAAAAAGATTCTGGGTCGCGAACATATCGAAAATATCAAAGGGCGGGGATATCGCCTTGCACTCTAAAAAGTCGGGGCTGCTGCTCTCCCATCTCCTCTTCGTCGTCGCACTCTCGCTCATGCTGCCGATACTCGACGATCTGCTCCGTCCTCTGCTGGGCACCGATCTGCTCCGCCGGGGCCTCCTCGTCGCCGGTGCGGCGCTGCTCTATCTCTTCTTCGCCCCTTCGATCATCGATCCCTTTCTGCAGACCGACGAAAAGCTGAAGGAGATGATCGATCATACCCTGCATGAGCTCAACACCCCCATCGCCACGATCGAAGCCAACACCGCCATGCTGCGCCGCAGCCTCACCGATCCCAAAGCGCTGAAGCGCCTCGACCGCATCGCCGGGGCAGCGGCCGATCTGGGCAAACTCTATGCGCGCATCGAATACGACATCAAAGAGAATATCGAGCATATCACACGCAGCCGATTCCACCTCAAACCGCTGATCACACACTCGATCGCGAAGTTCGAAGAGATCCGTGGCGATATCGCGCTGATCGACGAGAGTGCCGATCTGATCCTCTTCAGCGACCCGGACGGATTCGCACGCATGCTGGACAACCTGATCTCCAACGCGATCAAATACAACCGTCCGGGAGGGTTCGTCAGACTCTACACCGAGGGTACGAAGCTCTGCATCGAAGACAGCGGTATCGGTATCGACCCCAAAAACCTCTTCATCGTCTACGAAAAGTCCTTTCAGGAGAATCCGACCACCGAGGGGTACGGGCTGGGGCTGAGTATCGTCAAAAACTTCTGCGATCGGGAGAAGATCATCATCAAAATCGACACGCGCAAAGGCAAGGGGACTACCTTCTCACTCGACCTCGTTTCACTGATAGATAAGTAATTTTTAATTCATAAGCAGATATAATATTAAAAATAGTTATATCAGGAGCCAAACATGCTGCGACTCTCTCTGCTCACCGCACTTTTTGCCACGACCCTCTTCTCCCAAAACCTCCATATCGTCTGGGACAAAACCTACGGCGCCGACAAAGAGGATAAAGCCTACGATGTCGTCGCTGCAGGAGACGGTACCATCGCGATGGCGGGCGTGACGCGCTCCTTTTCACTCGGCAAGGAGGATGCCTACATCCTCAAAACCGATGCCGGAGGCAAACTGCTCTGGGAGCGCAGAATCGGCGGTCCGCGCAAAGATATCGCCTACGGCATCGATGCGGATGCCAAAGGCGATCTCTTCGTCGCAGGGACGAGCAAATCCTTCTCCCGGGCGGGGGATTACGATCTCTACGCGCTCAAACTCTCGCCTGAGGGCAAGCTCCTCTGGGGCAAGAGCCTGGGCGGAGCCGGGAAAGATTACGGATACGATGTCGTCGCGACGCAGGATGGCGGTGCGGTCCTCGTCGGCAAAACCAAATCCTTCGGTCACGGGCACTACGACGCCTATGTCGTCAAACTGGACCGAAACGGCAAAGTGCTCTGGAGCAAAGCGTTCGGCGGAGAGAGCGACGAAGAGGCGCACGGGGTGACGGAGCTCTCCGACGGCTCGCTGGTGATCGTCGGCGGCACCGAGAGCTTCGGTGCGGGGGATTTCGACTTCTACATCGTCAAGCTCACAGCCGGCGGCAAAAAGCTCTGGGAGCGCTACTACGGACAGAAGAAGGCCGACCTCTTCTATGCCGTCACCCCTGCAGCTGACGGCGGCTTCACCGCGGCGGGATATACCCGATCCTACCACTCCGGCAAAAAGGACCTCACCGTCATGCGCTGCGACAAGTCGGGCAATCCGCTCTGGCACAAAATCGTCGGCAGGCACGAGCATGAGATCGCATACGGGGTCGTCTCGACACCCGATGACGGCGTCGTCGTAGCCGGATCGACCAAATCCAAAGGGCACGGCAAAAACGACTTCTATATCCTCGCATTCGACAAAAACGGCAGCCTCACCTTCGACAAAACCTACGGCGGCAAGAAAAACGATGTCGCCCACGGTATCGACCGTACCCGATCGGGCGCCTATGTCATCGCGGGAGAGAGTGAGAGCTTCAAGGAGGAGGACGATTACGACGCCTACCTGATGGAACTGAAGTAGCGGCTAATTTCTGCGGCGTTTGTCTCTGACATAGAGTGAGGATCGGTGGTCTCCGCGCTTTTGCACTTCGAAGAGATCGATCGCACGGATCAGTTCGCCCCAGCTGCGGTAGCCGAAGTTGCGGGGGTCGTAGGAGGTGTTGTTGGAGATATGGTTTCCGACATCCGCCATATAGGCCCACCCCTCTTCATCCTCCGTGCTTTCGATCGCATGCCGCAGGGCATTGAGCAGCTTGGTATCCTTTTTGAGCTCCGTTCCGCTCTTTTTGCGGTCTCTTTTGGGCTGTCTGCTGCTGGTGACGGTCTGCTCCGACTCTTCGTCGACGACGCTGACGAGATTCTCAAGATAGAGAAAGCGTGAACATGCATTGACAAAGGGCATCGGCGTCTTCTTTTCGCCGAAGCCGTAGACGCGCACGCCGTTGGCGAGGATGCGCATCACCAGCGGCGTGAAGTCGCTGTCGCTGGAGACGATACAGAAGGCATCCAGCTCTTTGGTGAAGAGCAGCTCCATCGCATCGATCGTCATCGCCATATCGGAGGCGTTTTTGCCTTTGGTATAGTCGAACTGCTGGATCGGCTGGATCGCATACTCATGCAGCACCGCTTCCCACCCTTTGGATTTGGGGTTTTTCCAGTTGCCGTAGGCTTTGCGGATATTGACCACGCCATATTTGGCGAGCTCGGAGAGGATGACGTCTATTTTGGATGCCGGCGCGTTGTCCACGTCGATCAGCATCGCTATTTTCTCTTTGGGTTGTTTCATAGCAGTTACTATACTTCAAAAACGATTAAAATGCCAACTTCGTAACACATGACACCTTTTGTAACTGCAAAGTGCCGGAAAAACTCCATCTATCAGCTCTTTTGGCCGATTATAGTGATATCAAAACACCAAATCATATCCCGATTAAAGAGAGCCTATGTTATCGATGCCGACCAATCTCTACCGCCGGATCCAGTCACGCAAAGGTGACGAGGAGTTGCTCCAGTCGATAACGCGTCTGATCTTTTTTTCGGTCTTTACCGCTATCCTCGGCCTGCTCTACCATGATACTTTCATGCGTCCCGACATACTCGGAGTGGTCGCTCTCTACGCTTTTTTCGCTCTGGGGCAGTTCATCTGGATCTTGCAAAAACCGGGAGAGCTATTCATCCGAAGGCTGATTGCGATCACGATGGATCTCGGGCTGGTCAGCTATCTGGTCTATGCGATGGGCATGCAGTCGCTGGCCGTCTACCCGCTCTATATCTGGATCGTCATGGGCAACGGTATCCGCTTCGGCGAGCACTACTTCTATCTGACACTCGGTATGGCGGTGCTATTTCTGACCGGTGCGATCTCGCTCAACCCCTTCTGGTCTACGCATATCGACTTCTCACTCGCGCTCATCACCGGCCTGCTGCTGATCACGCTGCTCAATACCAAATCACTCAAACGCATCCAGCTGCTGCACCATACGGTAGAGCAGAAAGTGATGCAGCGCGTCGGACAGCTCGAGCATGAGTATCACCATGATTCGCTCACCGGTCTGCAAAACCGCATCGCACTCGAGCAAGCCCTTAAAAACGAGCCTTTCAGCGGATTGATCGTCGTCGATATCGACGGATTTCGCAATATCAACGAACTCTACGGCATGCATACGGGCAACGGTATTCTCAAAAGCTTCGCAGAGTCGATGTCGCTCTTCGTCCGAAACAGGCCCTTTGCCCTCTACCGCATCTACGGCGATGTCTTCGCACTGCGGGGGACGATGGGCTATATCGATCTGGACGAGTACGAGACGGTCGTATCGGAGCTGCTCGCTTTCGTAGACGCGATGCAGCTGCATGAGCAGAGCTATCAGGATGCGATCAAACTCGATGTGACGCTCGGCATCTCGCTGGAGAAGCAGGATGCGCTCAACAAAGCGGAGATGGCGCTCAGCTACGCCAAAGCCCACACCAAAAAGTTCATCGCCTACAGCAAGATCATCGACAAGAGCAAGAGCATCCATCAGCTGCTGCAACGCAAAAACGAGATCAAGGATGCGATCAACTCCGACAACTTCATACCTGTCTTTCAGCCGATCGTGGATCGCAACCGCCGGATCGTCAAATATGAGTCGCTCATCCGCATGCGCAAGGTGATCGACGACGAAGTGCAGCTGGTCTCGCCCTACTTCTTCCTCGATGCCGCCGTCAAGACCAAACAGTACGAAGCACTCACGCTGATCATGATCGAGAAGAGCTTCAAAATGATGCACCGGCTGCAGAAGCCCTTCTCTCTCAACCTCTCGTTCAACGACATGCTCAACGAAAATGTCCTCAGGAGCCTCAAGGAGAATATCGAAAAGTACCGCATCGGCAACCAGCTGACGGTCGAGGTGCTCGAGAGTGAAAATATCGAGGATTATCGTATCATCAACAACTTTATCCGCGAATTCAAACGACTCGGTATCGAGATCGCGATCGACGATTTCGGCAGCGGATTCTCTAACTTTACCCATGTCTTCGAGCTGGAGCCCGATATCCTCAAAATCGACGGCACACTGATCAAAAATATCGACAACGATACCAAATCCTACGAATTCGTCAAATCGATCGTACAGCTGGCCAAAGCGCTCCATATCAAGACGCTCGCGGAGTTCGTCAGCTCGGAAGAGATCTTCAACATCACCTACGATCTGGGTATCGACTACTTTCAGGGATACTACTTCTCAGAGCCGCTCACCTACGAAGCGATGCAGGAGTCGTTGCAGGCGTTGTAAGCAAGCGACTTTTCACCATCTCATAGCCAATCCTCCCTCGACAAATACAAAAATTGATCTCTTCATATACACCACATCCGCTATGCCGCAATGTTGAAGGCTGGCAATACGCCTCTCTGCTCCGCACTCCAATTTACAAACAAACTACCGGCAGGAAATCAACAGCGGATGGAAGGGCTTCATCTTCTATCTATCAAGACTATCAGGGCACCTTTCATCATCGTATCAACATTTACGGCAGTTACAGATTCAGGGCAGGCGATCAGGTTTATATCGTGATCATTGTAGGTAGATGCAATGTGGAGAAAAGAGATGAGGAAGGGGGAGAGAAACTTCTCCCCCTCAGAGGCGGAAGGCAGGGATAAAATCGACTGTTACCAGTCGATGATATCCATGTTGTTGCGCGGTGCGATCTTGGTATCGACCGTGTAGCCGAGATCGCCTTTGCCCGCCCAGGATTT
>CAYLLC010000070.1:0-9583 GCA_964384355.1 uncultured Sulfurospirillum sp. | reverse complement strand
GTATGTGAGAGGTCGGCATCCCACGAGGCTCTGGGGTCGAAGCCGTCCATGACGATGATATCTTCGCTCCAGTAGTAGCCGTTGTCGTCGATGTACCGGCGTCTTGCTTTGCCGATACCGACCACTCCTTCGGCATTGGGCGCTCCGGAGTTTTCCACAAGCTGTTTGGCGAGCAGGAATTTGCGATGGCCGTAGGGCGATGCCTGTCCCGCGACATCTTCGTAGAGCCAGCCGTAGACCGCTTTGGCTTCGCTCTCATAGATTTCGGGATAGTTGTGCAGACTGGTACCGACCTTAAAAGAGGCGATATTTTCACCGTATCTGAAAAAGTCCGCATTGGTGCCGACCTCCACGCCGCCGTCCTGCTGCATGCGCTCCCACGGGGTTCTGCCGTCTGCGTTGTGCGGATCGTTTTGGTATTCTGCGTAGTGTGCAGCGATATAGTCTGCATAGCTCTGGGCGACACCCGTGATCGTCGGATCGAGCCCTTCGAAGGGTTTGAGGCCTCTGTCGCAGCGCGCTTTGTTGACGAGATAGAGCACCTTTTCGCCGCTGTGCATCGCATCCCAGTCGGTTTGCGGCGGGAGTACCATCGGGGCGGTGACGGTGGGGTCCAGTTTTCTGGCTGCGTTGAAGATCGCTTCGATCGCCGCGACGGAGGGTTTGTTGTACTTCTGATCATCGGGCCATGCGATATCGGCTGTATGGTTGGTGATGTAGCTGTCCGCAAAGTGTTTGTCCGTTTCCGTGTTGTCCGGGCATGTGTAGACGCTTTTGTCGGCGTCGTCGATGAGCGGGGTGGTATTGAGATCGGACGGCTGGGGCTGCTGGGTCTGTTGGGTCTGCTGTTGGGTGTTGTCGTTTTGGTCGCTTTGGGGCAGGGTGACGCCGCATGCCGTCATGAAGAGCAGCACGAAGGCGAAGGCGGTCGCATGGTAATATTTTTGCATCGTTTCCTCTTAGAAGTTTTTCGTAAGCTTAACATAAAAGTGTAAATAGAGTGTGTAAACAGCAGCGCAGTAAGCGCGTATATAAAGCAAAGCGAAAGCAGAAAAAGAGTATAGTTTTATTAATAATAATTATAGCATACAGGCTTGCAGATGAAACTTTTACTTATGATACTCATGCTCTCCGCCACACTCTTCGCCTATGAAGGGCATCACAAATGGGTCGGGGTATTTGCCAAAGGCAAGCATGTCGCCTACAGCGATCAGAAGCTCTATGGCACGCTCTTCTGGGAAGATTTCCGAAAGGAAGTGCACAGAATGTGGCGGGAGGGGTACGATCTGACGCAGTTCAAATATGGCGACGGCAAGTGGGTCGGGCTCTTTTCCAAGCCTGCACCCTTCTCGACCGAATCGCTTCAGAGTGCGGGACGGTGGAAGGATTTTCGTCCGCTGGTGATCGATGCCTGGAAGCAGGGATACTATCTGACCGATCTGCACTATGCACTGGGCAAATGGGTCGGGCTCTTCGCCAAAGGGGCCGGCTATCACGGACAATCCTACAACACCAAAAAGAGCTGGTCGAAGATGGATCCCGTGATCGTCGATCGCTGGAAAGAGGGATTGAAGCTGACCGATATCGCCTACGGCGAGCTCAAGTGGGTGGCGCTCTTCAGCAAGGCGGATAGTCTGGGCCGTCAGAGTTACAGCGTGCGGGGCTACTTCTCTCAGATCGTCGACAAGATCGTACAGATGTGGCATCAGGGATACGACTTGACCGCACTCGAGTATGGCGTGGGCAAGTGGGTGGCGGTCTTCAGCGAGGATGGCGGATACGACCGTCAGAAGCTCAGCTTCCGCGAATCTTTCGACGATTTTGTCGGGATGTTCGAGAAGCGGCGTCGGGAGGGGTACGCGCTGGTGACGCTGACTTATGGCTGGTAAAGAGTGATTTGTAAAATTTTAAATGAGAGAAGGAGGTCAAGATGAGACGAACGATGACGAAACTGGTGCTGGGTGCATCCCTGCTGCTGCCTGCGGGCTTGATGGCGGATCATGTATGGGTGGCGGTCTATGCGAAGCATACCCCTTTCAAGACGCAGGGGTTCGAGAGCCGCAAATATTTCAGTGAATTTGCGACGGCGATTTCACAGCGCTGGAAAGAGGGGTATGTCCTCTGGGATCTGGAGCAGGGGTACCATACCTGGATGGGTGTATTCGTCAAAGGGAGCGACTACCGGGCGCAGGGGTATACGAGCCGACGCGATATCGAGGATTTCATGCGGGTGGTGCATATCCGTCAGAAGCAGGGGTATGCGCTGACCGATGTGGAGTGGGGCAACGGCAAATGGGTCGGAATCTTCTCCAAAGGCAAAAATCTGGCTCCGCAGAGCTACAAGGTGTTCGAGGATGTCGAGATGCTGCCGCAGCTGATCGCAGAGGGGTGGAAAAGCGGCCACAAACTCGATCAGGTCACCTACGGGGACGGCAGATGGCTGGCGGTCTTTTCGAAGGCCAAAGATACGAAAGATCAGCTGGTGACGCTCTCCAAAAGCTTCGAGGGGCTGCAGAAGGATCTCAAAATGAAGTGGAAAGAGGGCTACAAAGTGGTCAATCTCGAGTACGGCTTCAGCACATGGATCGCCATCTACAGCAAGCGCGCTCCCTATACGCATGAGAGCGTGGATGCGATCAACGACTTCGACGAATTCAATGCCGATATGCGCAACCGATGGAAACGCGGATACCATATCATCGATCTGGCAGACGGGAAGCGTTAGGCACGCAGATGCGACGCTATCTGATACTCTGCATGCTGGCAGGGCTGCTGCAGCTGGAGGCGGGGAGCGGTTATCACAAGTGGGTCGGTATCTTCGCCAGGGAGTGTGCCATCCGCGATCAGAAGATCGTCAGCGATCTGCAGTACGGGGGATTGCTCGCCAAAATCCGGCCATGGGTCGCGAAGCACTACTATGTCAGCGATCTCAAATATGGCGAGGGGCGCTGGGTGGCGGTACTGAGCACGGGGGATGCGATCTTTGGCATGCGTATGGTCAGCGATGACCGATGGGCCGATTTTCGCGACAAGCTGCGCAAGCTGATGCGCCACGGCGTCTATCTGATCGATCTGGAGTACGGTATGGGGCGCTGGGTCGGGGTCTTCAGCGAGGATCTGCGCTACAAATCGCAGGATTATCGCACCGCGACCGATATCGACCGGCTCGACTATCTCTTTCAGGAGGGGTGGGAGGCGCACGAGAAGGCGACCGAGATCGCTTTCGGAGAGAGCCGCTGGGTCGTGATCTTTGCCAAAGGGACGGGCTATCGCAATCAGCGCTACGAGCGTGCGGACTCCTTCGACGATGCGATCGAGATCATCGAGGATCAGTGGAGCCGCGGCAAAGATCTGATCGAGATGGAGTATGCGCTGGGCAAGTGGGTCATGCTCTTTTCGATGCATACCGGCTATGCCAACCAGCGCTACAGCAGCCGCAACCGGCTCGAAGATTTTATCAATCAGGCGCGTCTGCTGCGTAAAAAGGGGTACTATATCGTCGATCTGGCCGACGGCTGGTAATCGGCAGGGGCCGGTGCGGAAAATTTCGCCTCCAGCCGCATGATCTCTGCGGTATCACACTCCAGCAGCCGGGCGATCATATCGACGCCCAATCCCTCCATCATGCGCAGTTGCAGATAGTTGATCTCCGCCTGCGTCAGATTCGATACGCCGTATCTCTGCAGCACCTGCTGCAGCTGCATGAAGTGTGTGCGGTTTTGTCGTGGTCTCATACGCCTCTCCTTTTGTGCGTTTCGCACGCCGGCTCAGAATCGATCGAGGATGCGTTTGATAAAGAGTGCGAAACTGTTCGGTACCGGTGTCAGAAGCACCTTGTGTTCCATCTTTTCGAGGAGGTTACGCGTGATGAGCGAGAGTTCGTAGCTGCAGAGGTTGTTGGGGTGCTCCTGCGCGAAGATCGTGCGAAACTTCGAGCATCTGGCGATGAGCGGATCCTGCGAGATCGCGCCCAGATAGTGGAGGCTGGGCGGGTTGTCGATATTGTTGTCCGCGACTTTGCGGATCTTTTCGTAGATGAGGTTGCCCTCTTTTTCGTTGCGCGTCATGTTGAGGACGAGGTTGATATCGGGGTGGAAGGTGTTGGTGACCTTGATCAGGGCGTAGGCGTCGGTGATGGCGGAGGGATCGGGTACGGTCAGTACGATGATCTCATCCGCCTCCTCCAGAAAGATCTGCACATTTCTGCCGATGCCCGCACCCGTATCGATCAGCAGAAAGTCGAGATCTTCGAGAAAGGATGCCTCCTTCGCGAAGCGTGCCATGATCTCTTCGTTGTTGTAGGCGAAGATTTCGTCGCCGCTCTCACCCGGAATCAGCAGCAGGTTTTTCTCCACTTCGATGACGACATCGCGCAGCGCAGCCTCTCCCCGCAGCACATGCAGGAGTGTCTTGTCCACTTTGACATTGAAGATGATGTCGAGATTGGCCAGCCCGATATCGGCGTCGAATACGCCCGTCTTGTAGCCCATCTGGCTGAGCTGATAGGCCATGTTGGCGGTGAGGGTGCTCTTGCCCACGCCCCCTTTGCCGCTGCTGATCGTGATGATCCTGGTCTGTGACGCGGTGTCGGCGACGCTCTGTGCGGGATTGAGAATCTGCTGGAGCTTGGATGCCTGTGTGTGGGTCATGCGCCTACCTTCTGCGGGAATCCTTCGAAGAGACACTCGATCAGAAACTCGCTCGAAGCCGCTTCGATATCGTCGGGGACCTCCTGTCCGGTCGAGAAGTAGCTCAGCGGCTTCTGCGTCTCGTAGATGAGCGAGAAGATATTGCCGAATCCCGAAGTCTCGTCGAATTTGGTGATCATCAGCGTGTCGATATCGAGAAAGGAGAACTTCTCGTAGGCATCTTTGAGATCCTGATACTTCGCCGAGGCGGAGAGGACGAGATGGACATCGATCGGCCGGTTGGAGTGCTCGAGAAAGGTCGCGATCTTTCGGAGTTTCTGTGTGTCATGCTGCGAGCTGCCGACCGTGTCGATCAGGATGATATCGCAGTAGGAGAGGTTCTCCAGTGCCTTTTTGAAGTCGCTCGTATCGATCACATCCTCGAAGGGGAGCTTCATCATCTGCGCATACTGAAAGAGCTGCTCCACCGCACCGATACGGTAGGTATCGAGGGTGATGATGCCGACTTTGTAGCGATACTGAAGCAGGGCGTAGCGGGCGGCGAGCTTGGCGAGGGTGGTCGTCTTGCCCACGCCGGTAGGACCGACGAGCATCATGATGCGCTGCTCCCCTTTGGGCAGCTCCCGCTCCAGCCGCACCGGGATCAGCTTCTTGAGCAGCACCTGAAAGTAGCGCTCGACGGTCGTGGTGCTGCGGCGCATGTGGAGCGGCATGTGGGCGAGCGTCTCTTCGAGGATCGCCTTGATGTGGCCTTCGTCCATGCCGCTCTCTCTGACGATCTTGTAGATCCCGGCGAATTCGGGCGGAATATCGATGTTTCGGGCGTACTGCTTCTCTTCCCAGAGCATCGTCTGCAGCAGCTTGATCTTGTCGGTCAGCTCGGCGATATCCTTTTTGAGCGCTTTGTACTCCGCTTCGGGGGGAAGGGATGCGGCCGATCCGCCGGCAGAGGGTGCATCGGTGCCGTTTTGCAGCTGCATGCGGGCAAGCTCTTCGGCGGTTTTGGAGATGTTGCGCATGATCTCTTCGTCGAATCCGACGCGCTTTTTGCTCTGTGCGGTGTCGGCGGCGGGGGAGGGGGAGGGCGCTTTTGCGGGGGCGGTTTTGTGTGCGACGACCACTTCGTAGAGGGCATCCTGCGTCAGGGATTTTTTACGAATCTGTTTGGTGCTGACGACCAGTGCCTCTTCACCGCACGCTTTTTGCGCCTTTTTGAGCGCCTCTGCGGGGGTAGGCGCCGTGAATGTGTAGAGTTTCATATATCGGCCTTTTCAGATATGATAGCGGGATCAAAACACTTTCGCGTTCGCGGAATTTTGGGTGCGGAAGTGTCAAATGCCTTTTATTAACGGCTATTCTATCAAAAACTATTATATCGATGTCTAAAGTTCTCGGACTATTTTCAAAATCTCTCTTTCTCTTAAATATCTTTTCGATACGCAGCAGCAGGCGCAGCAGCCTGTGAGCAGAGAGGTCGGTGGAGATCAGCATGACGGCGTTGTAGAAGTGGGGCTGGTCGAGATAGCCGAAGGGGGGATTGCGCAGGATCGGGGAGGTTTCGAGCACTTCGATCAGCGGATGGGCGCGCAGATGGCGCAGCAGCCGCACGAAACGGCCTCTGGTATCGCCGATATTGCCGCCGATGCCCAGCACTGCGGTGTGTCTGCGGCGGACGGGGCGGGGATTTTGCCACGGAAAGCGGCGGTCGAAAAAGAGGGTCAGATCCGCTCCGGGCTGCCGCTTCAACTTCAGAGCACGACCGCGCGGGTCGGTGCGATCTTGACCATATCTTCGATCCGTACGCCGAACTCTCCGGGCAGGTAGATACCCGGCTCGATCGTAAAGACCATATTCTCTTCGATGACCGTCTCCGATTTGGCGGAGATGACGGGCAGCTCGTGGATATCGAGCCCGACGCCGTGTCCGGTGGAGTGGACGAAATATTTGCCGAATCCCGCCTTCTCGATCACGTCGCGCGCCGCTTTGTCGATCTCGCATGCCTTGACGCCCGGTTTGGCCACTTTGATGGCGCGCTCCTGCGCGCGCAGAACGGTGTCGTAGACCTTCTGGCGCTTGGAGGAGAGGAAGCGCTGTCCCTTTTTGTCGAAGTTGATTTCGTTGCCGTACTCCGAGACGCGCGTGCGGTCGGAGCAGTAGCGCGCATATTTGACACCCGCATCGACGAGGATCAGCGAGCCGATCTTCACTTCGGTCTCCGAGGGGAAGGCATGCGGCTTGGCGGCATTTTCGTTGATCGCGACGATCGGGTCGAAGCTGAGCGCGTAGGCACCCGCCCGGCTCATCTTGGCGCAGCACTCGAAGAAGAGATGCTTTTCGTTGTCGTTGAGGCCGTGGTTGCGCAGATAGGCTGCGAATGCCGCGAATCCCTCTTCGCCCAGCCGTACCGCTTCTCTGAGCAGCTTGATCTCTCTGTCGCTCTTGATGATGCGCTTTTTGCGGGAGAAGTTCGGGGCGGGCTCGAAGTAGGTATATTTGGAGGCTTTGAGCTTTTCAAACTCGGCGACGGTGAAATCGTTGGGGTCGTAGTGGAGCTTTTTGATGCGGTGCTTCTGGAGCATCTTCGCCGCCTCGGCGACGACATCGCGCGCCTCGATCAGCTCCGTATTCTGCAGATGTTCCCGGGCGTCGACGACATACCGGCCGTCGGTGATAAAAAATTGCGAATCCCCCAGACGCAGAAAGATTTCGTTGTCGCATGAGTAGCCGCACTCGTAGTAGACGGCGTTCTCATCTTTGAGTATGAAGTTTTTCATGCCTGCTGTTTACTGCTGCTGTTGTGCCGCTTGCTGTTGTTGCTGTGCCTCTTGCATCGCTTTGATCTCGCTGAGGATCTGTACCATGCTGACCATCGCAAGGTGGTAGCTGAAGGGGCCGAATCCGCTGATCTGTCCCGCGCAGACGGGAGCGATCATGCTGGTGTGTCGGAAATCCTCTCTGGCGTAGATATTGGAGATGTGCACTTCGATCGTCGGGATCTGTACCGCTTTGATCGCGTCGCGGATCGCGATGGAGGTGTGGCTGTAGGCTGCGGGGTTGATGATGATACCGTTGCTCTCACCGAGGCACTCCTGAATCTTGTCGACGATTTCACCTTCGAGATTGGATTGAAAAAACTCGATCTCGACACCGTTCTGGGTGGCGTAGTTTTCCATCTGCTTGTGGATATCTTCGAGTTTCATCGGTCCGTAGATATTCTGCTCTCTGAGCCCCAGCATGTTGAGATTGGGTCCCTGGATGACGGTAATTTTCATTCTTTTCCTTTAAATCGATTAATGTCATAATATGGTATGTGCGGCACATTGTAGCCAATTCGCCCTAAAGGATATCTATTATGACCATTATAAGAGCCGATTACCTGATGACGATGAACGACGACTTCGAGATCATCCGCGACGGTGCGGTGGCTTTCACCGGGCGCATCAAAGCGGTCGGCCCCGCCGATGTGGTGCGCGACAGCTATCCCGATGCGGAGTTTATCGATGCCGGGGAGCGTTCGGTCCTGCTGCCGGGACTGGTCAATCCGCATGTGCATCTGGAATTTTCTGCCAATCGGACGACACTGCGCTACGGTGATTTCATCGGGTGGCTGCAGAGCGTCATGCAGCATCGGGAGGCGCTCAGCGAGGCATGCGGCGAGATCTGTATCAAGAAGGCGATCGACGGCATGCTGCGTGCGGGCACGACGACGATCGGTGCAGTGAGCAGCTACGGCTTCGACATGCGTGCGTGCGCCTATTCGCCGGTCAATGTCGTCTACTTCAACGAAGTGCTCGGCTCCAATCCGGCGATGGTCGATGCCCTCTATGCCAACTTTCTCGACCGGCTCGAGGAGAGCAGGGGGATGGCGCGGGAGGGGTTCGTCCCGGCGATCTCGGTGCACAGCCCCTATTCGACCCATCCGATCCTCGCCCGCAAGGCGCTCGATATCGCCCGTCACGAAGAGATGGTCGTCTCGACGCATTTCATGGAGAGTCGGGCGGAGCGGGAGTGGCTCGATCGCGGGAGCGGGGATTTTGCGGGGTTTTTCGAGAGTTTTCAGCCCGGTGCACGCCCCGTCAACGAGCCGATGGCCTATCTCGATCTCTTCGAAGGGGTGCAGGCGCTCTTTACGCATGCGGTCTGGGCGAGCGATGCGGAGCTGGCGCGGATGCAGGCGCTGGGGAGCATCACCCACTGCCCCGTCTCCAACCGACTGCTCGGCAACGGCCGTCTGGCGGTCGAGAAGCTCGATGGCATGACGATCGGTACCGACGGACTCAGCTCCAATATCTCCCTCAGCCTCTGGGACGAGATGCGCGCGGCGCTCTGGATGCACAGCGCTATCGAGCCCAACGAACTGGCCAAAAAACTGCTGCGTGCGGCGACACGCGAGGGGGCGGAGGCGCTGGATAGAAATGCGGGGGCTTTGCAGCTGTTCAAAGATGCGGATATCATCGCGGTACAGCTGCCCGATCGGGTGGAGAGCAGCGCGGATCTGCCGCTGCAGCTCCTGCTGCATGCCACAGAAGCGACGCATGTCGCGATCGGCGGCAGGATGCAGTCATGATAGAGGACGAAACCGTCCCCAAAGATCAGGCGTAAATGCTCTCTTTGCCGAACTCCTGTGCCAGCAGTGCGTAGAAGAGGGCGCGTTTTTTGCTTCGGTTGGCGCTGCCCATCTTTTCGCACACCGCTTTGATCGCCGCATCGAGCTTCGCGTCATCGTCGGTGAGCCCGAGCTTTTTTTGCAGGAAATTCTTCTTGATCGTCTCCAGCTCACTCGCCTGCGAGCATGAGACACTCTCGGCATCTTTGTTGTAGATAGAGGGCCCCAGACCCTTGGTCACTTTGGCGATCAGCTCCGCCGGCAGACCGAGATTCAGCTTCTTCGCCTCTTCCTGATAGGCGGCGATTTTGTCGTCGAGTTTGCTCAT
>CAYLLC010000069.1:0-9696 GCA_964384355.1 uncultured Sulfurospirillum sp. | reverse complement strand
CGAAAGATCGTACCGAAGCGGTCGAAGTCGTAGCGGCTCGCACCCGATGCCATCATCTCGATCGCACAACATGCCAGACCGTATGTCAATGCCCACAGCGAGTTGCTCCGGCCCCACTGTACCAATTTGTCGACTGTCGTCAACGCGACGGGAAGTCCGCCTTCCTGAAGATAGTTTACTTTATGTTGTGCCATTCAAGTGCTCCTTTTTTCCATGCATAGATAAAACCGATCGCAAGCAGGACGATAAATATGATCATCTCCGCGAACCCGAACATACCGAGGACTTTAAAATCGATCGCCCATGGAAACATAAAGATAATCTCCACATCGAAGAGAATGAACAGAAGGGCGAAGAGATAGAATTGTGCAGAGATTTTGTTGGGTTGCTTGGAGACTTCCGGTCCACATTCGTAGATCGTGAGTTTCAGCTTTTCGTTGTCGAGTCGCGCAAGCTTGCGGCTGACCAGTCTGGCGATCACCGTCGTCGCGATAAACGCACCAAAAGTCAAAACGAAGAAGATAAATGCACCGAAGTAGGGATGCATCGTGTCCATATGGCTCATATTCGATCCTTCAAGGTTGGTAAGTATTATATTTTTCAATAATACTTTTCGATTGTAAATTTTACAATATTATCTTTAAAAAGGATACCGACGTTTCGAGCCGTCCGTAAAAGAGAGGGGTTTTGTAACCAATCGATACAAAAAAAGAGAAAGGTCAAAAAGGGTTGCTCTTTCGCCCCGATTCGGCGACGAAAGAGGCGGAATTATTTTGCCGAAGCGGCGCGAGAGTGTGTAATTATGAAACAAATCCCATCGTCTTCTCTTCACCGAAAGCGCCGCTGAGCTCCCTTTTTATCGTCTCTTCGAAGGCTTTCATCGTAAAGACCGGCTCATCATGCACGGCGACCGCCAGAGCACAGTTTTTGATCACCACTTCGATCTGTCCGCCGCTCAGTTCATAGTGCGCCAGACGCTCGATCGAGAAATTTTCCTCATAAGGTGCGTTTTTCGGTAACATCTTTTCCCAGAGCTGTTTGCGCTGGGAAAATCCCGGTTTGGCAAACTCTATCTTATAGTTGAACCTTCGTGAGAAGGCGGGATCGATACTCTCCAGCAGATTGGTCGTCGCGATCAGCACCCCTTCGAATTTCTCGATCTGCTCGAGGAAGATATTCTGCATCTGGTTGTGCATCTTGTCGGCACCGCCTCCCGCTCCCGTCGTACGCGAGCTGAGAAACTGATCCGCTTCGTTCAGCAGCAGCACGGGCGAGGTTTTGGTCTTTTCGGAGAGCTCTTTGTAGGTGTCGAAGATCCGGCGCACATTCTTTTCGCTCTCTCCCACATACATCGAGAGGATATTCGAGCAGTCGAAGCTGAGCACTTTGCGTTTGAGTGATTTGGCCAGCGAGTAGGCGGTCATCGTCTTGCCGGTGCCCGGAGGCCCGTAAAAGATCATTCTCGCATCGACCGAGCTCTTCTTCTCATGCACGCCCCACTCTCGGAGCCGCTTGACCACCTTTTTGTCCATCGTCTTGAGGACATTGTCCAGAATCTCTCTGGTTTTGGGGTGCAGGACGACATCTTCGATGCGGGTTTTGGGCGTGACCAGCTCGAAAATATCCTGCTCTTTGACGAGCATCTCCAGTTTGATCCGTTTTTTCTTCTTTTTGGCTTTGTGGGGATGGATGATCTTGTGCAGATACTCTTCGTTGATGAAGAAGCTGCGCGTCACACCGCCAAAGGCCGTCAGCATCTCGTCGTAGTCGATGATCTCTTCGTCGATCAGTGTGGCGTTCTCCTCCAGCAGCGACCGGTTCTTGATCTTGTCGTAGTCGTTTTCGCTGACGAGATTGATCAGGTTGTTCATCTCCCTGAGGCTGTCGAGCTCCCCGGAGTACTCCTCTTTCAGGAGCGCCAGAAAGATGATCTGCTCCTTCTCGTTCAGATGGAAGGTCTCAAAAAGCGTCTCGGCAGCCAGTTCCATTTTGGTGACGGCGATGCGGTCGCGGATGCGGTTTTCGAGCTTGGCGAGGCTCTTTTCGAGCCGTTCGATACTGAGGGATCGCTTCTTGTAGTTGTGGCGTATCGTGCTGATCTTCTGGTAGAGCTCTATTCTGCCGAACTGATCGCGCAGATACTCGAGATGGTCGCTGTAGGGCGTCGCCTTGGGCAGCTCCACCTCCAGCGATCCCTCCTCCAGCAGCTTCTCGAAACTCTTGCTCAGCATGACGGTGGCATTGATCAGCTCCATCTGAGAGACCTCCTCCATCTTGACCTGCGAGAAGGAGCTCTGCACGATCCAGCCCAGATCGAGGAGGTTTTTCATCAGCGGCAGTTTCTCGATATACTCGTACCCCTCCGTCGAAAAGAGTTCATCAAGTATCAGAAAGACGGAGTTCTCTTCGTTGCCTTTGATATGTCGGCCCGTGATATGGCGCAGAATCTCCGCCTCTTCGGGCGTACATTTGAGTTGTTCGAAAATTTTGGTTTTTTGAATATCTTTGGTCTCTAAAAAATCGATTAAATATTGCAAATAGCTTCCTGTGACTTCTTTGGGGCGATTATAACATATTTAATCGATCTTTGCCAACAGCGCGCACATAGCGGCCGCCGCAGACTCTGCAGCGACGGCCGCTCTCCTGAGCGACGCTAAAAGATATACTTCATCGCCAGTCCGGCGACATCGTCCATGATGCTTCCGTCGTGATCGAAATCGAGCATCCCCATCAATCCGTTGTCGCTCTCGCTGCTGGGCTTCATATTGACCGGGACATTGTCACTCGCGAGTCCTTTGCCCAGTGCACCGATCACCAGCGGAGCCAGCATCGGCAGCAGCGACTTGATCAGCGAAGCGTCGAACCCGCTCTTCTGCGCCACTTCCGAAGCGACCTCCCGGCTCACCTCTTTGGAGCCGGTGATATGCTTGAGCACATCGATTCCCTCATCCTGCATGCGCGGGGAGTTGAGAAAATCGTCCGGACGATCGATCATGTTGGCATATTTGCTCTCACGCAGCAGCTCTTCGAGGCCTTTGGAGTCGACTTTGGGGCTCTCGACGCGCCCTTTGACCTGACCGACCATCGCACTGCCGACCGATTTGATCAGATCCTGCGCCTGATCGGGAGAGATACCCGCCTGTCTGGCGACCTGGTTGAGCAGCGAACCGCCGCCTGCCTGCATCAATATATCCATAATACCCATCTTCAAATCCTTTCTATCTTTGATAAGTCACACCGATTATACAAAAAAAATTAATACTTAGCAAACTATTTTTTGTTACAATATCCCTATGCAAAAAACGGCATCTCTATTTCTCTTCCCGCTGTTGCTCCTGATGATCGCGGCATGCAGCCTCAAAAACAGGCATGCACCCGACACCGACCGGACCATCGGCAAACGCATCGCCAATCCGATCCAGCGCGTCTGCTTCCGGCCCAACAGCGTGCCTCTGGAATCCCGCCTCCAAAAGCTGGGGCTCAGACCGGGCATCCCCCTCTATATCCGTATCTTCAAACAGGAACGCACCCTCGAGCTCTGGGGCAAAAAAGGTGATCGCTTCGTACTGCTCAAATCCTATCCCATCTGCCGCTACTCCGGCTACCTCGGCCCCAAACGCAAATCGGGAGACAAGCAGGCACCCGAAGGGGTCTATGCCCTGACCAAAAAGAGCCTCCACCCCAACAGCCACTACCACCTCGCCCTCGATATCAACTACCCCAACCGCTACGACCGCAACCACCACCGCGACGGCAACCTCATCATGATTCACGGCAAATGCTCCTCCGTAGGCTGCTTCGCGATGGGCAACACCCAGATCGAAGAGATCTACAAGATGGTCGAATCGGCACTCAAAAAGGGCACGAAATTTATCTATGTCGCGATCTATCCCTTTCGCATGACCGACCGAAACCTCCAGAGCCATATCCAGAGCTACTGGTACCCCTTCTGGCGCAATCTCAAAACGGGATACGACATGTTCGAAGCGACACATGTGCCCCCTTTCGTCGGTGTACGGGGTGCGGAGTATGTTTTTCAGCAGCGCGGCAGCGATTTAACACAAAATTAACAGACGGAGACTATAATTGCACCAAAGATACCTCGATATCCGACATGACCTACTACACGCTACACACCTCCTGAAAGAATTTGAGATCGAGGCTATCTTTTGCAACCGAACAGGGAGACGACTTTGAAAACACTTCTGCTCTCGCTTGCGATCATGACCCTCTCACTCTATGCGGACACGACGGCGATTCTCACACACAAGGGTGCAAAAATCGCAAAAGTGCTGTGCGACAGCCAAAAAATCGCCGCGCTTCATCCCACCCATGACATCGAAGCACTCAAAAAAAGGCTCCTCGACCAAAATATCTGCCCCCGACTAAACGATCGGCAGCTGACGGCCGTAGCGACCTACCTCGCCACCCGTGATCGTGTCGATACGCCTGAGGGGTCACTGCGCGTCCCCAAAGATGCCAAATGCCCCATCTGCGGCATGTTCGTCGCCAAATATCCCAAATGGGCCACGATGATGCAAGACAGCAGCGGCAAAAAAGAGTACTTCGACGGCGTCAAGGATATGATGAAACAGTACTTCAACCATCCCAAGGCCCATTTCGATCGGATCCTCGTGCAGGATTTTTACAGGCTGCGCCCTATCGATGCACGGTCGGCATGGTATGTGATCGGCTCCAATATCTACGGTCCGATGGGCAGAGAGCTGATCCCCTTTCGCACCGCAGAGGATGCCCGGACATTCAAAAAAGAGCACTTCGGCAAGCGGATCATCCGATTCGACCAGATCAGAGAAGATGATCTCTACTAAGGAGTCGGAGACGAAACGCACACCCTTTTTCCTCACGATTTTCGCACTGATCGCACTGGGGCTCGCGGCGATCGTCGCCGATGCACTGCACCGCAGCGGTCCAAGCCCCCACGCAGAGGCGCTCGCACACCTCGTCACCCTCCCGCCGCCGGCACTCAGCGCACAGGCGCTCGAGCCACGCATCCGTGCCTACCGCGACTACCGCACCCATATCTATCCTGCGATGCAGCCTATCGACTATCTGGGATTCGTCTATGCAAAGTAGCTTTCTCAACTTCCTCTTTCTGCTGGTGGAGCGCCACAAGAGCAAGCATCTGGCGATCTTTCTGATCTCGACCCTGCTGGTCATGCTGATGGCGGCATTCGGCTTTCTCTCGGCATCAATCAAGCATGACGCCCTCGCCACGCTGGAGCAGCAGCCCGATTTCACGATCCAGCGGATGGAGGGAGGCCGCAGCGTCGATATTCCGGTGGACCGCATCGACCGTTATGCGGCGCTGCCGGGTGTCAGCTATGTCGCACCCCGCGTCTTCGGGCGCTATTTCACCCCCGACCGCCGGCACTACTTCACGATCGTCGGTGTCGACTTTTTCGACGAGCAGCTGGTGCGGTGGATCGCACAGCTCTGCGATCAGATCGATATCAAATCCTTTTTGCAGAGGGATCAGATGATCGTCGGTGCCGGGGTCAAACGCTACATGCACGCACACTACTACGACAATGAGTACCACTTCATCACCCCTTCGGGCAAGGAGAAAAAGGTGAAAATCTACGATACACTCTCCCCCTCCGACAATCTCATCGCCTCCGATATCATCCTGATGGATATCAATCTCGCCAGAGAGATTCTGGGTGTCGATCCCGACAAAGCGACCGACCTCATCCTCGATGTCCCCAACCCGATGGAGCGCGAAAATGTCAGATTCAAGCTCCTCGAAAAAGATTTCGACACGCGTATCATCACCAAAGAGGCACTGCGCAAAGCCTACGAAAATCTCTACAACTACAAAGGCGGCATCTTTCTGCTGGGCTTTTTCATCGCACTGATCACCTTCATGCTGATCCTCTTCCAGCGCTACACGATGATCAACTCCAGCGACCGCAGAGAGATCGCGCTGCTGCGGGCTGTGGGGTGGAGCATCCGGGATGTCATCCGACTCAAGCTCTCCGAATCGCTCACCGTCGCGCTGCTCGCCTTCGGACTGGGCGTACTGCTGGCGTACGGATATGTATTCTATCTCGATGCACCGCTGCTGCGGGAGGTCTTTCTGGGATTCGGCAATCTGCCGATCGATCTGCACTTCACACCGGTGATCGACTTCGGCATGCTCAGCTCGCTTTTTCTCTTCTTCATCGTGCCGTTTCTGGTCTCGGTCCTGATTCCCGTCTGGAAGATCGCCGTCACCGACGCGGCGGAGGCGCTGCGATGATTATCGTCGACAACCTCTGCAAAACCTTCAAACCGGGCACCCCGCAGGCCTTCCCCGCACTGAAAAATATCAGCTTCAGGGTCGAAGAGAACAGCCTCGTCATCCTCAAAGGGGTCAGCGGCAGCGGCAAATCGACACTGCTGGCGATCATCGCATCGATGCTCAAACCCACCAGCGGCGATGTGATCGTCGAAGGCAAGCATGTCGCCAAGCTCCCCGACCTGCATGCCTCCCGCTTCAGGGCTTCGACGATCGGCTTTATCTTTCAGGCGTTCAACCTGATCGATGCCCTCAGCGTCGCACAGAATGTGTGCGTTCCGCTCATCCCCCTCTCCCTGCCCCAGCGCGAGATCGACCGCAAGACCGCCGCAGCGATGGAGATGGCCAACATCTCCCACAAGAGAGACGCCCTCGCCCGTGAACTCTCCGGCGGCGAGAAACAGCGCTGCGCGATCGCCCGAGCACTCGTCAACACCCCCAGACTCATCCTCTGCGACGAGCCGACGGCCAATCTCGACAGAGCCAACGCCCGCGCCTTCACCGAAGTGGTCAAACAGCTCAAAGCCGACGGCTACACCATCCTCATCGCCACGCATGACACGATCTTTGACGATATGGCCGAAGTGGACCGGGTGATCCATCTCGAAAACGGAGAGATGGTGTAGTGGATATCTTCCTCTCCAATCAGGTGCTGATCTTTCTCTTTAGCGAGACGCTGCTCTATCTGCTGGCGATCGTCGCCTTCGTCGCGTCGCTGCAGATCCTGCGGGGATGGGATTTCGATGCGACCACGCCCGGGCAGTACCGGCTCGAAAAGCGCGCCTTTCTGATCGTGACGATCATCCAGGTGATCCTCTGGCTCAAGATCGCGCTGCTGCCCTATTTCGCCTACACGATCGACAAACTCTCGCTCCTGATTCCCGGCGCGATGTGCGGTGCGGGTGTGATCGCCGCCAACCCCTACGGCAATCCGCTCCTCTTCGGAAAGATCATGCTCCTTTTTGCTATCGGCATCTGGCTGATCGTCAACCGCATGGACCAGCAGGCGATCGACTACCCGTGGCTTCGGACCAAATTTCGCTTTTTTCTGGTGATCTTCGCCCTCCTCTCGCTGGAGTACGGGATGGATATCGCCTACTTCTCCCACATCTCCACCTCCGATGTGGTCCAGTGCTGTTCGGCGATCTTCGGCATCTCCGGCAACAATCCCCTCCCCTTCAATCTCACCGTACCGCTGCTGCTGGCGATCTTCTATCTCCTCTATGCGCTGACCGTGCTGCTCTCGATCGGACGCCAGCCCTATCTGCTCGCGCTTGTATCGCTGCTCTTTCTCTATTTCGCCTATCAGAGCGTGGTGCACTTCTTCGGTACCTATATCTATCAGCTGCCGACGCACAAGTGCCCCTTCTGCATGCTCCAGCGTGAATACTACTATGTCGGCTATCTCCTCTGGGGAACGCTCTTCGCGGGGGTCTTTTTCGGTATCGCCAACGCCGCTCTCAGGCTCCTCACCGGCCGCGAGCGCCCCGAACTCTACCGCAATGCGCTGATCTTTAACACATTTTTTGTCATACTATGCACCTCTTATGTCGCATGGTACTATCTCAAAAACGGAGTCTGGTTATGAAAAAAGTGCTGCCCCTGCTCACCTTCGTGCTCATGATCGCCGTCGTGGTGATCCTCTTTGTCTCGCTCTCCAAAAAAGAGGATATGGTCACGATCCAAAAAGGCAACATCCAAAAGCTCCCGCTCCCCATCAAAAAGGGGCATGTCAACGATACGGAGTGCAGGATGGTGATCACCGATACCACCCACGCATGCGAAGTGATCGCCCCAAACGGCAACACATGGTTTTTCGACGATCCCGGCTGCATGATCAAGTGGCTGGAGGACAAACCCTTCAAAGAGCAGGCGGTGCTCTGGACCAGAGCGGTCGACACCGGCAAGTGGATCGATGCACGCAAAGCCTGGTACGCCCGCACCGACAAGACCCCGATGCACTACGGCTTCGGCGCCAGAGAGCGGAAAAAAGAGGGCTACATCAGCTTCGACGAGATGCGTCTGAAGATGCTCCGGGGCGAGAATCTCACCGATCCGCGCATCCGCAAAAAACTACTGGGATATTGAAATTATGGAAACGATCAATCTGCTCTCTATCATGACCATCGCCTTTCTGGGCTCTTTCGGACACTGTGTCGGGATGTGCGGCGGTATCGTGCTCGCATACACCTCCACCAAAGTCGACGACAGGTGGACCAAAGCGAAACAGGCGATCGCCCATCTGGCCTACTCGTTCGGACGGATCACCACCTATACCCTTCTGGGCGCGATCTTCGGCTATCTGGGCGGTGTGGCGACCTTCAACAATATCGCCAACGGTACCCTCTGGATCGTCGCCGGAATCCTCATGATACTCGCCGGGCTCTCGCTCATCGGCAAGGTCCGATTTCTCACGCTGATCGAGCACTCCTTCTCCAAGAGCCGCTGGTATCAGGAGAGCTTTCGCAAGCTGCTCCACTCCCGCAGTCTGGGCAGCTTTTTCGCGCTCGGCATGCTCAACGGCCTGCTGCCGTGCGGCTTCGTCTACTTTTTCGCGATCACCGCCGCCAGTACCGGCAGTCCGCTCTGGGGTGCGGTCGTGATGTTTATCTTCGGTATCAGCACGATCCCGGCGCTCTTCTCTCTGGGCTTCTTCGTCGGGATCTTCAAGCAGACCGCCCTGCGCAACACCATGATCAAGCTCGCCGCCGTGCTGGTCATCCTCTACGGCCTCTTCACCCTCTATCATGGCTACCAGTATATCGCCGATCCCAACCGAACACTCCTTCAGTGTCACGGAGGTTAGTATAATAGACTCAACTATAGTGATTATATGTTTATCATAAATATTAAGTTTAATATCAGCATATTTGCTCTATAATATCACTATCTTATCTACAAGGAGTCGAAAATGGCAAACAAAACAGCCGAAGAACTGGCAACGATCATCGCAAGAGACAAAGAGAAACCGGGTCTGGGCAATATCGACCTGAAAAAGGCGAGAGAGCTGCTGATGGATGCAGGTGCGATACTGCTCGATGTACGCCCGCCGGCCAAAGTGGTCGGTGAAAATGCGCAGGAAGCGGATATCCCGAGTGCGCTCTATACCCCCTACACCGAATTCTCCGATTACCTCGACGAGCTCCCCAAAGAGCACACGACACCGATCGTCGTCGGATGTGTGAAGGGGTGGTTCGCCAACCGTGTGATGGGCTATCTCGAGATGATGGGCTACGAGAATGTCTATGTGCTCGATGTCGATATCGCAGAGCTGGTAGAGGTACACAAAGCCCACACCAACAGCTAAAAATCCCTACGGGAGCGGTTCTGCCGCTCTCATGCGCTGCTTTCAATGCTTCTTAATCGATCTTCATATAAAATAATTTTATAAATTATCC
>CAYLLC010000068.1:0-9720 GCA_964384355.1 uncultured Sulfurospirillum sp. | reverse complement strand
GGAATCATACTGCCGATTCTCCTGCTCGCGGGAGCCGCCGTCATGATCTACCGCAGGGCGCACTGAGACGGAGCCGCTGCTGCTTACTCTCAATAGAGCGAAGCAGAATTTTTTGAAAATTCCGATTTACATAATATTGACTAACTTGCCAACTCCGACAGATCGGAAAAATTTGCGACTTCGATCATCATCTGCTTTTTTCTGGCATCATTGACGATATTTTCAAGCTGTGCAGCCTCTTTGTCCGCGATCCACTCTTCGCCACATTGCTCACATACGGTGGCAGGCACATTGCGCACGACCACTACACCAAATTTCAAATCAACCGTAAATGTTGTCGTAGACATCTGCTTCTCTCCCTGACAAATAGGGCATTTTGTTTTATTTTGATCCATCATTTTTCCTTGTGACTAAATCACTTTCAAAGTATTTGATACTTGGTTTGTAGACAGTGACGATATAGCATATTTCATGCGCTTCATCGATTGCTACCAATACATGCAAAGGCCGATCCGTATCAATATATCCAATCAAAAAACTCGGATATGGATAATCATCCGCATACGCCTCGATGATCTTGCCTCTGACGATAGCCTGTTTTGTTTCATCTCTCGAGATACCTCTTTCGAAGATTCGCTGCAGTGCATGTTTTTTCCACTCTAACTTGTGCTTTGAAACAAAGCTGTCTATCTTCTCTTTGATTTTCATAGCGTTATTATATCCGAAATCAAGAATCTAAACAAATTTTGCTATTCTCCTGCTCGCGGGAGCCGCCGTCATGATCTACCGCAGGGCGCACTGAGACGGAGCCCGCCGCCGCGGAGGCTTTCCATTAAACCTTTTTGGATAAAATACCCCAAAAACAAGGTACTTCATGATCGATTTCAAAGCACTTGCCGACAGATACGACACACCTCTGTATCTCTATGATTTTGACCATATCACGACACAATACAGCAATCTCAAAGAGGCGTTTCGCGCCAAAAAGACACTCATCTGCTACGCCGTCAAAGCCAACTCCAACCTCTCCGTCATCCGGCATCTGGGCGACATGGGTGCGGGGTGCGACTGTGTGAGTATCGGAGAGGTCAAGCGCGCGCTTCTTGCAGGCGTGGACCGCTACAAAATCATCTTCAGCGGGGTCGGCAAACGCGACGACGAGATCCGCGAAGCGCTCGATCTGGATATCCTGATGCTCAATCTCGAGAGCGAGGCGGAGCTCGATCGGGTCGAGCTGCAGGCGGAGGCACTCGGCAAAAAAGCGCGCATCAGCATCCGCGTCAATCCCAATATCGATCCCAAAACCCACCCCTACATCTCCACGGGGCTGCATGAGAACAAATTCGGCGTCGATCTCGATACCGCCAAACGGATGTATATCCGAGCCAAAAACTCCGACTTTCTCGATCCTGTCGGTATCCATTTCCATATCGGCTCTCAGCTGACCGAGCTCGATCCGATCCGCGAAGCGAGCCGGATCGTCGCCGATCTGGTGCGCAGTCTCAAAGCGCTCAAAATCGACATCCGCTTCTTCGATATCGGCGGAGGGCTGGGCATCCGCTACGACGATGAGGAACTGATCGAGCCCTACGACTATGCGCAGGCGGTATTTTCCACGCTCACGGGACTCGATGTGACGATCATGATGGAGCCCGGACGCTACCTCAGCGCCAACAGCGGCTACTTCGTCACGCGCGTCCTCTACGAGAAGCGCAACGGCGACAAGCGCTTCGTCATCGTCGACGGCGGCATGAACGACCTGATCCGCCCCTCCCTCTACAACGCCTACCACAAGGTCGAAGTGATCGCCAAAGATGCCGATGCCGAGACCTTCGACTGCGATGTCGTCGGCCCCGTCTGCGAAAGCGGCGATTTTTTCGCCAAAAATATCCAACTGCCGCTGACCGAACACGACGACCTGATCGTCATCCACAGCGCCGGAGCCTACTGCGCCACGATGAGCTCCAACTACAACACCAGAGGGCGCGTCGCGGAAGTGGCGCTCGAGAAAGGAAGCGACCGCCTGATCAGACGGCGTGAGCGCTTCGAAGAGATGATCGCACTGGAAAAAGATTATCTGAAGGAGTCATGATGACACTGCAAGAACTACGGGAAGGGATCGACAAACTCGACGACGAGATGCTCAAGCTGCTCAACAGACGCATGCAGTTCGTCAAAGAGGTGGGCAGACTCAAACAAAACGACGGCTCTTCGATCTACCGCCCCGAACGCGAACGCGAAATCCTCGATCGCCTCATCCGCCAAAACGACGGTGATCTGACTGCTGAGGGTATCGAAGCGATCTACATGGAGATTTTCGCCGTCAGCCGCAACCTCGAACTCCCCGAAAAGATCGCCTATCTCGGGCCCGACGGCAGCTATTCGCATCAGGCGGCGGAGAGCCGTTTCGGGGCGCTCAGCTACTATCTGCCGCTCGCCTCCATCGAGGCGGTGTTCAAGGTACTCGCCAACAAGGAGGCCAAATACGGCGTCATCCCGATCGAAAACAACACCGAAGGGGCCGTCGGTACCACGATCGACTGTCTCAACAAATACGACTCCAAAATCGTCGCGGAGCTCTACATGGATATCCACCACTCCTTCGCCACGCTCGCGGAGGATCTCAGGAGCATCAAACGCATCTACTCCCATCCGCAGGGCTACAACCAGTGCAAAAACTTCCTCGAAGAGCACTTTCTGACCGATGTCGAGTTCGTCCCCACCTACTCCACCTCCGCCGCGGCGCAGAAGGCCAAAGAGGATCCCGAGGGTGCCGCGATCTGCTCCGCCATCGCCGCCAAGCTCTACAAGCTGCCGATCCACTTCGAAAAGATCGAAGACAATCTCGCCAACCGCACCCGATTCCTGATTCTCAGCGATTTCAAGAATCAGCGCAGCGAAAACGACAAAACCTCCATCATCGCCAAGACCGACAACACCCCCGGCAGTCTGGTCAATTTCCTCAAAAACTTCCAGGATCATGGGATCAACCTCACCAAAATCGAATCGCGCCCGCTCAGGGAGGAGCGCTACAAATCGATGTTTTTCATCGATTTCAAAGGGCATATCGACGATGCCAACATACAGGAGGTGATCGCGAAATCACCCGGTGAAATCAAGTGGCTGGGAAGCTACCTCTCAGGAGAGAAAGATGCGTTTTAACAAACAACTCGACACCATCAGCGTCTACGAAGGGGGCAAACCGATCGAACTGGTCATGCGCGAATACGGCATCGCACCCGAAGCGATCGTCAAACTCGCCTCCAACGAAAACCCCTTCGGCACCAGCCCCAAAGCGGCCGAAGCGATCCGAAAGCATGCCGACGAAGCCTACATGTATCCCGACGACAGCATGCTGGAGCTCAAAACCGCACTCGCCGACAAATTCGGCGTCACCGTCGCCAACCTCATCATCGGTGCCGGCAGCGATCAGGTGATCGCTTTTGCCGTCGCGGCCAAAGCGAACCGATACAAACGGCTGCTGACCGCCAGAACCACCTTCGCCATGTATGAGATCTATGCCCGCCATATCGGTGCCAAAGTGCTCAAAACCGCCTCCCATCAACACAATCTCGACGAATTCTACGCCATCTACAGAAAGCGGAGCGACGAGATCGGCATCATCTTTCTCTGCCTGCCCAACAATCCGCTCGGAGAGTCGCTCGACCGTGACGCCGTCTACGATTTTATCCGCAAGATCGACGACAATACGATGGTCGTCGTCGACGGCGCCTATCAGGATTTCGCGGCAGCCAAAGATCCCGCCAAAAAGATCGATCCATCGGACCTGATCGCGACCTTCCCCAATACCCTCTATCTGGGGACATTCTCCAAATCCTACGGTCTGGGCGGCATGCGGGTCGGATACGGTATCGCGGGCGAAGAGATCATCCAGGCCCTCTACAAGCTGCGCCCGCCCTTCAATGTCACCTCCCTCTCACTCAAAGCGGCCGTCGCGGCGCTGGGCGATGAAGCTTTTGTGCGAAAGGGGATCGAAAACAACTTCAAAGAGATGAAGAGATACGAAAAATTTGCAGAAGAAAATCAAATAGATTTTATCGATAGCTATACAAATTTTATTACTTTACTTTTCGACAAGAAGCGAAATTCGACCGAAATAGCACAAATGTTATTAAAAAAAGGTATAATAATAAGAGATTTAAAGAGCTACGGCCTCAACGGTATTCGTATCACCATCGGCCGTCCGGAACAGAACGACAGATTTTTCGAAGAGATTACACCACTGTTATAGAGGGTATTGAGTATAGATGGACTTTAAAACGCTGCTTTCGCAGATCACCGCGATCTACACCAAGCTGACCAAACGCCAGAAGATCATCATCGCGGCATCGACGCTGGCGGTGATCGGTTTTATCGTCTTTCTGGTGCTCTATACCGCATCCCAGAAGGAGCGAAACGGCTACCGGGTCCTCTTCGATCATATCTCTCCCTCCGACTCCGCCCTCGTCATCGATCAGCTCGAAAAAGACAATGTCCCCTACCGCATCGTCAACGAAGGCACCATCGAAGTCCCCTCCGAATCTGTCTACAAAGAGCGCATCGCGATCGCCGCGCAGGGTATCCCCAAAAGCAGCAAAATCGGATTCGAGCTCTTCGACAAGACCGATTTCGGCGAGACCGACTTCGCCCAGAAGATCAAATATCTGCGCGCACTCGAGGGTGAACTCTCCAGAACCATCATGGGACTGCGCCCGATCGAAGATGCACAGGTCCATATCGCCCTCCCCAAGGATAGCGTCTTTGTCGAGGAGAAGCGCGCACCGACCGCCTCCGTCGTCGTCAAGATCAAAGACGGCCAGAAGCTCACCTCCAAACAGATCACCGGTATCAAAAATCTCGTCTCCGCCTCGGTACCCGAACTCGAAGCCGAAAATGTCAAGCTGATCGACCAGAACGGCGTGCCGCTGGGTGAATCTGCCGAAGAGGGCTTCGAACCCGAACGCGTCGCGGCGGAGGTGAAATACAAAAGAGAGTTCGAGCATGCCTACGAGAAGAAGATCGAAAAGGTACTCGCACCGATCCTCGGCGGTAAAAACAAAGTAGTCGCGAAGGTGACGATCGACTTCGACTTCAAACAGAAAAACGAGGTAAGCGAAGTCTACGATCCCGAATCGGTCGTCCGCAGCGAACAGAGCCTCGAAGAGAAGCGCGAAGGCACAGCACCGGCCGATACGGGTGGCGTACCCGGCGCGATCAGCAATATCGGCCCTGTCGAGGGAACGAAAAAGAACAAGCCGGCAGGCGAGAAGTACGAGAAGAGCTCCACCACCACCAACTACGAAATCTCCAAAAAGGTGATCAACACCAAAGGGGAGTTCGCCACCGTCAGACGCATCACGGCAGCCGTCGTCGTAGACGGCAAGTATAAAAACGAAGTCGACAAAAAGAGCAAAGAGGAGAAGACCGTCTATGTGCCGCTCGACGAGACGGAGCTCAAAGCGATCGAAAATATCGTCAAAAGCAGTATCGGCTACGACGAAAAGCGCGGCGACAAAATCGCGGTGAGCAATTTCGAATTCAATCCACTCTCGGCACAGAAGCCTGCCGGAATGGCCGGTCAGATCAGAGCGATCGCCGACCTCTATATCAACCCTTTTCTGCCGCTGCTGAAGTATCTGCTCGCTTTCGGACTCCTCTTCCTCTTCTACAAAAAGGTGATCACGCCGTTTGGTGAGCGCATGCTTCAGGAGTACAAAGAGGAGGAAGAGGAAGGAGAGCTCGAGAGCGAACTCGAAGAGGAGGAGAAAGAGGATGAGCTTCTCAAAGAGTACAACGAAGCCAAACGCCGTGCCGAAGAGGAGCTGGGTCTGGCCAAAGGGCTCGACAGAGAGGATATCAAGCATGAGGTGATCCTCGAGAAGGTGCGTCAGGAGATCGAGAGAAGCCCCGAAGACACGGCGAAACTGATCCGCTCCATCATCGAAGAGGAAAATGAGGGATAAGCGAGATGGCAACAAAGACGCAACTCACCAAAGAGCAGGAAGAGATACTCGAATCACTGACGATGAAACAGAAGATCGCGATCTTTCTGACACAGCTGGGCGAAGACACCACAGCCAGGATCTTCGCCAATCTCGACATCGATCTCATCACCGGCCTCTCCGCGGAGATCGCCAGACTGCAGAATGTCGACAAACCGATCGCGACCAAAGTGCTCGAGGAGTTCTTCGCACTCATGCAGTCCAACAACTACATCGTCAACGGCGGCCTCGACTACGCCAAAGAGATCCTCTTCAAGACCTTCGGTCCCGAAACGGCCCAACAGATCCTCAACCGCCTCTCCAAAGAGCTGGGCGAAGCGAAGAGTTTCAACTTTCTCTCCAAGGTCAAACCCGATCAGCTCGCCGACTTCATCGTCTCGGAGCATCCGCAGACGATCGCGCTGATCCTCGCACACATGAGCCCCGTCGCCGCAGCGGAGACCCTCTCCTACTTCGAAGACAATCTGCGCGCCGATGTGACGATCCGTATGGCCAATCTGGGCGATATCTCTCCCGCCATCATCAAGAGAGTTTCCGCCGTGCTGGAGAGCAAGCTCGAGTCACTCACCTCCTACAAAGTCGAAGTGGGCGGACCGCGCGCCGTCGCCGAACTGCTCAACAAACTGGGTCAGAAAGCGACCAAAGCGACGATCGAGCTGATCGAAAAGAGCGATGCGCAGCTGGCGAGCACGATCAAAGATCTGATGTTCACCTTCGAAGATATCAACAGCCTGGACAAAACCGCGATCCGCGAACTGCTCAAAGCGCTCGACAAGAATCAGCTCATGGTGGCGCTCAAGGGTGCCGGCGAGGAGCTGAAGCAGAAGTTCCTGGACAACATGTCCACCCGTGCCGCGGAAGCGTTCGTCGAAGAGATGCAGTTCATGGGACCTACCAAAGTGAAGGATATCGAAGAGGCGCAGCGTAAAATCGTCGAAGAGGTCCAGAAACTCGCCGAGAAAGGATTGGTACAGCTCGGCGAAGCGGATGAAGTGATCGAGTAGCGATGGCCAATATCATCAACAACGAAGCGGACCAGAGCGTCAAAATCGAGAAATTCAGCTTCGAAAAACTCGATGTCGACGATGCGGATATCGTCGCATGCAACCCCTTTGCAAAGGAGGAGGATCCTGCGGGCGGGGAGACGGCCTCCGAACCGACATCTCAGGAGCATGTACAACCAAACGAGAGCGGCGAACTGCTCGAAAAGGTCGACCAGCTGACATCCGATGTCGTCCGACTCCAGATGGAGCTGGAAAAAGCGCAATCCGAACATCTCTCAGCACTCGAGGCGGCCAAAGCCGAAGCGTACGAGCGCGGCAGACAAGAGGCGATCGAGACGCTGCACCAAGAGACGGCCGAAGAGATCGAAGCACTCAAGAGCCAGTTCGTACAGTCGATCACCCGACTCGACGAACAGCAGCATGCACTCGAGCAGGCACTGCAGCGTCTCGAAGAGGAGTTGCTGGAGAGTGCCTTTGTGATCGCGAAGAAAGTGATCCTCAAAGAGGTCGAAAAAGACTCCTCGAAAATCGCCGCCAATATCGCCAAATACCTCCTCAGACAGATCGAAGAGAGTAGTGACGTCACACTCAAAGTCAATCCCGAAGATTTCGACTATATCTCCAGCCAACTTAAAGAAACTCTCATTAAAATTGAATCAGACCAGGCGATACAGAAAGGCGGTGTCGTCATTCTCGGGGGAGAAGAAAATATCGACGGAACCATCCTGACCCGCTACAGACAAGCCTTGCAGTTTTTACAAAAAGAGAGTTAGATGAATATCAAAAATTATACGATCGCGCAGATGGAAGATCTCTGTGCAAAAATACGACAGAAGATACTCGAGACCGTCAGCAAAAACGGCGGACATCTCAGCTCCACACTCGGCTCTGTCGAACTGATCGTCGCGATGCATCATGTCTTCGAACCCGGCAAAGATCCCTTTATCTTCGATGTATCCCATCAGGCATATGCGCATAAGCTGCTGACGGACCGCTGGGACCGCTTCGATACCCTGCGTACCTTCGGGGGCATCAGCGGCTACACCAAGCCCTCCGAATCCCCCTACGACTACTTCGTCGCAGGCCACAGCTCCACATCGATATCGCTCGCCACCGGCGCCGCCAAAGCGATCAGACTCAAAGAGGAGGATCGCCTGCCCGTCGCACTGATCGGCGACGGATCCATGACGGCCGGCATGGTCTACGAAGCGATGAACGAACTGGGTGATATCAAACTCCCCGTCGTCATCATCCTCAATGACAACGAAATGAGCATCGCCAAACCGATCGGCGCCATCAGCAACTATCTCTCGCAGGTGATGGCGGGCAACTTCTATCAGAAGATCAAAAAACAGACCAAACAGCTGCTCGAACATCTCCCCGAAGGTGCCACCTACATCGCCAAACGCTTCGACGAGAGCATGAAGCTGATCACACCCGGCATCCTCTTCGAAGAGCTGGGACTGGAGTACATCGGACCGGTCGACGGCCATGACCTCCCTGCCCTCATCGAAGCCTACACACTCGCGAAAAAGATGCAAAGGCCGGTCATCATCCATACGCAGACGATCAAGGGCAAAGGGTACGACATCGCCGAAGGCTACTACGAGCACTGGCATGGCGTGAGCAAATTCGACATCGATACCGGCGAGCCGATCGCCAAAAGCAGCGCCAAAAATGCGACCAAAATGTTCAGCGAAGCGCTGCTCGATCTGGCGAAGAGAGATGAAAAAGTAGTCGGTGTCACCGCAGCGATGCCAAGCGGCACCGGTATCAAAGATCTGATGGCCGCTTATCCCGAGCGTTTCTGGGATGTGGCGATCGCGGAGCAGCATGCCGTCACGTCGATGTGCGCGATGGCCAAGGAGGGATTCAAACCCTTCATCGCAATCTACTCCACATTCCTGCAGCGCGCCTACGATCAGGTGATTCACGATGCATGCATTATGGCGCTGCCGGTAGTCTTCGCCATCGATCGTGCCGGTATCGTCGGCGAAGACGGCGAGACGCACCAGGGGGCGTTCGATATCTCCTACCTGCGTGCTATCCCCAACATGACCCTCTTCGCCCCCAGAGATGAAGCGAGCATGCACCACGCCGTCGCCTTCGCGCACGAGATGCGGACACCGTGTGCCTTTCGCTACCCGCGCGGGACATTCCGCCCTCTCCCCTACAAGAGCAAACCGATGCAGCCGGGCAAAGCCGACCTGCTCAAAGATGCCGACTCCGAGGTACTCCTGATCGGATACGGCGCCGGTGTCGGCAGAGCCTACGAGACGATGAAACTGCTCGACTTCGATACGGGACTGCTGGATCTGGTCTTCGTCAAGCCTCTGGACGAGCAGCTGCTGACGCAACTGGCCGACAGGTACAGCAGATGGTACATCTTCAGCGACAGTGCGAAAATGGGCGGCGTAGGCAGTGCGCTGTGCGAATTTCTCAGCCGCAACCATATCGAGGGGGTAGAAGTGGTCACATTCGAATATGACGACGCCTTCATCCCGCATGGCAATACGACGCTCGTCGAAGAGTCACTCGGACTGCTGCCCGAACAACTTGCAAAAAAGATCACGGAAGATAACGCCTGATTAGATCAAAATGTATGATGGTGGTGTCCCCGACAGGATTCGAACCTGAGACCTTCGGATTAGGAATCCGATGCTCTATCCAGCTGAGCTACGAGGACATAAAGATATTTTTCGGGAGAAAGTGAG
>CAYLLC010000067.1:0-9754 GCA_964384355.1 uncultured Sulfurospirillum sp. | reverse complement strand
TGGGTGCGGTAATATAATAAAAAGAACCCTTATGTCCATCACCAATCCCCAAACCAAAGATATCTTCGACGAGCTCAAAGCGGAAGTCCGCCGTGCAGGCCTGCTCGAGCGCGTGCCGGTGCGAGGCAGCGTCGAAATGATCGCGATCATCCTCTCTCTGGGAGTCGCTTTCGTGATGCTTCCGCACTGGCATCCTCTGCTGCTGGCGCTCTTTCTGACGGTCGTGCTGACCCGTGCCGTTTTCGTCTCGCACGATATTCTGCATCTGCAGTATTTCAAAAACAAAAAGCTCTCTTTCTGGCTCTCCTATCCCTTCTCGGCACTGATCCTGAGCAACTCCTCATCGTGGTGGGACCACAAGCACAATGTCAATCATCACACCTGGTGCAATGTCGTCGAAAAGGATGAGGATATCCGCGCGCTCGACGGTGCCTTTACCCCGCACCATCGTGGGAACAGCCCCTTTATCCGAAAGTACAAATATCTGCTCTTCTGGGGTGCGATGTTTTTCATGTACCCGGCGTTTATCGCACAGTCGTACAAGTTCGTGCTGAAGCGAAGACACTATGGTGAATTGGCACTCATGCTCTTGCACTGGCCGCTGATCTGGGGCACGATCTTTTACACACTGCCGTTTGGCTCGGCATTGACGCTCTTTGTCTCACTCTATCTGCTCCTCTCTGCGTGGCTGGCGTTTGGGTTCATCACCAACCATCTGGGGTGCGAAGTCTTCGACCTGGAGCAGAGCAGGGATATGAGCTGGATGGAGATACAGATGCGCGGCAGCCGTTCACTGAGAGGAGGGCGGTTCGTGCATTGGTTCTACGGCGGGCTCAATACGCAGATCGAGCACCATCTCTTCCCCCGTGCGCCGAGATTCAATCTGCTGAGAGTACAGCAGATGACGCGGGAGTTCGCCAGAAAACACGGCATCGACTATTTCGAAACGACTCCGATGGAGGCCTATCGCCAGATACACCGGGCACTCGGCGCCTACTGATCAGTAGAGTCGGTGGATGTTCTCCAGCAGGTTGTCTACCGTGATATCTTCGCCGTGCTCTTTCAGAAACGCTTCGAGATACTTTTCACTCGCTTCCATGCCGCCCTCTTTTTCGATTTCGGTCAGCTTTTTGTAGAGGGGATCGAGGGTATCGGTGACATGTCTGGAGATCTTTTTGCGCGAGGCTTTGTACCCGATCGTCTCGCCTTTTTCATTTTTAATAGGTTCGAAATCGGTAAAGACCCAGTAGTATCTGCCGTCTTTGGCGAGGTTTTTGATTGCGGCGATGAAGTTCTCGCCCGCATGCAGACGATCCCAGAGGATTTTGAAGAGGATTTTGGGCATATCGGGATGGCGCACGATCGAGTGGGGCTGTCCGATCAGCTCCTCGGGTGTGTAGCGTGAGATCTCGGCGAAGTAGTCGTTGACATAGGTGATGATGCCTTTGAGATCGGTGTCGCTTTCGATGTAGACATTGTTTTTGAGTTCGATCTCTTCGTCGATCGGTTCTGGTCGTTTCATGTTGATTGCTCCTACATATCAAGATATCGGATAAGCCCTTTCGAGAGTCTCTGAAAGGGCAGTAGTTTGGTACCGCCATATTTGAGCATGAAGATTTGGGCGCTCTTTTTGTTTTCAAAGGGGATCAGGTCGTCTCCGTGCGGTCCCACGAGCCGGCTCCCGAAAAGATAGACCGCTTTGGGCGCTTCGATGCGTTTGCCGCTCAGGAAATCCTGCACGAAAAGCTTCGAGATGTTGGCATCGAGCAGTTTGTGTCTGCGGAAATAGTCCTGATGCTGATAGACCTGCATCATCGACTTGACCGAGACGAACTGTACCTTCTTGCCGTTGGTCAGCTCCGCTTGGCAGAGCCATTTGGGGTACTGCTTCAGCGGCAGCAGATAGACGGGGTCGGTGGCGTTTTGGTCGGTGAGCCTGATCTCACCGCCCAAGAGCCCCGAAAACAGCAGTATGATCAACAACAGTATCTTCATCCCTCTCTCCTTATAGTAGATCTTTTTTCTTGAATGCGATATAGCCCAGCCAGGCGAAGAGTGTCCCGACGAGGATGGGGTATACCACGGCATAAACGATCAGCAGCTTCGCACCCAGTGTGTCGAGCAGATAGTAGGCGACCGGCCCGATGACGGTCAGCTCCGGGTCAAACAGCGTGATAGCACCGATACGAAAGACTTCGATCGGATTGAGCATGGCGATCGTGAGAATCAGCTCGTCGCTGACTCTGTTCTGCAGCATCAGCCCGATCAGCGCGATGTCGATGAAGGCCAGCAAAACGATCCAGACCACGAATGAGCTGCCCAGTGCGATGTCGGTCGATTTGACGATCGATGAGAGGAAAAAGGCGATCCCCAGAAAGGTGAAACAGAGGGCGAAGAGCAGCGCAGAATAGAGAAAGACCATCCCCCACGGCAGATCGCCGCCCTTGAAGAGTCCGAAGAGCACCCCCAGCATGAGAGCGAAAAATACCGGCAGAAAGACCGTTGCGAAGCGCCCGAGCATCTTGCCCCAGTAGTAGTCTTTGAGTGATACGGGAAAAGAGAGCATATACTCCAGGACATTGCTCTCGCGATCTCCCGAGATCGATTTGACGGTAGTGATGAGGATAAAGATCGGCAGGATGATGATCGTCACCTGGATAAAGATCAGCAGCATGCGGCTGAGGCCCGTGAATCCCATCACGACCGCATCGGAGACACCCGTGATGAAAAAGAGCGCCATCAGCCCGCCGAATACGACGGCATAGACATAGAACCACTTGGATCTGAGGGATTCTTTGATATCGAGATAGGCGACTAAGAGCAGATTTTTCATTGCGTTCGGACCTTTTGGTTGTTGAGCTTTTCGATCTCTTTTACCTTCCGGACAATTTCCGAAAAGTTGCGTGTATGGTGATTGGCGGGCAGGGTCTCCGGTGTATAGGCAGCGAATCCGAATGCCATCGGCGTGATCGAATCGTCGGTGTAGATCGCCGTTTTCGCATCGATCCATTTGCCGGTTTTGGCATCGGTGATCCAGATCTTCGCCTGCTCTTTCCACGGGATATGCTCTTCGTCAAACCACAGCACGGCACAGCCGATATCGTCGAACTTGTAGGCTTTGTGCGTTTTGGGATCGATCACCTGTACGGCATATTTGCGTTCGCTGATCGCCATCTTGCACCGCTCGCACATATCGCGGTCCCAGTGCATCTGTGCGATACCTCCGGTGCTCTTTTTCTGACATCCCGTCAGTGCGGCGAGGAGTGTCAGCATGAGTATCAGATACCTATATCCGCGCATCTTCGACCACCTTTCCGAGATCCATATAGAGCATACGATTGACGAGAGAGCGGATCTCGTCGAGCCTGTGCGTGATGTAGAGCGTGGAGCAGTCGGGATCGATCTCTTCGAGCAGCGCGTAGAACTGTTCGCGCCCTTTGGGATCGAGATTGGCCGTCGGCTCGTCGAAGATCAGCAGATCGCTCTTTTTGGAGAGGGCGATGGCGATCAGCAGCTTTTGCTTCATGCCGCCCGAGAGTTTGTAGAAGGGTTTGGCGATGTGCGCTCTGAGGTCGAGATCCATTCGCGATGCTTCATCGATGATCTGCGCTTTGGCGATGCCGGCACTCCTGCTGACATAGGTGAGCAGCTCTTCGATGCTGAGCTTCACCGGCGGCGGCAGCTGAGGGATGAAGCTGACATGCCGGAGCACTTCGACCCGCTCTCTGACGGGATCGTGCGAGAGGACCTGCAGCGCTCCGCCGTCGAGATGATAAAATCCCAGCATAGCGCGTACGAGCGTGGTCTTGCCGGCGCCGTTGGGGCCCATCAGGGCGATGCGGTCTCCCTTCTCTATCGTCAGCGATACATGGTCGAGGACATTGGTGCCCATGAATCGCTTGGTGATATCTTTGGCGACGACCAGCATCTTACTCATACCAGATCTTTGAGTCTGAATTCGTAGTTGTAGGCGTCGGTGTGACAGACATCGAAACACCTGCCGCAGAGCGTGCAGTCGCCGTTGACGACGATCTGTCTGTTGATCCCTTTTTCGGCGCGTTTTTTGTCATACTTGGGTTTGATAAACTCCAGCACATGATCCTCAAAGCATGCATTGAGGCATGCGCCGCAGTGGTCGCATTTGTCCATATCCCACTGGACTTTGGTCATGCTGACCCAGCCCAGCATGTTGTAGGTAGTGCCGACGGGGCAGATATATTTGCACCATGCGCGGCGGGAGTAGAAGATCTCGAAAAAGAGGATCACCAGCACCCAGACCACTGCCAGGCTCCATCCGTAGGTGATGATACGGCTCATGATCCCGATGGGGTTGATCACCTCGAAGACGAGATAGCCGTCGATCGCTGCCGCAGCGAGAAATGCAGCCCAGAAGAAGAATCGGATATTGGGGTTGAATTTGCGCTCTTTGATGATCTTTTTGCGGACCAGTCTCATGTGGATATATTCGCCGATTTCACTGAGCAGTCCGTAGGGGCAGACCCACGCGCAGTAGGCTTTGCCGCCGACGAGGAAGTAGAATACCGCCAGTGTGAGGCTGCCGATGATGACATTGGTGTGGATATGGTGCTCGGCGGCGAAAATCTCCAGTGCCGTGAAGGGATCGATGAGATGGAATCCCAGCAGTCTGGAGCCGTTGAGCGTACCCTCGAGAAACTGTATATCGATGTGAAACGAGAGGAAAAAGATGAGGTTGATGAGGATGATACTCAGCCATCTCCAGGCTCTGATCGTCAATCTCGTCTTGCCCTCTCTGGTCTTGTAGTAGAAGGTAGACCAGAAGGGTGCATTGAGAATCTCTTTGATACTGGCGTTATATCTATCCATCTTCCTCTCCTTTAGTCCGCTCGGGCCGCTTTAGTTTTTGGTCGCTTCGTCCAGCTTCTGCTGGAAGGTCGCAATCTCCGTCGCCAGATCCTCGAGCTGCTGGTCGGTCATATTGCCGAGCAGTCCGTACATGACATAGTTTTTGCGTTTGCCGCTTTTGAAATCATGCAGTGCGGTGAGAATCGTCTCCTTGCTCTTGCCGATCAGCTTGGGACCGATGATACCCTCTCCGATATTGCCATGACAGGATGCACAGCTCTTTTTGTAGAGCGGGCTTGTTTTGAAGGCGGCGAGGTTGCCCGCTTTTTCACGGAGCGCTTTGAGCTTCTCGGCGACTTCGTCGTTCTGTTTTTTGGCTGTTTGTGCAGCGCTCTGTACCGGTTTGGTTTTGGGCATCTGTGGTGTGGAGGTCAGCTTTGTGTCCTCCATCTTTGTGCTCTGGATCAACTCCGAGATTCGCTGCATCTTGTGCGCCTCTCTGTCCAGACTCAGCATGTAATAGCTCGCCCATGCCGCCAGCACTACCGCGATCGCTGCAATTATTCTCTTTATCATTTCCCTCTCCTCATTTTTCTGATCTCTTTGTTGAAGTTCGCTATCTCATCGGCGATCGATTTGAGTTTCGCATCGTCGATCTGCGATACCAGCTCTTTCATGAGCACATTCTTTCGCTTGCCGCTCTTGAAATCCATAATCCTCTGATAGATAAAAGAGGCGTTCTTGTCCAGCAGCGAAGGGCCGATCACGCCGTTGGCATAGTCGTCATGACAGGGTGAACAGCGCAGGATGTAGTCGTTGCTCAGTCGCTTGATCATCATCGTGATACGCACCTTTTCGTAGGGCGATTTGATATTGAGATAGGCATCGATCGTCGTACGCCTTTTGGGCGGCTCTTCCGAAACGTTCTTCTCTTTGTTGTAGGAGTAGTAGAACTGCCCGCTGTTGCTCTTATCCGGCGTTTTCGATACGGTTGTATCGACGGCATTTTCGGTCACTTTGATCCGGGGTGCTCCCTCCTGTGCGTGCTGTGTCGGTGCCTTCTCCTCACCGCTGCCGCCGCAGCCTGTCAGCATGAGTACTGCAGCGGCAACGGCCGCTATCCATTTTCTGTTATGCATCGCTCTTTTTCCCCTTCCCGTAGATTTGGTCGTATGTAGCGCGCGGGACGATATTGAGCACCTGCGTAGGGCAGAGCTCCACGCATGCACCGCATCCCACGCATGCTTCCCGGATTTCGGGGATCAGGCCGCCCTCTTTGGCGACCATCCCGATCGCATCTTCGGGATTGGGGTGGAAGGGGCACATATCGGCGCAGATCGTGCATGCTTTGCCGCGAAACTGCTCCAGATTCTGGAGGACCTTCTTCTGCAGCTCCTCTTTCTCGTTTTCGTCGCCGCGCATGATCACTTTGTGTTGTCGGTGCTCTTCGGCGGTGAGGATTCTGGTATGGTCGTAGATGCGGTCTATCGCACGGTCGGGTACCGGCTTGTTCTGCAGCGCCAGACAGGCGCTTTCGTTGACGATGACCGCCATACCCATATGGATATATTTGATCTCATCCTTCTCATGGTCGAGCGCCCCGGTCGGACATGCGAGGATACAGGGAAACGCTTCGCAGAGGTAGCAGCCGCGCTTGAGCGGATCGATATAGGCCATGCCCATGCTCGCACCGCCGTCGATATCCTCGAGTTCGATCGAGTCGTAGGGGCAGACCTGCAGACACTGCCCGCACTTGATGCAGAGCTTGAGAAAATCATCCTCATCGACGGCTCCGGGAGGTCGCAGCAGCAGCTTGTCCGCTTTGAGCCTGGGGGCGAAGTAGATGCCAGCCCCGGCGGCCAGCCCCAGCACGCCTAGCCCTGCGATATTTTTCATGAAATCTCTTCGTTTCTTCTCTTGTGGCGTCATAGTATCTTCCCCTCCATGATTTTGGGATGTGGATCGGTGAGCAGTTTCACCGGTTCGGATATCGGTGCCAGCTTCGCCAGAAAGTTGAGTATCGAGATGACCGGCGATCCGTAGAAAAACTTGACATTGGGATTGAGCAGCCACATCTTGTCCGCGTAGTAGTAGAGGTTGTAGGGCGTATCCCCGATACCGTCACCGTCTCTGTCGAACCCTTCGTAATCGTCCCAGTAGTTGCCGTCCCAGATATTTTCCGTCACTTTGGTGTTGTAGGAGTCGTTGACCACGGTATCGATATTGCCTTTGATGATATTCTTTTTGAAGATATTGTGCAGGCTCAGCGAGTGAAAGTGCACGCCTTCGCTGTTGTAGAGGATATAGTTGTGGGTGATGGTGTTGACGGTGTCGGGCTCGAAAGGGGAGCGGTCGATGTAGAGTCCTCTGGCACAGTAGAGGATTTTGTTGTTTCGGATCGTGTAGTTGGAGCAATCCTTCATACCGATCCCAAGCCCTGTCGTGCCCATCGAGTTCTGGATCAGGTTGCCTTCGGCCAGCGTATCCTGAGAATACATGAAAAAGATACCGACCGAGTTGTGCCTGAAGGTGTTGTCACGGACGATATTTTTGCCCGTATACATGAAGTGCAGAGAGTATCTGCCGTATTCGCCGTAGTTGTGTGCGATCAGATTGCCGTGGGAGTACCAGACGACAAAATCCCGCGCTTTGGTGATGCGGTTGCGGGTGAGGGTGTTGTCGTTGGAGTACCAGAGGCGGATCGCATCGCCTCTGAGTCCCAGATCGAAAGGTTTGGAGGTGATATCGTTGCCGCTGATATTGTTTTCGTCGCACTGCTGCATGTCGATGCCGAAGAGGACATCTTCGAGACGGTTGTGGAGAATATGGCAATGGTGGACTTTTTGCATCGAGATACCCGCATCGACGCTTTCATGTTCTGCTCCGCTGTGTCGGATCGTGAGGTTTTGCAGCGTCACGAAGGGGCTTTTGATCGTGACGACCGTCCCTTTGCCCTCTCCCTCGATGATCGCTTTTTGGTTTTTGCCGTCGATGATGAGCGGCTTGTCGATGACGATGTTGCCGTGATAGACCCCTGCGGGCAGCTCCAGTTTCGATCCCTTCGGTGCATGGTCGATCGCAGCCTGAAGCGTATTGGCATGCAGTGACAGTGCAAAGAGAGAGAGAAACAGAGCCTTGATCATCGTGATGTCCCTATTCGCCGTTTTCGGCCAGGCGTCTGGCTTTTTTCTTCGAGACGATCGCCAGCAGACTCAGGATGCTGATCGCGACCAGCAGCCAGAATCCGATCGTCGGATAGGAGTGTGTCGTGAACTGCGCGACCTTACCGTCTCCGAAGACCGTCGGCATAAAGGGCTTGATTTTGAATGCGCCCCAGCTGTGCATGTGATGACCGAACCAGTAGAGCCAGTAGGCATAGAATCCCAGAAAGATGATCGGCAGTGCGACGGGAATGAGCATCAGATAGTCGAGGAACTTCCAGTCGAAAAGCATATAAAAGACGAAGATCAGCGCGACGAAGATGAGGGCGTAGGGTGCGATCGCACGCAGATAGGGGGCGCCCCGTTTCATCGGATCCATACCGATGAAGTGGTTGATCGTGTTCATTTCATGCACATCACCGCTGAACCCGTCGAAGTGGTAGTAGACGGGGATACCCTCGGGGAACGCCTCTTTGGGGTAGTTGGGGGCTTCGAGCGCCACATACCAGATCGGAGCGGTCGCGACGCTCAGTTCGGCATCCTCTTCGATCATCTTTTTGAGATTGCCGGCGATCTCTTTGGGCGTGTTGGGGCTGACATACATCCCTTTGTGGTAGTAGTCCCACACTTTGTAGGTGATTGCCGGCAGTTTGTCGGCTTTGCCCTCTTCATTGAGTTCTACGACATTGTGTGTGAATACCGCCGGTATGACGAACCAGTACATCAGGATCGCAAATGCCAAAAATGTGAATATCCTGGATTTTGTCAGTGATTTGTTCATTTCCCCCGTCCTTATGGTGATGTTATAAGTATTAATTATAAATTATACACTATTGTGTCTTCTCTCTTCTGATTGAAAAGATACAATAGTAGATAAAAAGCAGACAACCGGCATCCCGGTCGTCTGCTGTGATACAGGTGTATCAGAATAGGTTGGCGTTTTTATCCACCCATTTCAGATATTCGATGATATCGTTTACCTGCTCCTCTGTCATGCCTTGGTTAGGCATTCTGAGGTTGAAGTAGTTGGTCATCGATTTGATGTAAGGATTGTCGTACATCTTTTCGGGATGCAGGATCCAGTTCTTGACCCACTGCTCACCGTTTTCGTGTCTTTGCAGTACACCGACCAGATCCGGACCGGAGCTGACCTTACCGATGACATGACAGCCGTTACATCCGCCCTCGAGATAGGCGGCATGGCCTCTTTGGGCCGCTTCGCTCATCGGTGTGGCGATCTTCTTGACCAGCAGATCTTTGGCACGGATACCGACATCTGCGGTTTTGACCATATATTGCCAGATCATGTTCTCGAACAGAATCGCTTTTTCGAGGTCACCCGCTTTGACGGCTTCGTCCGCTTTCTTCTTCTGCTCAGGGATTTTGCCGTACTGGTCGAGTGCATCTTCGACGAGCGCTTTGACGGTCGGATACTTCTCGTAGTGGTTGTCCTTGAGGAATTTCACGACGCTCTGGATGACGGCATCGGTCGCTTTGTTGGTGGCGACGGTTTTGTCATACTCTGCCTTGAGTTGTTCCGGTGTCATCTTCGCCATTTTGAGTTTGGCTGCCGATGTATACTTTTTGTTTGGATCTTTGACCAGCAGATAACCCATCATCTCCAGGTGCAGTGCCGAACAGAACTCGGTACAGTAGTATGGGAATACACCCTCTTTGTCCGCTTTGAATGTGACGGATACTGTTTTGCCCGGTTCGAGCGATGTGTGGACATTGTAGTCGTCGACCGTGAAGCCATGCGTCTCATCCTC
>CAYLLC010000066.1:0-9835 GCA_964384355.1 uncultured Sulfurospirillum sp. | reverse complement strand
CGACGACATGTTCGGCGGCGGATTCGACCCCGGATTTTGAGATATGCTATAATTAAAAACAATGAGAAAAAAAGAGGAGCATGCAGATGGCCAAAGAGCACAGTTTCGACATCACCGCAGAACTGGATGCGCAGGAGATGAAAAATGCAATCGAACAGGCGAAAAAAGAGGTAGGCAACCGCTACGACTTCAAAGGGATCAAAGCGGAGATCGACTACAACGAAAAGGCGAAGACGATCACCCTCATCTCGTCGAGCGACTCCAAAGCCGAAGCGATGATGGATATCGTCATCTCCAAAGCGATCAAACGCGGTATCCCCGCCAAAGCGATCAATGAATTCAAGCGCGAGCAAGTCGGCGGCGGCAATACCAAAATCGTTCTCTCCATCGTCGATGTCATCTCCAAAGATGACGCCAAAAAGATCGTCAAAGCGATCAAAGACCAGAAACTCAAAGTTCAGGCGCAGATACGCGGCGAAGAGGTGCGCGTCACCGGCAAATCGATCAACGACCTGCAGGCATGCATCGCCGCCGTCAAAGCACTCGATATCGATGCACCGCTCAGCTTCACCAATCTGAAATAATGCGTTTCGTACCCGATGATCGCATTCCGATCGAAAACACACCCAGGATGGTCGGCTTGAGATGCCGTTTCATCGCATCCGCGATCTATTTCGGATTGACGATTCTGCCGCTGTTGCTTGCGCTTTGGATCTGGTACGAGTATGACTGGGTCGTGGGGGTAGGGTTCGGACTCTTTTTCTATCTGGTGAGTGCGATTGTGGGGAGTAAACTGCGTATCATGTCGGTTCCGGCGGACCAGAGGGAGAGAAACCTCTCCTTTATGGATATCGCCAGATGGTATACCGACTTTCACTTCTGCCGATGAAATGATCAGATCGGCAGTACCCGGATATTGGGGTCGAGTTTGTCTTTGAGTGTCGCTTCGATAGCGTAGAGTGTACCGGTAGAGCTACTCGCGCAGCCGCTGCATGCACCCAGATAGCGGATATAGATATCGATATGGCCGCCATTCTCTTTGATGTCGAGCACTTCCATATTTCCACCGTCCATGACCAGCATCTGACGGATATTCTCATCGAGCACCGCTTCTACTTTTTTGAGCTTCTGTACCAGCGTCATCTGGGCAAACGGTACCTCGTCACCGACGCCTGCTGCGGAGTCCGCGGCGGCTTTGACCTTCTCTGCTTCCATCTCGCCTCTCACCTCGGCCAGAATATCGACGAGATAGTACTCCCGCTCTTCGTGGCCGCCGGGTTTGATGCATGATTTGCAGAATGCACCCGCTTTGGTGTAGTCGGTGATCTCCTCGACCGTTTTGAGGTCGTTGAGCTTGATCACTTCGCGAAGCGTTCCCAGGCTCACCCGGGCACATTCACAGACGATCACTTCCGATTCGAAGCTCTCCATATCGACGCCTTTGTATTCGGCTGCCGCTTTTTTGATGACATCGTACGCCATGACGGAGCAGTGCATCTTCTGCGGCGGTACCGCCGGTGTGTCGGGATTGTCACGCATCGCCGCTTCGACATCGATATTGGTGATCTTCACCGCCTCGTCCACGGTCTTGCCGATGGTCAGCTCCGCCATGACGTCGGAGCTGGCGATCGCCGTACCGCATCCGAAACTTTTGAATTTCGCATCGATGATTTTGTCCGTCTTCGGATCGACGATCCAGTAGAGACGCACCGCATCTCCGCAGCTTTCGGCACCGAAATCGGCGACGATCAATCGCCCGCCGGCTTTCTCTGCCTCCTCTTCCGTAATCTCACCCATATGGCGAGGGTTGTTCATGCGGTCCTGGACATTTTGGCTATATTCGTCCCAGATTGATCCGCCGATTAAACTGTCAAATCCCATTTTCTTTCCTTATCTCTATTCTTTATTTTTATTATAATGCGCTCTGATGACTCTTGGGCGTATAGGCGTAAGAGCTGGATATACCCCTGAGTCTCTCGACCGCTTTTTTGACGACACCGATCGTATACTCGATCTCTTCTCGCGTCGTGTAGCGACTGAGTGAGAAGCGGATCGCCGTATGGGCGAGATCTTCCGCCGCTCCGATCGCTTCCATCACCGGGTTGGATTCCAGATCTTCACTGGCGCATGCGCTGCCCGTACTGGCTGCGATACCCGCCTGGTTGAGATCCCAGAGCATCGCTTCTCCCTCGACGCCTCTGAAACTGATCAGAATCGTGTTGGAAGCGCGCTTTTCGCGCGGTGTGACGACGAAGGTATCTTTGATCTTGAGCAGCTCATCTTCGAGCATGTCTCTGAGCTCTTTGACATCATGCATCTCGAAATCGAGCGAATCGACCGCCTGCTCCAATGCTTTGCCCATGCCAATAATTCCGGGGACATTGAGCGTACCGCTCCTGTGTCCGCCCATCTGGGATCCGCCGTGAAATAGCGGTGTCAGCTCGGAGCCCTTTTTGATATAGAGTCCTCCGACACCTTTGGGGCCATGAAACTTATGCGCCGAAAAGGTGAGATAATCGACATGAAACGACTGCACATCGACGGGTACCTTGCCTATCGCCTGCACCGCATCGGTATGAAAGAGCACCCCGTGCTCTTTGCAGATTTCACCGATCTCCTGCACGGGAAAGATCGCTCCCGTCTCGTTGTTGACCCACATGACCGATACCAGCGCCGTTTTGGGGGTGATGTTGTCACGCACGCTCTGCGCCGTGATCAGCCCCTCTTCGTTGATCGGCAGATAGGTCACTTTGACGCCGAGCGATTCCAGATGCTTCGCAGCTGCGATCACCGACGGATGCTCCACCTCCGATACGATGATATGGTCTTTTCTGCCGCTGACGATATAGTCGAAATAGATACTTTTAAAGACCCAGTTGTTGCTCTCTGTCGCGCATGAAGTGACGACGACGCTATCCTGCTTGGGTACATGCAGCGCTGCGTAGATCTTCTCCAGCGCGATCTTCAGATAGGGGTGTGTCTCACTGCCGAATGCATGCAGGGAGTTGGGATTGCCGTACATTTGGCAAAAGAATGGCTCCATCGCCAGCTTGACCTGCGGGTCGACAATTGTGGTTGCGTTGTTGTCCAGATAGACTCTCATTTTCTCTCCAGTTGTTTAATAGGACTAAATATGTCCTAATTGTACTCTTTTTTTATTAAACGATACTTATAAGTTGTTTCTTAGTTTCTTCGAATGTTACGATTTCTCCCGGATCTTGCTTCATGAAAGCTTCCATCAGCGGCTTTTTTGCGATCGCCTCGTCCAGCTCCGGATCGCTCCCCTGCGTGTAGGCTCCGATGCGGATCAGCACTTCGTTCTCCTTGAGCAGCGAAAACATCCGCTTGAACTTCATCGCCGCCTCTTTGTGTCTGGCATCTACGACATCGTTCATGACCCGCGATGCGGAGTTGAGGATATTGATCGGGGGATAGATCCCCAGATCGGTCATCTCGCGACTGAGCACGATATGGCCGTCGAGGATACTGCGGCTCTGATCGGCGATGGGATCGCTCATATCGTCACCCTCGATCAGCACGGTGAAAAAAGCCGTGATCGACCCTTTGCCCTCCTCTTTGCCCGCACGCTCCATCAGCTGTGCCAGCAGGGTCAGAGAAGAGGGGGGATACCCTTTGGATGTCGGCGGCTCGCCCAACGCCAGCCCGATCTCCCGCTGCGCCATCGCGAAGCGCGTGACCGAATCCATGATAAAGAGCACATCGCGTCCCTGCTCTTTGAAATACTCCGCCACACTCATCGCCGCAAAAGCACCGTACTTTCGCATCAGCGAAGAGTCGTCACTGGTGGCGACGACGATGACCGTATCCGTCAGATCGCCGCCCAGGTTTTTGGCGATAAACTCGGGTATCTCCCGTCCGCGCTCCCCGATGAGTGCGACCACTTTGATCGGGGCGTCGGCACCTCTGACGATCATGCCCATCAGCGTCGATTTGCCCACACCGCTGCCGGCGAAGATGCCGACCTTCTGCCCTGCGCCGGTGGTCAGAAGCCCGTCGATCGTCTTGACTCCGACACTGAACTTCTCCTCGATCAATCCCCGCTTCATCGCATCGATCGGTGCTTTGATGATCGGCATCGGCGTACCGCCGTAGATCTCTCCCTTGCCGTCTTTGGGTCGCATGAGCGGATCGACCACCCGGCCCAGCAGTGCATCGCTGACGGGAATCGTCAATCCCTCTTCGTCGATGTAGGCTCTGTCACCGATTTTGAGCCCCTCGACGAAGCCGAAAGGAGAGACGAAGAAGGAGTGTCTTCTCAGCTCCGTCACCATCCCCAGACTCTCTTCGCCGGAGGAGGAGATGATTTTGATGATGTCGCCTATGCTGGGTCGAAGTCCCGTGATTTCGATATTGGATGCGGTGATATTCTCGATCTGTCCGAAGCTGACCGATACCTCTGCATGACCGAGCTTTTTGGCGATATCGGAGAGCTTCATCAGTACCTTATAGCCGGAGGGTTGTTGATAAAGTTGAGAAATTCGTTGCGGGTTTTTTGCTCGCGAAACATCCCTCTGAGTGCGGATGTCGTCGTGATGGAGTTGACCTTTTCGACGCCGCGCATCTCCATACACATGTGTCGGGCCTGAATCACTACGCCGACCCCTTTGGGATTGATCACATCGGTAATCGCATCGGCGATCTGCTCGGTCATCTGCTCCTGTATCTGCAGGCGCCTGGCAAAGACTTCGACCATCCGCGGTATCTTGGAGAGGCCGACCACTTTGCCGTCCGGGATATAGGCAACATGTGCGCGACCAATGATCGGCAGCAGGTGGTGTTCACACATCGAATAAAACTCGATATCGCGTATCAGCACCATTTCGTCGTTGGTACTGCTGAATAGGGCTTCGTTGAGCACCTCTCTGGGGTCTTGATCGTACCCCTTCGTCATGAAAGAGAATGCCTTGAATACACGCTCCGGCGTTTTGACAAGACCTTCGCGATCGGGATCTTCGCCGATAATCTCAAGCATATTTCTGACGGACTGTTCGAATCTTGTTTTCTTTTCCATAAAGGGGATAATAGCCAAAGTTTAGTTAAAAGCGTGTATCAGAAACCCTCCGACGATAATCATGACACCGGCCACTTCGGCGACGACATAAGGGGGTTTGAAAATCGCCTCATACTCTTCACTCACTCTGTAATGCACTCTCATATCGCCTCCTGATCGTTGTTGTATCTCTAATATCGGCATTTTGGGAAAAAACTTTATAACAGGCAGGGAGAAAAGTAAATTTTAATATACATTATAAACATAAAGAGAGTTTCACCTCTTTTTTGTATAATTTGCAACATTACCGCAGCAAGGAATTACCCATAAGCCTTCACAACAAAGAGATCGATGCGATCCTGTCCGACAAAAAGCGCCTCCTGACCGAAATCTATTTCGATCTGCAGCGCTACTACGAGAAGAAGTACGGGCATGATACCCTCGTGCTGATGGAGATCGGATCCTTTTTCGAAGTCTATGAAGTCAACAACGACCATGAGCAGATCGGCAAAGCCAAAGAGATCTCGGAGCTGCTCAATATCCAGCTGACACGCAAGAACAAATCGATCCTCGAAAACTCCGTCCAGAATCCGCTGCTCGCAGGTGTGCCCTCCGTCTCGCTGGAGCGCTACCTCAACCGTATCATCCAGAGCAAGCGCTACACCGTCGTCATCGTCCGTCAAAAAGGCGAACCCCCGCATGTCAAGCGTTATATCGCCAATATCATCTCTCCGGGCACCAATTTCGACTATCTGCAGGAACCCAACGAAAACAATGTCACCTCCCTCATCATCGACCAAAACAACGGCATCTACTCCGTCGGATACAGTGCGATCGATGTCAGCACCGGCAAGACGATGGTCAATGAAATCCACAGTACCAGCGAAGACAAGACCTTCGCCCTCGACGAAGTCTTCACCCTGCTGCAATCCTACCAGACATCGGAGGTGCTGCTCACTTTCGCCAGCGAAAAGATCGACAAAGAGTGGGTACTCAACTATCTGGAGATCCCCGGCAACTACCACTACAGCTTCAACAAATGCCGACTCAAAATCGCCTACCAGAACGAGCTCTTCGCCCGTATCTACCTCATCAACTCCTTCCTCTCCCCGATCGAGTATCTTGACCTGGAGCGCTACGCCTACGCGAGTGAATCGCTGGCACTGCTGTGCGACTTCATCATCGAGCATGACCCTGCACTGGTCGAGAAGATGTACCGCCCGAAATTTCTCACCGCGGACCGCTTCGTCTATCTGGGCAACAACCCCCTCGAACAGCTGGGTATCATCTCCCGAAACAGCAGCGACCACACCCTCCTCTCCCTGATCGACCACACCTCCACCGCCATCGGCAAGCGGGTCCTCAAGGAGCGGCTGCTCAATCCCGTATGCGACCTGAAGCTGCTGCAGGAGCGCTTCGACCTGAGCGAAAAGCTGCTGGAAAATTATCAGAGCTTCGAAAACCTCCTCAAACAGATCTACGATCTGGAGCGCATCCTCAGACGCATCAAACTCCGTAAGCTCCATCCCTTCGAGCTGAGTTATCTCTTCACCTCGCTGGAGTCCGTGCTGGCGATCCTGCAGGAGGAGCAGAGAGAGGGAATCGAGGTGGAGAAGAGCATGATCGAAGCGTGTGCCGATTTCATCCACTATCTCTCCACGACATTCGACCTCGACCTCTGCGCGAAAGTCTCCAAAAACCAGATTCATGAGAACTTCTTTTTCGAGGGGATCTACCCCGCGATCGACGCACTGGTGCATGAGCAGAAGATGCAGCTCTACAAAGTCGAGACGATCGCCCGACACATCAACAGCCTCTTCGGCGAGAAGAGCGAATATGCCAGCGTCAGCTATCTGGAGAGCGAGGGCTACTTCATCACCCTCACCAAAAACCGCTTCTCGCTCATCAAAGAGGAGCTGGAGAAGAGCTTCATCACGATCGGTGACCGACACTACTTTTTCAAAGATTTCACGATCAAAACGCTCAAAAACTCGGTCAAAATCACCTCCGAGCTCTTCGAAGAGATCTCCTCGAGCTACATCGCCAATCAGGTCAAGATGATCGCTCTGGTCAAGAAGCGCTACGACGAAAGCCTGCAGGAGATCGAGAACCGATACGCCCTGCTGCTCGAGCAGCTGATCACCCATATCGGCGTCATGGATGTCGCCATCAGCAACGCCAAATGCGCCAGACTCTACCGCTACGAGAGACCCGAAATCCTCGAAAAGAGCGATACGCCCTTCTTCGAGGCGATCGGTCTGCGCCATCCGATCATCGAATCGAGAGAGGAGAACGGCATCTACATCCCCAACGACATCTATCTCGGCAAGCGGCGCTCAGATATGGAGAGCGAGCAGATCACGCTTGCGGCCACGGGAGGCGAAGAGGTCAGAGGCGTCCTGCTCTACGGTATCAACTCCAGCGGCAAATCCTCCCTCATGAAAGGGGTCGGCATCGCCGTGATCATGGCGCAGGCGGGGTTTTTCGTACCGGCGAAAAGGCTGCGCTTCACGATGTACGACAAACTCTTCACCCGTATCGTCTCCCGCGACAATCTCTACAAAGGACTCTCCACCTTCGCCGTCGAGATGCTCGAGCTCAAAAATATCTTCAACCGTGCCAACAGACACAGCCTGATACTGGGTGACGAGATCTGCCACGGCACCGAGACCGAATCGGCACTTGCCATCGTCGGGAGCGCCGTCATGCGACTGCATGCGATGGGGGCGTTTTTTATCTTCGCGACGCACCTGCACCAGCTGACCAAACTCAAAGAGATCCAGAGCCTCGATACGATCGCATGCCTGCATCTGGGCGTGCAATACGACGAAGCCAACGACCGCCTCCTCTACAACCGCAAGCTCGAGACAGGCAGCGGCAGCTCTCTCTACGGGCTCGAATTCGCCAAATCGCTCCATATGGATCCGACCTTCATCAAGCAAGCCTACGACCTGCGCAAAAATCTCAGCGGCGACTTCAGCGAGCTGGAGATGCTCAAAAAACGCAAACGCAGCAAATACAACAAGAGCATGTTCCTGACCAAATGCGCACTCTGCAACAAACCGGTCGAGGATGTGCACCATATCCGGGCGCAGGCGTTCGCGGACGGGGAGGGCAATATCGACCACTTCCACCAGAACCACCGCTTCAACCTCATCCCGCTCTGCAAGGAGCACCACAGGAAGGTACACGATGGCAAAATCTTCATCAGCGGATTCGTCATGAGCGACGAAGGGCTGAAGCTCCACTACACGGAGCAGTGATCAAGCCACTTCGTAACTGATCGCAAACTCCGCTTCGGGGAAATGGCGCTCCAGCATCGATTCGATCCGCTGTATCAGCTGCTCCGCTTTCGTCTCATCCGGCACCAGCGCGATGACGGCAATCGTCGCCTCTTTGGGGTATTCGCCGCTGATATCGAGCTGTGAGAGGTTCTCTCTTTTGAGTCGTTCTTTGATCGCGTTGAGCACCGCACGGCGCCCTTTGAGGCTCACCACATGCGGCAACGCTATGTCGATATAGGCGTTCACAATTTTCATAATGTTGTATTTTACACTTTTTTTGATATAATTTAAAAATATTAGTTAAATATAGGATTAAGGTAATGCAAATAGAGGGCTTTTTCGGAACACGCGCCGATCTGATCGTCGATGTCGTCATGCTGGCATCCGCAGCACTGCCCTTTCTGCTCTACGGCGCCATTCGCTTCGCCAGAAGAGAGGAGTACGATCGCCACAAGTGGTCGCAGATCGTCCTCTTTACCCTTGTCAATACGCTGGTCCTGCTACTCGAGATCGATATCCGCTTCTGGGGGCTGGACAAAGTGATCGAGCAGAGCAGGTACTACGGCAGCGATACGCTTGCGATCGTCTTCGTGGTTCATCTCATTTTCGCCATCTCCTCCACACTGCTCTGGCTCTGGCTAATCATTATCTCCGTGCGGCGCTATCCGGTGCATTTTCGATTCCCGCACAAACGCTACGGCAAAATCGTCTTCGCCGATATCGTCATGACTGTGATCACGGGATGGATTCTCTACGCAATGGCGTTTGCGAGCTGATTTTTTCACAGTTGTAGTGTTATAATTTCGATAAACCAATCCAAAGGCACTACACATGAAGAAGCAGACCATCAGCATCATACTCGTCACTGCCGCCATCCTCTTCGGCGGCTGTACGACGACGGATACACCCCAGCCCGGCGGGACCCGATACCCGGACACGCACCAAAACTATCCACCCCAGCAAGAGCCCGGCACGATACCGCCGCAAGGAGAGGCTTACGGCCTCGAATATGATCTCTCCGGATATCTGCTTCCCGTCAAAACCCTCGAAAACGGTACCGTCACCAAACGCTTCGCCGTCACGACGCAGGAGAGCGACGGCTACTTTTCATCGACCAGAACGGAGATCGTGCGCACACTCGAAGGGATCACAGACGATCTCGATCGTCCGATCGTCAATGTATTTGAAGGGGAAGCACCCTACCAGCAGAGAGTCGAATCCTACCTCGTAGACGACCGGCGAATCAGCGTCACATTCTATGATGCAAACGACGACATCGCATCACAGGAGCAGTATCCGAGATATCTGCAGGTGGGAGGCGATCTGCTGCGCAATCAGGACGGTGCATGCGTGCTGCAAGCGCATATCACCGATTTCGATATGGACAATGTCCCCGTGCAGGCAGAGCCGAACGGCCACTACCATAGTGTCTTGCATGTCAAATGCGGTACGGCTTCAGGGGATAGCATAGATCGCTACTATGCGGATGGCTGGGGACAGATCCTCGCGATACGGGAGTCGAGCGACGGTACGACCGTCT
>CAYLLC010000065.1:0-10147 GCA_964384355.1 uncultured Sulfurospirillum sp. | reverse complement strand
GCTTAATTTCTACGAAAGCATGCTTATCCTATCATTAGATAACTGATAAATAAACATACAATATAATTATTATAAGTATGTTTGCAAAGGATCTCTCATGCAGAAGTTTATGATGCTCATGCTGCTGTGCAGCATAACGCTCATCGCGGCGGACAAAAAGAGCGCGCCGTCCAGAGAGCACAACAAAACCGCCGAAGCGATCAAAAAAGCGATGGAAAAAGAGAAAAAGTATGCCAAAGAGCAGCGCTTTTACACCGGCAAAGAGTACGACCTGAAGGAGAAAGAGGTCGATCCCGATGCACTCAAAAATGTACCCGTCATAGAGCCGGAGTACGATTTCGATATGGATACGGGCGTTTACGACGATTAAAAGCGAAAAATCTCTTTTTTCGCTTTCGTTTTACATAAAATTAAAGAAATTTCTATATAATACCCTTCCAAATGCGCGCGTGGTGAAATTGGTAGACACGCAAGATTCAGGTTCTTGTGCCTTCGGGTGTGGAGGTTCGACTCCTCTCGCGCGCACCATCTTCTTTTGTTATGCGATAATTGACAACGATCCCCACTTTTGACTATAATTCCGACATGACCGATACGAACGAATTCTGCATCATCACTACCACGACCGACAATGCCGAAACGGCAGCCCATATCGCACACATGCTGCTCGAGCAGCGTCTGGCTGCATGTGTCCAGACATGCGCCATACAGAGCCACTACCGCTGGGAAGGAGAGCTCACCCGCGATCAGGAGATACGCATCGATATCAAGACCCGCACCGACCACTTCGACGAGATCAGAAAACGCATCCTCTCACTGCACAACTACGACCTGCCGGAGATCATCATGACACCGATCACCGGAGGCAGCGCAGACTATCTGGGCTGGATCAGAGAAGAGACCTCTTCTGCCAGATAGGCTCTGATACGGTCGGCGATCTCCTTGCCTGTGCTCTGCTTCGATACCGTATCGCCTCCCAGCAGCTGCGCCACCCTCTCATCCGCAAGCCGTTCACGCGAAAAGAACCCCGCGCTGACCACATCGTCCTGCAGGGAGTAACTCTTGCCGAAATAGACCACACCGAACAGCTTATCGATATCCCGGTTGTCGAAGGTCAGGAAGTGCCTCTTGTGGGTTTTGTGATCGATCATCACGATCGCCGACTCGCTTTCGGAGACTTCGAGCCTGCCCTCCGCACTCCCTTCGCGGCGCTGCTCGACCACCCTGTAGTCGGGCAGTATCTCAAATGTCATCTGCCATAGCAGCGGCGTATCCTGCAAGGAGCGCAGCGTACCGTAAAAGTAGCCGTACCACTGCCCCATCATCTTCATCAATACCGCATCATGCACACCCAGCATGCACGCCTCGTCCAGGATATCCTCATAGCTGTACGCAAGCTCTCTGAGCCTCTGAAAGTCCGCGATGCATCTGCGGATCGTCTCTCGCTTCTGCGTCACGGTAAATTTGCCGGAAGCGTCGGCAACGATCGCGAAATTGCGCGCAGACGAAAAGACAAAATCACGCTCCTGGACCAGCCCCTCCGCCTCGCGTGCATCGACGAATCCAAACACCACACCCGCCTCCGCCAGCTGCGCATAGACCCCTTCCATATGGTCGTTGCGATAATCACCCGGTTCTTTGACGACGAAAAGAATCTCGAACGCCACCCCCTCCCGCGCGCGGGCGATGAGCATATCCCGTATGCTATCCCTGCCGATCGCTTCGTAGAGAAAGATATTCTCACGATCGTCGTAAAGCGGCAGCACCATACAGATCTTATCCTCGCGCCGCTTCTCTGCAAAACGCAGCAGCTCCAGCACGATACGCTTGCGGTCCGAGAGGAAAAAGTCCTGATCCCCTGCATATTTGTCATAAAGCATGCTGAAGGCATGAAACTCGGTAAAGACCATACGATCCGAAAGCTGCGTATCGATCGAGGGTGTATCCTTCACGCATGAGAAGAAGCGGTGCAGCGCATCGACATAGTGACGATAGTGCTGCAGATAGCCTCTGTCGAGACGGAAATCGGGCTTGAGCGCATAGAGATTGTCTCTGGCGTCGATACACGCGGTTTCGTTGAGCACCAGACACATGCGCTCGAGCTCCTCCCCTTCCAGCCGATGGGGCATGAGGGCTGCCTTTTTCGCGACGGGAATCTTCTGCAGCCGGTCGTCGATACCGATCGCCATACCGTAGAGCACCTCATCAAAACATCGATCCGCCGATGCAGCCGCCAATTCGGTATTGAAAAGCAGCGTCATCCAGTCGTGTGCGCTGTGCGCATGAAACGAAACCCGCTCCTGCGCACCCTCGACACACCCATCATAGCGATTGCCGCCCTTCTCAGCCTCCCGTCCTCCCTGCCGGATCCGTATCGACACACCTCTGCTGCACTCCGGATCGAGATAGTCGAGGTATTCGATTTCGTAGTAGTGCACACTGGGCTGCGGCGATGCATCCGCATATCCGTAGAGATAGAGATGACGATACCGCCTGTCAAGCTCGACCGCTTCGATTCTGCGCCCATCCAGATACGCCATCAGCCTGCGGCGAAAAACCGCTTCCGAGCTCTCGAAGAAAAATCGCTTCTCGAAAAGAGGCTCATCCCCCAGACGCAGCTTCGAGATCGCCATCCGATCGTACGATGATGCCATCTGTCGGACACCGGCCGTCTCCTCCCGCATCATGCGCTGCAAGACTTTCTTTCTGGTCAATGCATAATCACGACTATTCGCGGCCTTTTTAGGGTCGCTGAAAAGTTCCAGAAGTTCCGAAATATCCCCGTTGCAGAGCTCTGTATAGATCATTTTTACCTTTTTGGCCAAAAGGATATTCTCTTTTTTCGGCAATCTACTCTTCTGCGACATCTTCGGGCTCACTTTTTTACTTTATCGTTGTAATTAATTTTCATAAAATATATTATTTTAATATACTACATCATCTCCCCTGAATTTAGTATATATTGAAGTTCCACATGGAACTTTGCATCGATTTTGGCTTTGCGCTATACTTCCCGCAGACCAAAACAGAACAAGGAGGTTGAAATGGTTGGATTAATTATGAGGGGTGAAAATGCCCTGAAGGAGCGTATGACGGCGCTTGCAGCCATCATGCTGACCGTGCCGATGATCGTCGTGATGGAGCTGATCATCTCGCGCTTTCTGAGCGATGAAACCAATGCAGCACGCAACAGAGATCTAATGTATTGGTACAGATAGGGTAGAAGTTGTAAGGAGTATCATGGTCGGAGCGACAGGATTTGAACCTGCGACCTCTACCACCCCAAGGTAGTGCGCTGACCAGACTGCGCTACGCCCCGATGCGCGAAATTATACCACAAAAGCTTTAGAGTTTCCTCTTTCTTGCACTTGACATGCATCTATACCGACACCGCGATAATTTGATATAATATATTCAGGAGTCTATGATGCATGTATACCGATTTATCGTCCGCGGAAAAGTACAGGGTGTCTTTTACCGAAAGAGCATTCAGCAGATGGCATCGCTGGGTCAGATACCCGGCTATGTACGCAACCTGCCCGACGGTACCGTCGAAGTCGTCGCCGCGCTGCACGACGATCAACTCGAAGATTTTCTCACCATTCTCAGAAACGGATCACCCCTGAGCCGGGTCGACGATATCACCTATGAGATCATCGACGATCAGGATGATCTGATCTACGATGGCTTCGAGATACGCTACTGAAAGGATTGACAATGAACGAACTACGCCGGAACCTCTTCGCACAGATCGATGCGATCAATGAAAAAGTCGTCACCCTCCGACATGATATCCACGCCCATCCCGAGCTCTCCGGACACGAAGAGCATACCAAATATCTCGTCAAAGGGATCCTCGAAGCGAGCGGCTACAAGATCAAAGAGTTCGAGGACCATTACGGCCTCATCGCGGATCTCGAAGCCCCGCTGACCGATGCGAAACGCGTCGCGCTGCGAGCCGATATGGATGCCCTGCCGATCGCAGAGCACACCAAAGCCCCCTACGCTTCCCGCGTACCCGGCGTGATGCATGCGTGCGGGCACGACAGCCATACCGCCATCGCACTGGGAGCGGCGATCGCACTGGCAGAGTACCGGGAGATGCTGCCGGGGCATATACGCTTTATCTTCCAGCCCTCCGAAGAGAGCAAAGAGGGCGGAAGTATCCAGATGATCGAGGGCGGCGCGCTGGAGGATGTCGACGCGATCTTCGGGCTGCATGCCTATCCCTATCTCCCCACGGGACAGATCGGCTACAAATACGGCGTCATGATGGCATCGGCCGATGTATTCAGGATCGAGATCTTCGGCAAAGCCGCCCACGGAGCCAGACCGCACGAGGGTGTCGATGCCATTCTCGTCACGTCGATGATCGTCAATTCGCTCAACCATATCGTATCGCGCCGTATCGATCCGCTGCACCCTGCCGTCATCTCTCTGGGCATGATCGAGGGCGGGAACGCACCCAATATCATCTGCGATCATGTCACCGTCACAGGCACCGTACGCACGGTCAACGAAGAGGTGCGCAAAAATATCCCCGAAATGATGGAGGATTCGATCAAAGGGATCACCAAATCGATGGGCGCCAAATACAATTTCGATTATGAATTCGGCCAGCCGGAGCTGATCAACGACGACAACATGGTCGATGTGATCGTCCGGGTCGCCGGCGATGTCATCGGAGAGGAGAACTGCATCGACCTACGGGATCCGGTCATGGGCGGCGAGGACTTCTCGGAGTACCTGCAGCGCGTGCCCGGAGCCTTCTTCAGGCTGGGTACCTGCAACAAAGAGAAAGAGACATGCGTATCGCAGCACAACAGCCGATTCAATGTCGACGACGATGCATTGCAGATCGGTATGAAGATTCTCACCGGTGCCGCACTCGAAATCCTCCAGGGGGAAACAGATGCATGAGAGCGTCGTACTCAGAGTCCCCTCCAAAGCGAGCTACTTCGAAATCATCCGATTCGCCGTCGAATCGGTAGCCAAAGATATTCACTTCGCCGTCGCGGACCGCGATGCCCTGATCGACGCGCTCGGGGAGCTCTACGCCAATGCCATCACCCATGCCTACCCTTCCGGGACAGGTGTCATCGAGGTGGTACTCCACCCCTTCGACTACGGCATACGCATCGATGTACACGACTGGGGCATGCCCATGGCCGCCGACAAATATGCCGCCGTACCGATCGACCTCACCGAAGACAAAGGCTTCAACCGCATCTACAAACTCGTCGATCTCTTCGAGTATAAAAATCTGGGCAAAAACGGCAAAAAGTTCTCGATCATCAAATACCTCCCCTATGACGAGGATATGCGATCCGGCAAAGCGATTTCCGAGCGTGCAGCTACGGAGCATGTCTCACCCGACACCCCCATCAAAGTCCGCCCCTTCGAACCGGGAGACGAAGAGGCGATCGCCCGTCTCATCTACCAGAACTACGGCTACAGCTATATCAAGGAGATCTTCTACTATCCCCGCAAAATCCGTGCCTATCAGGGGGAGAAGCTCTTCTCCGTCGTCGCGATCGACGAGATCCGAGACGAAATCGTCGGACACTTCGCACTGATCAAGATGCCCGATGCCAATATCGCCGAGATCGGCGTGGTCGTCGTCAACCCGCTCTACAAAGGGATGGGTATCATGAACCGGATGTTCGATGCGCTGGTCACGGAAGCGAAGCAGCTCGGATTGGACGCGATCTTCGGCGAAGCGATCATGTACCACATATACAGCCAGAAGAGCAACGCTTCACACGGATTCAAAGAGTCCGCGCTGCTGCTCGGGCGTGCTCCCGAAGATGTGACGATCGAGAACAATGAACTGACGCAAAAGCATCTGCGCGGTTCGGTGCTCGTCGCGTACAGGATATTTCACTATCCTTCACAGCAGATCACGATACCCGATGTCTACAGGGATATCATCACCGAGACCTACAGGATCGCGGGCCTGCAGATCAGAGAGCTCGACAAAAGAGATGTTCCCAAAAGGGAGCATGTCCATCTCTACTACAACTACGATCCGCTCATGAATGTCGCGACGATCGTCATCGACCACTACGGCAGACACTTCAAGCACAAATTTTTGCTGATGCTCTCGCAGCTGCATGCCAGACACTGCGATATGATCTATGCGGAGCTCAATCTCAACATGCCGCACATCGACAAAGTGGTGCGCATCCTCAACAAAAACGGCTTCTTCTACGCAGGCGTGCTCTATCTCCGACACAAAAACCGGGACTACCTCTGCCTGCAAAACAAGCATACCACGCAAGTCGGCAAAAAGAACCTGGTCTGCTACTCCGACTTTTGCAAGCGGTTGCTGGCCTACATGCATGCGGATGAACAGCGCATCAAAGGGAGCGCCAAAAAACGCACTTTAAGCAAAAGAGGATAAAATCACTCCTAAATATTCAGGAGTGATTTTATGAAAGAAGCGATGGTTCAATTTTTCGGTGAGTATGCTGCGGTGCTGGTCTTTTTGCATGTGCTTTCGGCGGTCGTCTGGGTCGGCGGTATGATCGCGATCCGTGTCGCGGTACACCCCTCACTGCAGGGTATCGACGATCCCAAACTCAAGCTCTCAAGGACGCTGCAGATCGTCGGCAGGCTCTTCAATCTGGTGATCCCTTTTATCGTCATACTGATCGTCACCGCCACACTGATGGCCGTGGGGCTGGGATTCAAAGGCACCGATCTCTACTGGCTCGTCCATGTCAAAGAGGTGATCTGGACCGTCATGACGATCAACTTCATCTACATGTATATCCGACGCAAAAAAGCGCAGCGGCTCTTCGATGCAGGCGATCTCGCAGGTACGAAGGAGCGTCTGTCGATACTGCCCAATATCCTCCTGCCGATCAATATCGTGCTGGGTATCGGTGCGATTTTTGCGGGTGTGATTCTGAGGGGAATGTAAAAGAGAGAGGGGATTGACCGTACGGAGCCGAGAGACTCCGCACGCTGTAGGTCGGCGTACTTAGATAGCCGCTTTCGCCGCTTCGACCACTTTGGCGAATGCCGGTGCGTCGTTCATCGCCATATCGGCAAGGATTTTTCTGTCCAGCTCGATGCCTGCTTTGTTGAGTCCGTGAATGAACTTGGAATAGCTGATATCGTTTAATCTGCAGGCAGCGTTGATTCTGGTGATCCAGAGTCTTCTGAAATCTCTCTTCTTCTGTCTTCTGTCTCTGTAAGCGTATACTAAAGATCTCTCGAGTTGCTCTTTCGCTTTTCTGAAGTGTTTTCTTCTACCGCTGTAGAAACCTCTGGCTTGCTTGAGAAGCTTTTTATGTCTTCTTCTTCTGACTACACCTGTTTTTACTCTCATGTTGTGTTTCCTTTACCTTGTTTTTGGTGTCACGCCCGGCGTGAACTTGTCCCTTGCGGGAGGAAATAGATTGATCGACTCAATAACCGCGTTTGCCTATTTGCCCAAAAGCTCTCTGACCTCTTTGACGTCTGTCTGTGCGACGACTTTCGGTTTTCTGAGATTTCTTTTGCGCTTCTGGTCTTTTTTGGTCAGAATGTGGCTTCTGTACGCAGACCCTCTTTTGATACTGCCGTTCTTTTTCATTTTGAAACGTTTGGCAGCACCACGATGCGTTTTCATCTTTGGCATGTGATTCTCCTGTAATTTTTGCCCAAAACAGCTCTGAAAACTGTTTTAAGGAGTGCAATTATATCTTTTTTTGTTGATAACGGGCTTAATCGGGGAGATTCGGGCGGTTTCGGGACCGCCCTGAAGATCAGTTTTTCTCTTTGTCTTTCTCTTTTTTGGGTGTGACGAGCATATTGACATAGCGTCCTTCGAACTTCGGCTCGTTCTCTTTGACGCCGATATCTTCGACCATCGGCCAGACACGGTTGAGGACATCTTTGCCCGCCTGCGGATTGGCCATCTCACGACCGCGCAAAAAGACTCTGAACTTGACATGTTTGCCCTGCTCGAGAAACTCTCTGGCATGCTTGACTTTGTAGTTGACATCGTTTTCGGCGATTTTGACGGAGAGTTTGATCTCTTTGACTTCGATCTTCTTCTGCTTCTTCTTCGCCTCTTTTTTCTTCTTCTCTTCCTGGTATTTGAATTTACCGTAATCCATGATTTTTACAACCGGCGGCTTAGCGGTTGGTGCGATCAAAACCAGATCCAGACCCTTCTCCTGCGCAATTGCAAGCGCTTCGTCCGATGAGATGATACCGTACTGCGTACCGTCGTCACCCATACATCTGACTTCCGGGAGCCTGATCTCCTCGTTCAGTTTTGTTTCGTCTTTTTTCTTTCTGCCTCTATTCAAAAGTGTACCTCATTCATTTTCTCCTTTACAAGTTTGTAGAGTGCCTCTTTGGCGAGCGTATACTGTTCGCGGCTTCTTCTGTCGCGGACCGCTACACTGCCGTTTTGCACCTCTTCGTCACCTACTACCAGAATCATCGGAACTTTCTGTTTCTCCGCATTTCTGATGCGTTTGTTCAGGCTCTCGTTCTTCGCGGAGAGCTCCGTATCGATCTCCATCTCCGCCAGTTCCGCCTGAAGCGTTTTGGCATAGTCGATGTGGGCATCCGCAATCGGCACGATCACAATCTGTGTCGGTGCGATAAAGAACGGAAACTCACCCGCGACATGCTCGGTCAAAATTCCGATAAATCGCTCGAACGAACCCAGAATCGCACGATGCAGCATGACCGGCCGCGCTTTTTCGTTGTTTTCGTCCGTATACTCCAACGCAAATCGCTCCGGAAGGTTGAAGTCTACCTGGATTGTACCACATTGCCACTTACGCTTAAGTGAGTCTTTTATTTTTATATCAATTTTCGGTCCATAAAACGCCCCGCCGCCCTCGTCGATACCATAATCGATACCGTTGGCATCCAGCGCATCTTTGAGTCCCTGGGTCGCCGTCTCCCAGATCGCTTCATCTCCGATCGCCTTGTCCGGGCGCGTGGAGACCTCCAGCTCATATTCGAATCCGAACGACTGCATGATATCGTCTACGAATCCCAGTACTTCGATCACATTGTCGCGAATCTGCTCGGGCATGCAGAAGATATGGGCATCATCCTGCGTAAACTCCCGCACCCGAAAGAGACCATGCAGCGCACCGCTCATCTCATGACGATGCACCACACCGTATTCGAAAAGCTTCATAGGCAGATCGCGATAGGAGCGAAGCTCCGACTGGTAGATCTTGATATGTCCCACACAGTTCATCGGCTTGATGCCGTACTCCACGATCTTCGGATGTTCGTCGTCGCCTTCGTTGATCTGCGTGAAATACATATTTTCGCCGTAGTTGTCGTAGTGGCCGCTGATTTTCCACGCTTCGCTCTTGAGCAGCTCGGGACCGCGCACCGGCTCGTATCCTCTGCGTCTGTGGGCTTTGTAGAGGAGCGCTTCGAGTCGGCTTCTGAGCCTCGCACCCGCCGGCAGCCACAGCGGCAGTCCCGCACCGATGCTCTCGTCGAATGTGAAGAGCTTCAGCTCTTTGCCCAGTTTTCGGTGGTCGCGCTTCTTCGCCTCTTCGATGAAGTTCAGATACTCCCGGAGGCTCTCTTTGTCCGCAAAAGCGGTACCGTAGACACGGGTCAGCATCTCTTTGTCGCTGTCACCCCCCAGATAGGCACCTGCGACACGGGTCAGCTTGAAGTTGTTCAAAAAGCGCGTATTGGGTACATGCGGGCCGCGGCAGAGATCTTCGAAATCGCCCTGCGTATAGGTCGTCAGCGTATCGTCTTCGATCCGTTTGAGGACCTCCTGTTTGAGATCGTCATCACCGAATTTCTGGTCGATCTCGGATCGGGTGTAGGCATGCTTTTCGATCGGATACTTCTTTTTGATGAGCTCTTTCATCTTCTTTTCGATCTTTTTGAGATCGGCATCCGTGACCGGCTCGTCCGTCCTGAAATCGTAGTAGAATCCATCCTCTATCACGGGGCCGACAAAAAATTTCGCTTCGGGGTAGAGTGCCTTGATCGCCTGCGCCATCAGATGCGCGGTAGAGTGCCGGATGATCTCCAGTGCTTCGGGGGAGTTGTCGTAGTAGATAGGATCGCCTTCGATTCCTTCCAGTGCAGCCGTCTGCGTGTCGTAGATTTGGCCATCTTTTTTGATGCCGATGATTGTCTCTTCCACATATTCCTC
>CAYLLC010000064.1:0-10350 GCA_964384355.1 uncultured Sulfurospirillum sp. | reverse complement strand
ACCTACATCGGTGCGATGCCCGGCCGTATCGTACAGGGGCTGATCGAAGCCAAAGAGATGGATCCGGTCATCGTGCTCGACGAGATCGACAAAGTCGCCAGAAGCCACCGCGGCGATCCGACCGCCGTGCTGCTGGAGATTCTCGATCCCGAACAGAACAAGGCGTTTCGCGACTACTATCTCAACTTCAACATCGATCTGAGCCGCGTCATCTTCATCGCGACGGCCAACGAGGTGGGCTATATCCCCGCTCCGCTGCGCGACCGTATGGAGTTTATCTTCCTCAGCTCCTACACGCCGGACGAGAAGTACGAGATCGCCCGCAAATATCTGATCCCTCAGGAGCTCAAGAAGCATGGCCTCAAGCCCTCGGAGTTCGCCATCTCCAAGGGAGCGCTCGAGCTGGTCATCTCCAACTATACCCGTGAGGCGGGTGTGCGGAATCTGCGCCGCAGAATCGCGCAGATCCTGCGCAAGGTGGCCAAAGAGATCCTCGAGAACAGCACCGTCGACAAGGTGAGCGTCACGGTCAAGAATCTGCACAAATTCCTCGACAAAGAGGTCTTCGAGATCGAAGCGGTACCCTCAGAGGGGCGCGTCGGTGTAGTCAACGGACTCGCATGGACCGCCGTGGGCGGAGATGTCCTCACGCTCGAAGCGATCAAGATCGAGGGCAAAGGCGGATTGCAGCTGACAGGCAGCCTCGGCGATGTCATGAAAGAGTCGGCGCGCATCGCACTCAGTGTCGTCAAAGTGCTGATCGACGAGCGGAAGCTGGAGATCAATCCCGAAATCATCCCCAAATCCCCCAAAGAGCTGGAGAAGGAGATCGAACCGCCGGTCAACGAAGTCTACAAGCGCTACGATCTGCATATCCATGTGCCCGAAGGGGCGACCAAGAAGGATGGCCCGAGTGCGGGTATCGCGATGGCGACGGCGATCGCATCGATCTTTTCGGAGAAGAAGGTGCGTCCCGATGTCGCGATGACGGGCGAGCTGACGCTGGTGGGAGATGTCCTGCCTATCGGCGGGCTCAAGGAGAAGCTGATCGCAGCCTACAAGGCGAAGATCAAAACGGCGATCATCCCGCAGAAAAACTACGAAAAAGATCTCGACGATATTCCCGACAGTGTCAAAGAGGCGATCGAAATCATCGGCGTCAGACATGTCGACGAAGTGCTGAAGATAGCGCTGGAAGATTAATGCCGTAGGGGAGGTTCGGGTGGAGGGTGTAGCGCCCTCACCTGCCCCGAGCGGCACGGCGAAAGCGCTTGATTCGTTGGATATGCCCGTTAGTTTCTGTCGATGCAGTTGAGATCGGCGAAGGCGACTTTGAGTCTTTCGACCATCGACTTCTCACCCTCTCTGAGCCACTTTCTGGGATCGTAATACTTCTTGTTGGGTTTGTCTTCCCCTTCGGGGTTTCCGATCTGGCTCTGCAGATAGGCATGATACTTCGCGACATACCCTCTGACACCGTCCCAGAAGGCCCACTGCGTGTCGGTATCGATATTCATCTTGATGACACCGTATCCGATCGCCTCCTCTATCTCTTCGTGGCTGCTGCCGCTGCCGCCGTGAAAAACGAAAAAGACCGGTTTGGGATCTTCCGTCCGATACTTTTCGTGGATATATTTCTGAGAGTTGTCGAGGATCTTGGGCTGAAGGGTGACATTGCCCGGTTTGTAGACGCCATGCACATTGCCGAACGACGCGGCGATCGTGAATTTGTCGCTGATTTTGCTGAGACGCTCGTAGGCGTAGGCGACCTCTTCGGGCTGCGTATAGAGCAGCGAACTGTCGACGCCGGAGTTGTCGACGCCATCCTCTTCTCCGCCCGTGATACCCAGCTCGATTTCGAGCGTCATGCCGATACGGCTCATGCGCTCCAGATACTTTTCGCAGATGGCGATATTCTCTTCGAGCGGCTCTTCGGAGAGGTCGAGCATATGGGAGCTGAAGAGCGGTTTGCCGTAGGCTTCGTAGTGCTTTTCACTCGCCTCCAGCAGACCGTCGATCCACGGAAGCAGCTTCTTGGCGGCATGGTCGGTATGCAGAATCACCGGCACCCCGTACGCCTCGGCGAGGGTATGCACATGCTTCGCACCGCTGATCGCGCCCAGAATCGCTGCCTGCTCGTTGCTGTTGTCCAGCCCTTTGCCGGCATAGAAAGCGGCTCCGCCGTTGGAGAACTGAATGATCACCGGAGAGTTGACCGTTTTGGCCGCCTCCATCACCGCATTGACCGAGTCGGTCCCTACGACATTGACGGCGGGAAGGGCGAATCCCTCCTCTTTGGCGATCTGAAAGATTTTCGTGACATCGTCACCCGTGACGACCCCTGCTTTGACGACATCCAAGATTTTAGCACCCATTTGCATCCTTTTTTGATGATTAAAATTTAAAAATTATTTCATTTTAATATCGGCTTTTGCTTTGAGCTCTTTAGCGGTTTTCTTCATCATCTCCTGAAATTTGCGCACTTTGAGTGATTGTGCGATATTGGCTTTGGCTTGCTCGAAAGAGACATTGCCTGCAGGCTTCTTATCCTCGAGATAGATCACATGATAGCCAAACTGCGTCTTGACGGGAGTATGGGTGAATTCACCCTTTTTGAGCTTGAACGCCGCATCGGAGAAGGGTTTGACCATGCGTTTGGCATCGAACCATCCGAGCTCTCCGCCGTTGGCTGCACTCGGTCCGGTCGATTTCTTCTTCGCCAGCTCGATAAATTTCGCTTTGACGTTTTTCGCTTTTTTGAGCTCTGCGATCACCTTCTCCGCCTCTTTTTTGCTCTTGAGCAGGATGTGTCTCGCTTTGGCCTGTGCCGGCTGCTTGAACATCTGAATATTTTTGTTGTAGAAATCTTTCAGCTCTTTGTCGGAGACTTTGACATTCTCGAACTGCTTCTTCATCCACATTTCGAGGGCGAGCTCTTTTTTCATCGTATCGAGCGTCTTCTGATACTCCGGACTCTTCTCGATTCCCGAAGCGATCGCTTTTTCGGCCAGCAGTTTCTTCTCGACCGCCTGTTCCACGATCTTCTTCTGCTGCTCTTTGGTCAGCTTGTCGAATTTCGCACCCGGAATCACCTGAATAATCGCCTGAATATCCTGATCCGTCACGGGCTGTCCATTGACGGTAGCGTAGGTTTTGGCACTGAGTGCGGAGGTAAAGAGTGCAGTCGCGACTGCGGTAGCTAATACGATTTTTTTCATTTAACATTCCTTTTTAAGTAGTGATTTAAAATAGTACTATAACTTCACTTTATTAACCAAAAGCAAATATTACGGACGGTTACAGGATGATCCGAAAGATCGCACCCTCTCTGCCGTTTTTGACCTCCAGCCTGCCGTTGCAGCTCTCTTCGATGATGAATTTGGACATATAGAGCCCCAGTCCCGTCGAATCTTTCGCGTTTTTCGTCGTGAAGTAGGGTTCGAAGATCTTATCCATGATCGCTTCGTCGATCCCGCCTGCGTTGTCGCTCACCTCGATATAGTGGTGACGGTCGCGCTCGTAGGTCGCGATGCTGATGATCGGCTTCTCGATCTTGCGTTTTCGCAGAATGTTTTCGGCATTTTTGATCAGATTGATCAGCACCTGTATCACTTCGTTGGGATGGGTATGAAACTCGCTCAGCGCACCGTTGTCGACCATGACATCGATATTGTGCCGACGCAGCGATGCCGACATGATGAAGAGCGCCCGGTCGATCAGTGCCTGCGTCGAAGTGAGCTCCGATTTTTTCGACGGTTTGAAGAAGTTGGTAAAATCGTCGATCGTGACGGAGAGGTGCTTGACATACTCCTCTATTTTGTCCAGAGAGGAGAGGAAAAAATCTTTGTCGTATTTGTCCAGCTCCAGCTTGACATGCAGCCCGGTGGCGGTGGCGCTGATGGCACTGAGCGGCTGTCGCCACTGATGGGCGATCAGGCTCATCATCTCGCCCATCTGCGCCAGCTTGGAGTTGTGGATCAGGATGCTGTCTTTTTTGCGGTTTTTGGCCACCTCTTCGCGGATACGCGATTCGAGCTTCTGGTTCAGCTCCTGCAACTCCAGCGAAGAGACTTTGGCGATATTGCTGAGTGCCCGCAGCAGCTGCAGATCGCCGTTGTGGTCGCGTACCTTTTTGAAGCGCGGTTTGGAAACCGTCGCATCGTCGCGTTCGCTGAGGGAAAGCAGCGTGAAGCTCTGATTGAGAAAGAGGCGTTTCCCGCCGTTCGCGCAGAGCTCACCGTAGCCGTAGAATCCGCCCGACGGTGCGATCTGCGGCAGCGCCTCCACTTCGTAGTGTGCCCACTCCTTCAGAAAACGCCGCCTGCCTGCCGATGCGAAGACGAAGAGCGATTCGACCGGCCCTTCGGCCACCGCTTCGATGATATTGCGGACATTTTCGAGCATCTTCTGGGCATCGCCGAATCCGATCTGCACCCTCTCTCCCACCGGCATCCGGTCTCCGAAGATGAGCGAACCGTCACCCGGATCCCAGAGCGGCGTACGCGCGATATAGCCCCCCTCATGCTGCAGGACGAAAGGGAACTGCAATCCGCTGAGGGGAAGGTTTCGGGCGATCTCTTCGCCGAGATATTTGGCATAGAGCGCTTTGACCGACATCTTGTCGACGCTGATGAGACGATTGGCTTTCGACTTGGTGATGACGAACTCCCGGCCGACCGGCTCCCACTGCGAGGTGGCGTAGTTGCGTGCGATCAGATTCTCTGAATGCATCGCCACCGCGACGACACCCTCTTCGAGAATCTGCTCACCGTCGAATACGAACCCGTCCACAAAGCGCCCCTGATCGCCGCTGAGCGCTCCCGAAAGGACGAGATCCTCCCTGTCGGCACAGATACCTTCGATCAGGCGACCCGCATCGAGGCTCGCCGATCTGGCGAAGAGGATCACCGCACGGGTATCTTCCTGCAAGATCGCTCCTGCCAGCGCCCTGCCCGTCTCGAAGCTCTCTGCATCGATCGGGATTGCCGCCGTCGTCAGTGTCGTCTTGAAAAATTGCGAGAAGGAGATCAGGATATCTTTTTCGAGGATGCGGCCGTCGACCGTTTCGCCGTCGGTCGTGGATCCGATGATATGGGCGGAGGGGAACCGCTCCCGCAGCGCTTCGAGCAGTTTTGCGATCCTCGCCCGGTCGGGAATGTAGCTGTAGATCTGTATCAAAAGCGCCGCGGAATCGCCGATCTCATGTTTTGCGATAAACTCGTCGAGTTTCTCCATACTACGGAAACGTACATGATTGGTTCGCATCTCTCTGATAGCCTTAAAGTCAAAAATAGTATACTTAAAGGCTATTGTATACTATTTAAAATAATAAAAAGCTAAAATTACTTAACTTTTTCTAAAATTGGTACAGTTATCAGAAATATTGTCTCTCCATCTGCAGAAAAATGCTCCACATCGGCACCGAGTCTGCCGATCGCCTGCTGCACATTTTTGGGAAGAATGTCGTTTTTGGCACCCTCGGAAAAGGTGAGCTGCTCTTTTTTCAGCAGTTTTTCGATCACGGTACGCTCTCTGGGCTGCTCTTTGCGCTCCGATGCACGGATTTCGATCTTGAGCTTCTCCCCGCTTCTGTAGAGGTCGATCTTGATACGGCGCTTGTCATACTGCACCGGTGCGGTGAAGTAGCTGTCTATGATACCCTTGACGCTGTCGTAGAGCGCGTCCGGATCGACGCGGACATAGATCTCTTCACGGTTCTCTTCGAGCGACTTGTCGACGCGGATGCCGTTGAGATAGAGCGTCTTGTAGGAGGCGTAGTTTTTCAGCAGCGATGCGACGATGAAGTGGGCGTTGACCTCTCTTCTGTCACGCGTTTCGATAGAGAGAACATCCTCTTCGTGCTCCTGGTTGATCACGCGGGAGATCTTCAGCAGATTCTGGTAGATCTTGTGGTAGGAGCGCTCATGCTCGCTGCGGTCGATCTCCTCTTTGAGCAGATGCAGCGCTTCGTTGAGATCTTTGCGGCATGCATCGAAACGCTCCTGCGCGTTGTTCGTTTCGGGCAGATAGTTGTGGTTGTTGAGCAGCTTCACGACATACATATCGTAGCCGCGGATCTGCGTCTTTTGCATCATGACGGTGAAGCTGTAGGGGGTCCCGTCCTTGACGATCTTGAGCCCGAAGTGAAAATCGTGCGTCATGCCGGCCAGCGACTCCCATGTATCGAAAGCGTAATGGTTGAGATAGTTGGCATCCTCCATCTCGGGGACGAACCGCTTCAGCAGATGTTTCGAGCGCAGGATTCGGTTGACTTTGTCGATATCCTCGAAGAAGCGCATAAATACGCGGTTGGTTTCGATGATTCTGTTCTCTCTTTTGTCGTAGATGAAGAGGATATTCTCGTCCACTTCCAGAAAGCTTTTGTAGATCCCCAGAAACGCCTTCGCCTCTTCGATCTTGGCAGCCATCATCTCTTCGAAGATCGATTCCGTCGGCTTCTTGTGCATGTTTTTGAAGAGGGTATTGACCCGCGCCTTGAGCATCACGGTATCGATCGGCTTGCGCATGAAGTCGAGGTTGATATCGCGGTAGGAGTCGTAGCGCTCCTTTTTGAAGGTGCTGTTGATCAGAAGGATTTTGGGGACCTCTTTGAGGAGTTCGCGCTTGTTGAGTTTGTCGATGATCTCGAACCCTTCCGCACTCGGCAGCTTCTCGTCGACGATGATCAGATCGATCTCCAGATGGCCCGTGATTTTGAAAGTAGACTTGAGATTGCCCGCTTCGTAGACTTTGCAGTTGCCCATGCTCTCGAGTGATTTTTTGATCAGTGTGAGATCGACGTTGTTCTGGGTGATGACCAGAATGTTGTAGCGCTGCGCTGCATCCGTTCCGGGTGCTGCGGCATGCATCTCGATTCTGTTGTCCGTATCTATAGTCACAATACTATCCTTCTTTATAGTCTCATTAGACTACATATCGGACAGAATCGACTATTTTTTAGCAAAAACGAGCGATTTTGCAATCATTTTCAGAATATTTTTGAAAAATCCATCCTCTTTGCCCCGCAGCGGCACCGGTCGGCACGCTCTGAGCGCCCCCAGCCCGACCCTCGCCGTCAGAATACCGTTGGCGATACCCTGCGCACCGTGCGCGGAGACTTTCGAGAGGAGCGAAGCGCCGAGTATATCATGCGAGTGGTGCAGGAGTATATCGCTCGCACCGGCGAATGCGAGATTGACGAATACCCGTTTGGCCAGCGCGATCTCACCCAGCAGATTGGGGCGCAGATTGTAGACCTCCGCGACCTCTTTGATCATGACATGGCTGCGGGAGAGGATCAGCATCGCATCGATGATCGCCACGGGACTGATCGCGGTGGAGAGTGCCGTCTGGTTGGCATATTTGGAGATGATGCCCCGCGCCTTCGTATCCATCGGCGCAAGCACCTTCTCCTCCAGCCGCGGCATGATCTCCTCATCCATCAAAGCGGGCAGCTCCGCGGCAAACTCGGCCACACGCGCGCGCACTTGCGGATCCGCATGCGTGCGGTAGAGATCGATGATCGACTCTGCGAAGGCTCTGGCTTCGTGTCGGCTGTGCGCTCTTGCCGTTTCCGCGCGCTGCTGCAGCCGGTCGATTCTGCCGATCTTGCGGTACCCCAGATACTCTTTGAAGATACCGTACCCGAGAATCCCGATCAGTGCGAAGAGCATCACCAGATAGACAATCCCCAGTGCAGGTGCGTTGTGCAGCATCGACGAAGCGGAGTAGAAGGCGTCGTAGATCGCCCCCACAAGGACGATTCCTGCCAGCAGCCCCACGACGATAGCGCTCTTTTTGGCGAAGCTGCTCATCCCCCTGAGCGTGGTGAGCCGCTTCTTCTCTTCCGTCTCGATCTCTTCGATGATCGCATCCTCGTCGACGACGCCGCCCCTGGGAAGCGCTGTCGACTCCTCTTCGACGGTTTCGACCAACTCTTCGTCGATACGGCCCGGTTTGAGAGATTTCATACATGCCCCTTTAAGAGTGAATAGAGTAGTTTGTCCATACGGATATGCTCGACCGCTTTGGTATCGCGCGGCGGGAAAGAGATCGGCCTGAATTTCGTGAAGTGAAAATCGGCGCTCTTCCAGAATTCGGTGTCGTGGTAGCTCTCGGGCACGATACCGGGGAAGTGTACCGAAGGCTCTTTCTCCCCCTCTACGATACCGCGTATGCATGCCACTTCGCGCCCGTCGACGACCGCTTTGACATCCTGCGTGCTCTTGACCGCGGCGAAGACGGTCACATCGGTGTCGATATGGCGCACATCGAGCTCTTTTTTGAGATCCCAGATCATCTCTTCGAGCAATCTTTTGTAGGCCTGATGCTGATTCTGCGGCAGATGGTCCGCCTTGGTCGCGGCGAAGACGACTCTGGAGATTTCGGGCTTGAAGAAGCGCTTCAGAAAGTGGTTGGAGCCGTAGGTGAACGATTTGAGGATATTTTTGAAGCTCAGATGCATATCTTCGAAGACATCGTAGCCCATCTCCAGCGTCTTGAGCAGATCGACCAGAATCACCTGCGTATCGAACGCCTGAAAATGCTCCAGATAGAGCCGGCTGACCACTTCGTCGATGTAGGAGGCGTATCGCTCCCGGAAACGGGCGTAGATCGAATCTGCGGCGTAGTTTCCATCCGGCGGCGCAGGGAGGGGACAAAACTGCAGCAGCGGATCGTGCTGCATGTCGCCCGGCTCCAGAAAACGCCCCGGCTGTACGAAAGAGAATCCCCGATAGTGCAGATTCTTCAGATACTCGACATAGTGGTCATGCAGCTGTTCGTCGAGCGCCTCGTTGCGGGAGGGGCCGTAGAGGTCCACCTCCTGCATGAAATCGAGCCACTCCTGTGCATAAAGCGTGCGCTTGGGATCTCTGGCCAGTTCTATCATCTCAGCCGACCAACGCTCGAAATCCTGCTCCAGCATCGAGAGATCGAGCAGCCACTCACCCGGATAGTCGATCAGCTCCAGATTGACGATCTGATTCTCCAGAAAGGCGTAATCGCTTTTGAACTCCAGCTGCAGCGTCGTTTTGGTGACCGATTTTGTCGCTTTGGGCCATTTGGGCTCTTTGAGCCTGAAGGCTTTGATCTTGCCGTAGTAGTCGAATCGGATATAGACACTGTCGGGAGGGAGCAGGCGCGCGACGAAAGGCCGGCCCAGTTTTTCGTTGAGATAGGGGAGTTTGTCGTTGGCGATCAGTTGGTTGATCAGTGAAGTCAGAAAGACCGTCTTACCGCTCCGGCTGAGGCCCGTGACGGCAATTTTGATCGTTTTGTCGGGTGTGGGAATTTTGAAAGGTAGTTCTATATCTTTGATAAAACTGAGCACGCAAACCCTTTTTTTGGACTATTGCCATTCTACCAAAAAAAAGTGAAAAGTGTGCGAAAAAAAGAGCCTGTAAAGATTACAGGCCCTCACGGTAAAACTTTAGCAAGCCTTCGCGTCGATCTGTGTCAGGTCTTCACCCGCCAGTGCACGCTTGGCATACTCCGTACCGAGCTCCCATGCCTTGATATTGGCATCGAGTACTTTGGGCGGTACTTTCTTCTTCATCGCTTCGAGTACTTTGTCCGCATCCATCACCTTAGTCATCTCGACCGCGATCGCCAGTGCGACGACCGACTGTGTGACGACATTGCCGACTTCATACTTCGCGATGCGGATGATCGGAATCTCGTAGATTTTCCATTTGGCTCTATCCTCGTCGGTAGGGTGTACCAGATCGGGATCGACGACGATGATACCGCCCTCTTTGACACCGTTTTTAAACTGATCGTAACTGATCTGTGCGACCGAGAGCATGAATTCGATCTCACCGTCGATCGCATAAGGGAAAAGGATCTCTTTGTCATCGAGGAGAATATCGACGACGGTCGGACCGCCGCGCACCTGAGATGTGTAGGTCGCCGCTTTGACGCCGTAACCGCCTTCCGAAATCTTGGCCGCAGCGAGAATCTCACCGGCGAGCAGTACACCCTGCCCGCCTACACCCGTAAATCTAAGCTGTCTTCTCATTCGAAATCCTTTGTGGTGAGTTTCGGCCCTTTGCCCTGAGCCGCTTCGATCACTTTGTCATAGAGCTCGCAATACTCGGCCTGCTCCGTATCCTCTTTGAGAATACCGGTAGGGAAGAGATGCTTTCTCTCCTCTTCACTCATGTTGTCGTACTTCTTCTTGCCAACCGTGATCTCGTCGATCCAGTTGAGATTATCCATCGCTTCGCCCATTTTGTTTTTACGGCCGAGGTTGATGTGGCAGTTGGAGAAGACATCGAAGAATGAGAATCCTTTGTGCTGGAACCCTTTGACGAACATCTTCTCCAGACGCTTGGGCTCGGTCACCGATTC
>CAYLLC010000063.1:0-10368 GCA_964384355.1 uncultured Sulfurospirillum sp. | reverse complement strand
CGTACTTTTCGGTATGGGTACCCTCGCGGGAGATGGGAGTGTCGAAGTTATACATCACCCGATACCTCACAATATGTTTCTCTCATGGAGACCTCCTCATATTCAGTCGCGATCGTCGTAAATATTATCATATGGTTGTTATGATATCTCAATAGAATCATTTGAATCATTCGGGTATAAATATATTGGAGATTGGAATCGGAGTGATGCGTCAACCGCACCGGTCAGGGCGACCGGCGGGTCTGTCATTATTTACAGCAGCAGCAATCCACCGTCACTTTTTCAGTCACGGTTTTATATTTGGTCACACAGGTTTTGACCTCTTTGTAGCCGCACAGATTACCGCATGCATCGTATACCGGTACACACTTCGTGACCCAGACTTTGTAGGGGACGCACTTGGTGATCGTCTTGACGCATTTGACCGGTGTGCAGCATGGCGTACAGCAATCCGCACTTGCACTGCTTGCCCCGAGACCTACCAGAAGAGCCGTCGCTACCACTATCGATTTAAGATTTTTCATATGTTCCTCCTTGAAATCTTATGTTGTCATGATAGCATCCCGGCCCTGACAATGGTAATAATAATTTTACATAGTTTAATTTATCAGCACACTAAGTCAATATTGTAAACTGAAGATATTTAAAGTAAATATATTATATTTTTATTCTAAAATGGAGTATTATTTAAAGTGCTATAATTTAAGCATGAGAGCGAAAGGAGTCAGCCATGCAAAACCGTGACATCGCTGCGATCTTTTACGAATTGGCGGATCTGATGGAGATCAAGGGAGAGAATCCTTTCGAAGTGCGTGCCTATCGCAACGCTGCGAGGCTGATCGAGGGGATGGGCGAGAGTCTGGAGGAGATGGTCGATCAGGGCAGCGACCTCACCGGGTTGCCGGGCGTGGGTGAAAAGATCGCCGCCAAGATCACCGAAATCGTCCGCACCGGCAAGCTGCAGAAACTCGAAAAACTCAAAAAAGAGATCCCGGAGACACTCCGCTCTCTCCTCTCGATCGAGGGACTCGGCCCCAAACGGGTCGCTATGCTCTACGACAAGCTCCACATCACCGATACAGCTGCGCTCGAAGCGGCGGCGAAAAAGCATGCCATCAGCGCGCTGAAGGGGTTCGGCCCCAAAACCGAAGAGGCGATCCTCAAAGGGGTGCGCCTGCTCAAGCAGGAGGGGATCCGCCATCTCTACGCGGAAGCGGAACCGATCGCGCAGGAGCTGGTCGACTATCTGCGCAAAGGCCCGGGTGTCTCGAGCGTCGATGTGGCAGGGAGCTTTCGCCGTCGCAAAGAGACGGTAGGCGATCTCGACATCCTCTGTATCGCCGCCACACCGTCGATCGTCATCGACTACTTCATCCGGTTCGGCCGTGTCGCGGAGGTGATCTCCGCCGGTGAGACCCGCGCGACGATCCTCCTCCAAAACGCCCTCCAGATCGATCTGCGCGCCCTCAGCGAGGAGAGCTACGGCGCCGCACTGCACTACTTCACCGGCTCCAAGCTCCATGTCATCGAGGTGCGCAAACGCGCGATCGATATGGGCCTCAAGATCAACGAATACGGTGTCTACAGAGGTGACGAAGCGATCGCCGGCAGAGACGAAAAAGAGGTCTACGCAAGCGTGGGGCTGCGCTACATCGAGCCGGAGCTGCGCGAAAACCGCGGCGAGATCGAAGCCGCCGCCAAAGGCCGTCTTCCCGATCTGATCACAAGAGCCGACCTGCGGGGCGACCTGCACATGCACACCACCTACAGCGACGGAATGGATACGCTCGAAGCGATGGCAGACAAAGCCAAAAGCCTGGGCTACGACTACATCGCCATCACCGACCACTCCCCTTCGATGCGCGTCGTGCGCGGCATGGATGCCCGCAAAGCCGCCGACCAGATCGAGGCGATCGACCGCTACAACGAGACGCACGAAGGATTGACGATACTCAAAGGGATGGAGGTCGATATCCTCGAAGACGGCACGCTCGATATGGATCCTGCCATACTGCGGGAGCTGGATATCGTCGTCGCGGCGATCCACACCAAATTCAGCCTCTCCAAAGAGGCACAGACCCGACGCCTCCGCAAAGCGATGGACAATCCGCTGGTGCATGTCATCGCACACCCCACCGGCAGGCTGATCGGCAAACGATCACCCCTCTCCCTGCACCTGCACCGGATCTACCGACACGCCGCCGAAAACGGCGTCTTTCTGGAGATCAACTCCCAGCCCGAACGCCTCGATCTGAGTGATGTCAATATCATCGAAGCCAAAGAGGCAGGCGTGCGATTCACCCTCTCGACCGACGCACATGCCGCCGCGCAGCTGGAGTACATCCGCTACGGCATCAATCAGGCCCGCCGCGGCTGGATCGAGAGAGGAGATATCCTCAACACCGCTTCACTCACAGCGCTGCGTAAGGCGCTGAAGCGATAATTTTTCTCGATATATTTGTCATATTGACAAATTGTAAGCATATATTGGTTAAAATGACAACTATGAAGAGAGATCACAAAGCGTTTGAATCGATGCTGTCAGCCAAAGGTATCAGCAAGAAAGCCTTTTCCGAATATAGCGGGATCCCATACTATACCGTTGCCGGCTGGAAAAAATCCGGTCAAGTTCCGGCGTATGCGATGGTGCTTCTGCACCATATGCCCTCCTCCAAAAGATATGTCACCGCAGCTGAACTAATCAAAGCGGGCCTTCCAAAAGCGATCCTCTGGAACAATGCCCCTCAAAAGAGTGTACCTGCCGATATTTTTATCATCGCGACGCTGGAGCGGGGATATAACGACTTCATCGTGGAAAAATTGGCGGAATTTTTCGGACCCGAAAAAATTCTGACAGCCCTGCTCAAATACAAAGATAGAGTAAGCGATAGACTCATCGAACGCGTCACCGACTATCTGCATACAGACAAGATTCTCATATGATCAATCCTCAGACCAAGTCGCTGCTTGAACGGTTCTCGAAAATCGAACTTTTCAAAAAACACAGAGCCATCCTCATCGGCGGCACCGCTCTGGCCCATCATCTGTCACACAGAGAGAGTTTCGATCTCGATATCTGTTTCCCTTTCTCACCCTCTCTGCCCCAGCTTGACTTTTTGCACAGTTTTGAGAAAGTGACTCCCATAGAATTTGACAGAGCGATTGTCGATACTGCCATCCATGAGGGCGGTGATATCACAGAAATGATGCAGTGATACATCATCGACGCTATAAAGGTCGATTTTGTAGTCAATCCCTCAAGCAATATCTATGAGAGTGAAATTCTCAGAAATGACAAAAGCGAGCAGATCGGGACACTGCGTATCGCATCGCTCGAGACTATTTTCAAACTCAAAACACTCTTGCTTCTCGATCGAAACAAGATCCGTGATCTCTATGATATAGTCTATATGCTCAGGCATTGCAAATTCAGCGGCGATGATATAATTGAGACTATTATGCACTACCGCATCACCTATCGGCCCGAACATATCATCGATCTCATCAAAGCCAAAAAAGAGGATCCCTTCGATTACGAAGGAATCGAAAGTGCGACTATGTTACCTGCAGACTATCAAACCCTGAAAAACGATCTGCTGATGTTCCTTGCAGATAGAGATTTTATATAATCTCCAGTCTCCCCGCAAAAACCGTCTCTCTCTCCAGCGGAATCTTCATCCCGATCGTCACGCCCTGATTGGTCAGCTCGAATCCCGATTCGCTCTGTGAGAGCGTATCCAGACGCACCAGATAGATATCGGCGGGCTGTTCGAGCGAAAACTGCAGCGTATGCCCGGTGTAGGGGTCATGGAGTGCGAGCTTCGTCGCTTCCGATATGACGCCGTCCGCGTAGGGTTTGCCGTCGACCGTCACCTGCGAGAGATCGGCGAAGTGGAAGTTGTGCTCCATCAGATAGGCGAGTCCCTCTTTTTCACTCTCGATCGTGATTTTGAAATCGATACGGCTCTTTTTGACTCTGAAGCGTTTGGCGATCGCAGTCGCATACCGATCCGCATCCTCGTAGATGCCGCCCTCCCGCGCCATCTTGATCTTGCCATGCTCTGATCGCACGATCCGATAGGGTGAATTGGCGAAATCCCCGTACTCTCGGAAGCTGCACGCACCCAGCTCCTCCAGCGTCATCGCATGCGATACGATGTGGTCTACGAAGCAGTTTTTCAGGTACCAGTCGGTGATCAGGTAGGGCAGATACTGCTGCGGATTGTCGATCTCGTCGTTGTGAATCGTCGAGATCCCCTCCTCCTCCCGGATCTGCTCCTTCTGCGGTGCATGCGCGGCGGCCTCTCGGATCTTCTCATGATAAGCCTCTTCGTAGCGCGTGAGGCTGTTGGCGAAGTTGAATCCCCTCGATCGGCTGTCCAGCTCACACAGCTGCCCGCCTGCCCCGCTGTCAAATACCGCGATCAGATCCCGGCTGACGCAGCGGATCTCGTCGTAGCCGTCACAGTTGGCATCCTCGACGATCGTCGCATCCTTTTCGGGGTGGGCGATATTTTCGCATGCGATCAGAAAGCGGTAGGCGTTGTCGCGCAGATTGGGCAGATAGATCCCGCCGAAGACCCCATGCCACAGTACATCGTTGCACTGCGCTTTGTAGAGGTTCTCGCGGTATTCGGGCGTATCGGCGCTGCTGCGCGAGAGGGCGAGCATGCGTTTGTGGATATGGTTGGATTCATAATATTTGACGAGGAAATTCTTCCAGATCGACCCTTTGACGAACTTCTCGATCTCCTCTATCCCGAATCTCTCCTGCAGCGCGTTTCGCATCGCTTCGAGCTTCATCGCATCCTGCGCCCGCAGCGACCACTCTCCCATCTCGAAGTAGGAGGTCGTCGGCAGATAGGCCAGAGAGATCGGCTTCGCACGGGAGAGGTAGCTGTCGTAGCGCATCGCCTCGATCCGCTCACTCGCCAGTACCGCTTCGATAAAGTCGCGCAGCCACCCCTTCCCGTAGACCCACTCATGTGTCCTGGGCCAGATACCGAACTTCTCCCCGTCGTCGAAGATCACCCCCGCACGCAGCGGCTCGTCGGCGATACGCTCCAGATAGGCGATCGGCTCATGCACCTGCGAGAAGGGGATCTGATAGCGCAGATGTTTGTTGATCGGGAAGAGTTTGAGCGTACGCCCGCCCTCTTCGGTGAGGAAGTAGCCGTTGAGATTGGCGGCATCGAAACCGCTGCTGATGAAGTGGTAGTCGTCCACCACCACATACTCCACGCCGCATGCGATCAGATCCGGGGCGATCGCACCGTCCCAGACCCGCTCCGTCAGCCAGAGCCCGCGCGGACGCTGAGAGAAGTGCTGCTCGATGAAGTCACTCAGCATCCCGATCTGCGCGCGCCGGTCGGCGGAGGGGATCGATGCCAGAATCGGCTCGTAGTAGCCGCCCGTGAGAAACTCCACCTGCCCTCTTTTCGCCAGCTTCTGCATCAGCGCGAAGAGCTCCGGTGCATGGTCGCGGATATACTCCAGCAGCCAGCCGCTGTAGTGTACGCTGAACGCGAACTCCGGATACTCCGAGGCGATTTCGAAAAAGGGTAGATAGGATTTGGCTATCGCCTCATCGAGCACTTCATGAAAGTTGTCGACGGGCTGGTGGCAGTGCAGCCCCAGCAGCAGTGCGGTTTTTTTCATCGTTTTCCTTTATACGAACCAATATTTTTCGAGATGATCGAGCTTTGAGAGCTCGATTCTGGTATAGAGCGGGATCTGCTGCTCCATCTGCCCGCCGCGCATCACGCCGAAGCGGATCGCCCGGTCGAAAATCGCCGCTTTGGGAAAGCGCAGCTCGAAGATCGCATCTGTCCGGTAGCGGATACCGTTGTCCTCCTCGACAAGCGCTCTGTCGATCCTGAAGCGATACGCCTCATCCGGTGTCTGCATGACGATCTCGCCCGTGCCGATCAGCGACGCGATATCCCCCGACAGCGCAAAATAGACATAGGCGTCATCCCAGCCGAACCGGAGCGAATCGATGACGAACCCCTCCATATTCATCGCCGAGAGCTCTTGCTGGGGATCGATCTCGCCTGCCCCGAGCCACTCGAAGAAGTTGTCCGCTCTCCCGTCGATGATCGGGGTGATCCTGTCGACCGGCGCTTTGAGAAAATCTGCCTTTTTACCCTCTTCGGACGTGCTGATAGGCCGGAAGAGATCCTCGGGCGGCTGCACACCCATCAGGTGGTAGACATTGATCAGATGCTTGCGAAAGAGCGCGTCGAAAGTCGCCATCTCGGCGGTGTGGTGGTCGTCGCCGTACCACCAGAACCAATCACTGCTCTCCGCGATCAGAAACTCTTTGAGAATCTGCCGCCGTACCGCTTCATCCAGACGGGAAGCCGCCTTTTCGTAATCGGCCCGCGTGCGGTAGATCAGCTCCCATGCGCGATTCTTTTCGGGGTGGCCGATCCAGATGTTGAAATTGCCCCCGATCCAGCTGCCCGGTGCCAGCGTCGCGAGCGCACTCTGCGGTACCCGTGCATTTTCCGCGCTCTGCGACATCGTCGCCGTCCTGCACCACTCCAGATCGGCGATGCGGCTGTAGAGCTGCCGGAAAAAGTCCGACGCATTGTGCGGATAGTACTCCCATGCATTCTCTCCGTCGAGAATCACATTGACGATCTGGTCGTCGCTGCCGCTTCGGTGGATCGCCGCGATCCGCGAGACGAAATCCTCCACCGCCTGCTCTGCATCCCAGCCGCTGTAGGTGAATCCGATCAGGTCGCTGAGGGCATGATCACGGAAAAAGAGCGCGATCGATCCCTCCTCGCCGAACTGCAGTCTGTTGCGGCGGTAGATCGCCGATTTGTCGCTGTGTCCGAGTGTCTTGTAGAGGATCTCTTCGTCGCTGGCCGCCCATGCGATCCCCCGCCGGGCGATCATCTCCAGAAATTCGTAGCTCACCGCCCCCTCCGCCGGCCAGAAGCCCGTCGGCTTGTGCCCGAAGATTTGCTCGTAATAAGCGATCGCCCGCTCCGTCTGTATCACCGCATCGCCGCTCAGATCCCCCTCCACATCCGGAATCGGCGTATCGGGGTTGGCGCGTTTGCCGTTTCGGATATCCATCAGCAGCGGGGAGATGGGGTGGTTGAAAGGGGTCGTCGAGATCTCGATTCGCCCCGCTTCGGCCAGCTTCGCATAGTAGGGGAGGATCGTCGCGACAAAGGCCGTCAGGCTTCGCATCAGCGCGATCTTCTGCGCATGCGTATAGCCTTCGCCCTGGGCGAGCAGCTTTTTGACGACGCTGTTGTGGGCTCTGAGATATTCGCCGCACCATGCCAGCAGATAGAGCACCTCCAGATCGAGCAGCTCCTGCGCACCGAGACAGAGAGAGACCTCTTCGGGGTTCCTGCACTCCAGCTGCTTTTCGTAGAGGGCGAAGTAGCGCGGCAGCGGCTTGATCATGTGCTCGACATTGGCGTAGAAGAGGTGTTCACAGAGATAGAGCCGCTGTTCGTCGCGCAGCTCGGAGACCTCCTTGCGCAGTGCGATCAGCAGCTTGTCCCGCACCTCGAAATCTTCGTAGGCGCGCAGCTGCACCATCAGCGAGGGGACGAGATTGAAAGTCGCCCTGATGCCGGGTACCTGCTCCAGATACCACGGCATATCGTAGTAGTCCTTGATCGCATGCAAGAAGACCCACGGCATCACGATCTCGCCGCTGAGATCGTCGCGGTAGTAGGGCTGGTGCATGTGCCAGAGGAAATTAATCGTCGTCTGTTTCACTGGTCCACTGTCCGATCTTCTCTCGGTATCGCTCCAGCAGCGCCCGGCCCGACGCCTCGTCCGCCGCCTGGATATAGAGATTGAGGCTCTCGTCGTACTGATCCGGAATCATCAGAATCCAGTCGTTTTCGGCGAACCAGATCTTGACCCCGTCCTCCATCGAAGCGCGCCTGCCTTTGGCATCTTCGAGGAATTTGCGCATCATCTTGCCCTTCAGGCTCGACGGGCACGCCACCCGCTCCTGCAGATAGCATAGATCGCGCACCTCGTCGGCGACATCGGCCAGATCGAGCTGATGGGCGCTGAGCATCTCCAGCACCTTCAGGCTCGCATAGACGGCGTCGCGGTTGAGTGCGAATTCGGTAAAGGCGAAGTTCCCCTCCACCGAGGCGACCAGATAGTACTCCCGCAGCTTATCGGCCGTGAAGTTGCGATACTTGCCCCGCTCGATTTCGAGGTTGGAAAATTTCCCGTCGTAGATATCGGGTGCCCACGAAGGGAGGAAGATTTTCCGGGGGCTATCGGTCGTCCTGTCGATCAGGTTGAGCACCGTCAGCAGCGCGACATGCCCAGCCAGCACATCGCCCCTGCCCGTCGCCATCAGCATCTTCTGTCCGTTGGGATAGACGATGAATCCCAGATCGTAGGAGAGGCTCTTGACGATTTTGGAGAGGTTGTCACGCGACTTTTTCTCCAGCGTCGGCAGGGTGGCGAGCTTTTTCTCGTCGGGATTGATGTTGAGCATGATGTGCTCCGTCTGGAGTGCATTGAGCAGATCGGGATAGATCTTGGCTACCGAGCCGTGCATCATATCCACGACGATCTTGTGCTCGTTGATGCGTATCGCATCCAGATCGAGATGGCGGAGTATCTCCTCTTTGTACTCCCGCTCCAGAAATTCCGCTTCGGTGATCTCTCCGATATCGTCCGGGTCGACACGGCGGAAATTTTCGCGGAAAAAGACCCGTTCGATACTTTTGGCGGTATTGGTGTCGATGCGCAGCCCCTCTTCGGTGAAGAAGAGGATCTCCGTGTGGGTCTTGTCGCTGATACTCTGACGGAAGTGCACCCCCGCGCCGATGTCGTCGTGATGCGCCAGATGGTAGCGCATCGCGGCCGAGGGCATATAGGTGATATCGACGGCGTTGACGCCCGAGGAGAGCAATCCACCCAGAAAGGCGCGCTTGAGCATGCGTGAGCTGCGGTGATAATCTCTGGAGACATAGACCCGGCTGCCCAGCGGCAGCATCGTACCCAGCGCTTCGGCCAGCTTGGTCGACATCTCGCATGAGAGTTCGATATTGGTGCGGCCGCGTACCGTCCCCTCTTCGAAGATGGAGGATCGGTATTTGCTGCCCCAGACGACATTGTTGCTGACGATCGCACCCTCTTCGATCACTTTGTCGGGCCAGACGATTACATCTTTCTCGATCGTCACATCATCGAGGATATCGCAATTTTCGGCGATGATCGCTCCCTCTTTGATGACGGTACGGGTACCCAGCCTGTTGTGGTCGCAGATGACCGACCGGCAGAGCTTCGAACCGCTTCCGATCGCGATATCGTTCCAGAGCACGCAGTTGTGTATCGTCACATCGTCGCCGATGCGTACATTGTCGCCGATGACGACATTGTGGAGCCTGACATTGTTGCCGATGACGACATTGCGCCCCGCGATCACCGCACCTTTGCAGTCGACATGATCAAACGCACCGCGATCGGCGGCGTAGAGGGTATCGCTGTCGGGCTCGATATGGTATCCCGAGAAGTCGAAACGCACTTTGCCGCCCAGTATATCGCCGTAGACATCGCGATAGCTGTGCGGATTGCCGACATCCCGCCAGTACCCCTTCACCTGCGGGCCGTAGAGGGTGATCCCCTCGTCCATCAGCAGCGGGAAGAGATCCTTGGCAAAGTCGAAGTTGGTCTCTGCGGGGATATATTCCAGCATTTCGGGCTCGATGATGTAGATACCGGTGTTGATCGTATCGCTGAAGACTTCACCCCAGCCCGGCTTCTCCAGAAACTTCTCGATACGATCCTCTTCGTCGGTGATGACGACGCCGAACTGCAGCGGGTCTTCGACCGGCGTGAGTGCGATCGTCAGCTTCGACGCTTTGCGGCGGTGCGCTTCGGTGATCTCCCGAAAGTCGAAGTCGGTCACCAGATCGCCGCTGACGATGACGAAATTCTCATCCTCCAGATACTCCTGTGCGCATTTGACCGCACCGGCCGTGCCGTAGTCGTCGTCGGGCAGGACATAGTCGATCTTGATCCCCCAGTCGCTGCCGTCTCTGAAGTAGTCGCGGATCGTTTCGGGTTTGAAATAGAGCAGGATGACAAATTCGCGGATGCCCAGCTCGTCGCGCAGTTTGACGATGATATGCTCCATCATCGGGCGGTTCATGATCGGGAGCATCGGTTTGGGGAGGGAGTGGGTGAGCGGCTGGATGCGGGTACCGAATCCGCCTGCCATAACGACTGCTTTCATTTCAAATCCTTTTCTACACAAATTTTATTGCACAAATATCGGCATTTATGCAAAATATTTGAGTCTATCGCTCCGCTTTTCGCTTCAGATAGACCACCCCCAGCGGCGGCAGGCGCAGGCTGATCGAC
>CAYLLC010000062.1:0-10525 GCA_964384355.1 uncultured Sulfurospirillum sp. | reverse complement strand
CGCTTTTCGCTTCAGATAGACCACCCCCAGCGGCGGCAGGCGCAGGCTGATCGACTGCGCCAATCCGTGCATCCGGATCGCTTCGCTCTCTTTGGGCCAGGGGTTGGTGATGTCCCACCCCGCATATTCGCGCCGCTGCGAATTGAAGATCTCCTGCCACGCACCGCGTTCGGGTACGCCGATGCGGTAGTCGTCGTAGATCGTATCGGCGAAGTTGCAGACCACGACGATCGTATCGGCGGGATCGTCGCTTTTGCGCATGAAGACGATCACGTTGTGGTGGATATCACGGTAGTCGATCCAGGAAAATCCCCGATGCTTCTCGTCGTAGCGCCAGAGGGCGGGTTCGCGGCGGTAGAGGGCGTTGAGGTCGGCGACGAGGCGCTGGATGCCGCGGTGGTTTTCGTGTGCGAGCAGATGCCAGTCGAGGCTCTGTTTGTAGTTCCACTCCGCCCACTGCGCGAACTCTCCCCCCATAAAGAGCAGCTTCTTGCCCGGATGGGCGATCATATACGCGAAGAGTGCGCGCAGATTGGCGAACTTCTGGTTGGTATCGCCCGCCATCTTGTTGATCAGAGAGCCCTTCATGTGGACCACTTCGTCGTGGCTCAGCGGCAGCACGAACTGCTCGTCGAAGGCGTACCAGATGCTGAAGGTGAGCTGATCATGGTGGTACTGGCGGTAGATCGGGTCGGTCTTGAAATATTTGAGGGTGTCATGCATCCACCCCATGTTCCATTTGAAGGTGAACCCCAGCCCGCCCACATCGACCGGGCGCGTCACCATCGGCCATGCGGTCGACTCCTCCGCGATCATCATGATATCGGGCACATCGGCGAAGAGGGAGGTGTTGAGCTGGCGCAGGAAGGCGATCGCTTCGAGGTTTTCGTTGCCGCCGTAGCGGTTGGGGAGCCACTCCCCCTCCTCGCGGGCGTAGTTGAGGTAGAGCATCGAGGCGACCGCATCGACGCGGATCCCGTCGATATGGTACTTCTGCAGCCAGAACATCGCGCTGGAGATCAGAAAGGCGCGCACTTCGTTGCGGCCGTAGTTGAAGATCGCGCTCCCCCATTCGGGGTGGAATCCGAGCCGGGGATCTTCGTGCTCGTAGAGTGCGGTGCCGTCGAAGTTGATCAATCCGTGCCCGTCGGTCACGAAGTGCGACGGCACCCAGTCGAGTATCACCCCGATGCCGTGGCGGTGCATCGTATCGACGAAGGCCATGAACTCCTCGGGCGTGCCGTAGCGGGCGGTCGGCGCGAAGTAGCCCGTCACCTGATACCCCCATGACCCCTCGAAGGGGTACTCGGTGATCGGCATCAGCTCGACATGGGTGTAGTGCATCTGCACCAGATACTCTGCCAGCTCTTCGGCCGCTTCCGTGTAGGTGAGCGGGCGGTTGCCCTCCTCCACCTTGCGCCGCCACGAGCCCAGATGCACTTCGTAGGTGCTCACCGGCGCGTTGTGGGCGTTTTTGTCGGCGCGGGTGCGCATCCACGCTTCATCCTGCCATACGTAGCCGTCGATATTGCGCACACGCGATGCCGATTTGGGCGGCTTCTCGGCGTAGAAGGCGTAGGGGTCGGCTTTGTGGTGGACGATGCCCTCGATCTTCGATTCGATGTAGTATTTGTAGGTCTCCCCCTCGGCCACCCCTTCGATGAACCCCTCCCAGATCCCGCTCTCGTCTTCGCGCAGCTTCAGCGGATGGGCACGGGTGTCGTAGGCGTTGAAATCCCCCTCCACGCTCACGAAGGCGGCATTGGGTGCCCAGACGGCGAAACAGACCCCCTCCCGCCCCGCATGCGTCATCGGGTGCGCACCCATCTTTTCGTAGAGCCGGGTGTGCTCTCCCCGTTTGAAGAGGTAGATATCGTACTCCGTAAAACGGGAGAGATCGTAGTGGATCGCATGTCGTGGCATTTGGCCTCCTTATTGGTAGCGCTGCATCTTCCGTTTGAGGTGCAGCATCCTGTAGAGCGTCTCGTAGGCGCGCGCGGCCTCTTCCCAGCCGAATCTCGCCTGCATCGCGTGTTCACGCAGCGCGGCGAACCCTTCGGGATCGTCCCGATAGGTCTCGACGGCCCACTGCACCGTATCGCCGAGCGCTTTGGGGGAGGCTTCGTAAAACTTGAATCCGTTTCCGAAGCGATCGTAGGGGTCGTAGTTGTCGATCGTATCCTCCAGCCCGCCCGTCGCGCGCACGATCGGCAGCGTGCCGTAGCGCAGCGAGTAGATCTGGTTGAGCCCGCACGGCTCGAAGAGCGAAGGCATCAAAAAGAGATCGCACCCCGCTTCGATACGGTGCGCAAGCGGGTTGTTGTAGCCGATGTAGGTGCCCACCCGATCGGGGAAGCGCCCCGCCACATCGCTGAAGAACCCCTCCGCCCACTTCTCGCCGCTGCCGAGGAAGACGATCTGCAGATCCATCTCCAGCAGCCGGTAGAGCGCGCCCGCGATCAGGCCGATCCCCTTCTGCTCCACGAAGCGCCCGATGAAGCCGATCAGCGGCACATCCGCACGCACCGGCAGGCCGAACTCCTCCTGCAGCGCCGCTTTGCAGAGCGCTTTGCCCGAGAGGTCGTCGAGATCGTAGCGCTTGACGATGTAGGGATCGACCGCGGGCGACCACTCTTCGTAATCGACGCCGTTGAGGATGCCGTAGAGTTTGTGGGCATGGGCGCGGATATGATCCTGCAGCCCCCATCCGTACTCCGGCGTCTGTATCTCGTGCGCGTAGGTGCGGCTCACCGTCGTCACCGCGTCGGCGTGGGCGATCCCCCCTTTGAGGAAGTTGACGCCGTCGTACTCCTCCAGCACTTCGGGGACGAACTGCTCCCAGCCCACCTCCAGCAGATCCATCGCCCCTTTGCCGAAGTGGCCCTGATAGTGGAGGTTGTGGATCGTCAGCACCGTCGCACTCTCGCTGAAGTCCGGATCGCCGAGATAGCGGGTGTTGCGCAGGATCGGCATCACGGCGGTGTGCCAGTCGTTGGCGTGGATGATGTCGGGTTGGAAGCGTAGCTTCTTGGCCAGCTGAAACGCCGCTTTGGAGAGGAAGATGAAGCGGCTGTCGTTGTCGGGGTAGCTCATGTTCTGCTCGTCGTAGAGGCCGGCGCGCCCGTAGAACTGCTCGAAATCGATGAAATAGACCGCTACCTCCGAGTTGGGCAGCGTGCCGCGGTAGACCCCCGCCCAGAGCTCGCCCATCGCCCCCATCGGCACGCCAAGCGGCCCCGGGATATGCTCCAGATCGGCTTTGTCGATCGCGTAGTAGCGCGGCATCACGACGATCACTTCGTGCCCCAGCGCGGCGATCGCTTTGGGCAGTGCGCCCGCCACATCGGCCAGCCCGCCGCTCTTGGCGAACGGCACCGCCTCCGAGGCGACGAAGAGGATGTTCAGTTTCTGTTTCATCGGTTTAGTCTCCACAATGTTGATAGCATGCCAGATACTTCCGCGCCGAAGCGTCGAAAGAGAAGTCGCATGCCATGTTGAAGCGGTTGATCCGCTCCGTTTCGTCTCTCTCATGATACAGTGTCAACGCTTGGCGCAACATCTCCAGCAGCACCGCTTCGCTCTGCCGATCGTAGGGTAGCCCCAGCCCGCAGCGCCACCCCTCGCGGTGCACCGTATCCTTCAGGCCGCCGATCGCATGCACGATCGGGATCGTCCCGTAACGCATCGCGATCATCTGATTGAGCCCGCACGGCTCGAAGCGCGAAGGCATCACCAGAAAATCGGCCGCCGCGTAGAGGCGGTGCGCCAGCGCTTCGTCGTAGCCGCTGAAGTGGAGGATGTTGTCGCTGCGGCGCGCCGCCAGATCGAGCCACTGCTGCGTCTGCGCATCCCCCTCCCCCAAAAAGGCAAACTGCAGCGGCATACGGGAGAGGGTCTCGGTCAGCGCGATCAGCAGATCGACCCCCTTCTGCTCCGTCAGCCGCCCGATGAAGATAAAGAGCGGCAGATCCTCCCTGACCCCTCTGAGCGCCTTTTTGTTGCAGCGCTTGAAGGTGGCGATCTTGCGCTTCATCGTACATGCGAGGGCCGGATCGCGGCGCGGATCGAAGAGCTCGGTATCGATGCCGTTGAGGATGCCGACCAGCTTGGCCGCATGCCTATGCAGGAAACCCTCCAGCCCGCACCCGAACTCGGGCGTGCGGATCTCTTCGGCGTAGGTGGGGCTGACGGTGGTGAGCAGATCGCAGAAGGCGATGCCCGCCTTGAGGAAGTTGATCTTGCCGTAAAACTCCAGCGCTTCGGGGTGGAAGTGGCGCGGATCGATCCCCAGCAGCGCCAGCCGCACCCGATCGAACACCCCCTGAAACGCCAGATTGTGGATCGTGAAGACCACCCGGCACGACGCTTTTCGCTCCTTGACGAAGAGTGCGGCGAGCGCGGTGTGCCAGTCGTTGAGATGGAGGATATCGAACGCCTCCATCTGGAGAAATCGTGCGATCGCATGCGAAAAGAGTGCGAAGCGCAGGTCGTTGTCGCCGTACGCCTCGCCCGGCGGGCCGTAGAGATGATCGCGCTCGGAGAGCAGCGGCGAAGCGACGAAGAGCACCCGCACCCCCGTATCGTGCGCCTGCAGATAGCGCACCGTATAGGTGGCACCGCCGAAGGAGAGTCTGATCTGCGCGATCGTCTCCGGCTGCAGATCCCCCAGATCCATGAAGCGGTAGAAGGGGAGCATCAGCGTCACATCGCAGTAGGCTGCGAGCGCTTTGGGGAGGGCATGCGCCACATCGGCCAATCCGCCGCTCTTGGCGAAGGGGTAGGCTTCCGAGGCGCAAAAAAGCAGCTTCACGATCCGGCACTCCTGAGCAGCTGCGCCGCGTGCTCGGGAGCGACGGGATTGATCAGCATGCCGGTGGAGAGCTCGAAACCGCCGATGCCCGTCACGCGCGGCACGATACGGATACCGAAGCGCCACGCCCGATCGAAAAAGGGGTAGATCGCCGCACTCGCGCCATCTTTTTGCAGCGGCGCCATCTCGATCGAGAGGTTGAAATCGAAAAGCCCCAGCACATCGTAGAGGCGGCTGAAGAGCTCGCCCAGCAGTGCACAGAGCGCTTCGATCTCCCCCTCCCCCAGCAGCATGAGCGAAGCGACGGAGAACTTCGGCGTCACCCACACCTCAAACGGCATCGCCGCGCCAAAGGGTACGATCGCCGCAAAGCGCGCGTTTTGCACGACGACGCGCACCTCCTCGGCGAGCTCCTCCTCGCGCAGCGCCTCCGCGATCGGCCTGCCGTGCTCGCGGTAGTAGGCGACATGGTGGGCCATCTGGTGAAGCATCGCTTTGGGGATCGTCGGCAGGCCGATGATCTGGGTATGGGGGTGTGCCTGCGTCGCGGCGGCGTTGGGGCCGTGGTTTTTGAAGATGCTCAGATAGACGAGCCGAAAGTCGCGGTGCAGATCGCTTGCACGCTCCTGCAGCGTCAGCAGCCACCGCTTGTACTCCGCTTCGCTCCAGCGATCCATCCGCAGCTCATGGCGGGGCATATCGATCACGATCTCGTGCGCGCCGAACCCCTCCTGCCACTCGAAGCTCCCCTCCCGGTGGTGCTGCAGCGACGCTTCGATCTGCAGCGCTTTGTAGAGATTGGGGACGACGCGCGTCAGCCACCCCTTTTCGTCGGCACCGCCGTGCGGGCGCAGCGCATAGATCTCATGCGGCGTGAGGGATTCGTTGCCCTCGCAGAAGGGGCACGGATGCGTCTGCTGCCCATACGCATCAGGAGTATGGGGCTGTAGAAATCCGGGGCGTCTGGCGCGATCGGGTGCGACGACGACATAGCGGTCGGCGAAGAGATCGTATCGGATCTGCGACATCAGAGCAACCTGTCCGCAGCGTAGTGGGCCGCACCCAGCAGCGCCGTTTCGGGATTGGTCGAGACCCGCACCGGCATCTCGCCCAGCATCGACGCGAACCGCCCCTTGGCGACGAAAGCCTCCATGAAGGCACCCTCTTTCATGAAGGAGAGGATTTTAGGCGCGATCCCCCCTCCGATATAGAGCCCGCCGAGCGAGAGCGCTTTGAGGGCGAGATTGCCCGCCTCCTGACCGTAGATCTCGACGAAGAGCCGCAGCGCCTCCGTACAGAGCGGATCGCGATACTCGATCGCACAATGGCTCACCATCGCACTCTTGTCCGCATCCTCTGCGAGCTCCTGCATGTAGAGCGGCTCGGGAGAGAAGCCGCTCTCCCGGAGATAGTCGTAGAGCACGGTGATACCCGGCCCCGAGAGAAAGCGCTCGTAGCTGACATGACCGCGATACCGGCTGCGCATCCATTTGAGCAGACGATCCTGCTGGGCCGTCAGCGGGGCGAAATCGCAGTGCCCGCCCTCGCTGGCGGAGGGGTGGTATCCCTGCCCGTCATAGAAGAGTATCGCTTCGCCCAGCCCCGTACCCGCGGCGATGACGGCGCGGTTGCCCGCTTTGGGGCAGCCGTCGGGATTGAGATCGAAAAAATCCTCTTCGGGAAGATAGAGCATGCCGTAGGCGGTCGCTTCAAGATCGTTGAGAAACCTGACGCGATCGGTGCCCAGCTGCCGCTGCAGCGCTTCGGTCGTCACATCCCATGCGAGATTGGTCGTGTGGCAGCGCCCCTCGATAACCGGCCCCGCGATACCGAAACAGGCCGCCTCGATCCGCTGCGGCGCCGTCTCCAGGATGAAGGCATGCACCACCTCAGCGAAGGTCGCGAAATCTCTGCTCGCATAACTTTTGAGCACGATACGCCCGAGCCCGCTCTCACCCTTCTCGAAGAGCGCCAGCAGCGTCTTCGTGCCTCCGATATCACCTGCCAGAATCATGTCGTCACCTCTTGTTTGTCTTCGCTGCTGTGCGGCGAGAGCAGATACAAAAAGGCTTCGACGAATGCCGCGTCGGCCTCTTTGGGGGAGATGCCGTAGAAGGCTTCCCATGCCTTGCCGCGCTGTTCGTTGTAGTCGCCTTCACCGTGGTCGCGCTCCCATGCGATGCGTACCGCATGCCCGATCAGCACATCGAGAATCAGATCGTTTTCGACCCGCAGATCGGGATTTTGCCGGAAGATACGCGAAAGGGTCTCGATGATCTCGATATTGAGCTGCCGGTATTCGGGGGCTTCGATCCCCTGCAGCAGGGCGTCGATTTTGAGCGCGAAGTTCTGCTCTCCGGCGGTCGATTCGAGCGTGAGCTCCGATCCGATACGGTTGCGCAGATGGTACTTCTCCCCGATCACCAGTGCGCTGCAGCGCTGCAGCATGTGCCAGATATCTTTGTAGAAGCGGCTTGAGAGCGATCCGATCATGCCCGCCTCTTCGCGCCACTGCCGCCAGTCTTCGACCTCCGCAGCACTCACCGCGGCGCCTGCGGCTTCGTCGTGCCGATGGTTCAGCTCCGACCTGCCGGGCCCGCTGATCTGCAGATTCTCCTGATCGATCAACTGTCTGCTCTCGAAACTGAATCGCTCCAGAATCGCCGTCAGTTTGTCGTAGATCACATGCGGCGCCTGCTCCAGCAGGATCTCGTACCCCTCGCCCATCGAGACCCCGCGCTCTCTGGCGATCTGCCCCACCAGCAGCTGCACGAAATACCATGTCCGCAGCGTGAGCATGTTTTCGAAGAGGTGCGGTTTGGAGCGGATCAGATAGCCCAGATGGAGGATGATCTCCTGCGTCAGCACCCCTTCGGCGGGATTGCCGCCGCAGAAGGCATCGATCGCTTCGAGGATCGTATGGTTGTCGCTCGCATTGGCGAAGATCGCCTTTTCGTTGTAGGCGCGCCCTACTGCGAGCCGCTTCTGACGGATGACGATATCGAGCAGCACATCTTCGAGACGGTCGTCGAACTTGCCGGTCGTCTGCGCCAGCCGCCGTACGACCGCCCAGTCGTGGTAGAGGGTCGCGAAGGCGTAGAGCGCTTCGGCGAAATCGCGCAGCGATACGCTTCCCTCGGCGGTTTCGAGCCCGTACGACTCCCCTTCCCGCTGCCACAGCACGCCGATGATATAGGCCTGGCGCCGGCGGTTGACACTCTCCAGCAGCTGGTGCGCCAGCGTCGGTGTATCCATCCCGTCGAGCGCATGCATCTCTTCGGAGCGCAGCGGATAGGCTTCGGTTCCCGCGCAGGAGATCAGATCGATGGCGTGCAGTCCCGAAGCGGTATAGAGCGCCTCGAGCACCACGCCGTCGAGATCCTCCAGCCGCTCCGTCGCGACGGTCGTCAGCAGCTCCATGGTCCTGCCGCTTCTGACGACGATCTCGCCGCACTGCCCCGTCTGGATCTCATGCAGCAGCTGCAGCACCGCGTCGCGATCCTTCTCCAGCATCATGTCTTCCCGCACCAGCAGCGGCATGATCGGCTGCCCCGGCTTGTCCCAGTTGGAGGAGAGGAAATCGAGCGAAGTACGGAAATGGTTGGTCAGCAGGGTGTTGTCGTAACTGAAGTAGAAACCCTGCGGATCGAAGTAGTAGGGGAGGAAGAGATTCTCTTCTCCCGCGAGCAGATAGAGCTCGGAAGTGGTGATCGTCCGCGCGACCAGTGCGGGGCGGCCGCTCAGTGCCAGCTTGGCGTTGCGTCCCAGCAGCGTATGGACGCGGGAGAGCTGCGACGCATGCCGCACATGGATCGGCCGGATCTCTTCGGGTGTCTCACTCGCGAACCCCAGCTCCAGCAGGCGCGCTTTGACGTGGTCGTTTTGGGCGATGACCGGCACGAGGACATGCGTGTTGCGGCGGTATCCGAGCCGCTCGCGGCGGTGGAGCGGATCGATATCGCCCGGGCGGAGCACGCCGTCCATGATCATCTCGCTCAGCATGTAGAGGCTCTGCGCCCAGACCAGCGGGATGTTTTCGTTGGGGAGGCGCTCCTGCGATCCGGGCTCGCGCTTCTCCGCTTCGATCCGATCCTCGGGCACGAAGTAGAGCTCGGGCAGCAGCCGCTCACCGTCACGATCGACAAAGAGCGGATCGAGCCGCTGTCGCCAGTAGATGATCTCTTCGCTCTCGCCCCGCATCAGCGCATCGAGCAGCAGATAGGTGAAAAAGAGCGGCCACTCCGACTCGATATGTTCGAATTTCCGAAGCTCTTCGGGTTCGTAGTGGAGTCTGGAGGTATCTTCGATCGCACTCTGGTGTCCGTCGAGCAGAAAACGCTTGCAGCCGTATCGGCCGGCCAGCTTTTTGATGATCTTCTTTCTGGTGCGCTCCGTCAAACTCTCCGATTCGACCGCGTAGGCGGGATAGCCGATGATACTCAGCAGCGCGGCATCGGTCTCTTTGGAGATCGACTCGCGCGGCAGCAGGCTCTGCAGCGTGAACCGTGCTCTGGCGACATCGCTCTGGACGACATGGATCACCGCTTCGCTGCCTGCGACATTGCCGAAGAGGTTGAGCCCGTCCATCGCCTCCAGCGCCGCTTTGGCCATGCCGACGGAGCTGCAGTTGATCTCGGGGGTGCCGTGGTTGATCTTGTTGCCCCGCTCCCAGATACCGTAGTCGGGGGTGCAGTAGCTGCGGCTGATATAGTGCACCAGATTCTGCACGAAATCGACCTCATCGAGCGTATAGACGATGCGCAGCCCCGATGCGGTCATCTGCGCGAGCATCAGCAGGTAGAGCGATGTGGCGTCGATCTGCAGATGGCCCCACTCGTCGTCTCCCACGACGGAGAGGCCGCTTTTGGTGCCGTATTTGGCATGAAGGGCATCGATCGGTTTGAGCGAGTATTTGAAGCGCTCCACACGATCGGACTGGCGCATCATCGCACTCAGCAGCCCCCGCATCAGCTTGACCACGCTCTGGGTCAGCAGATAGGTGGCCTGATGCTCCCCATAGTGGCGCCGATACGCCAGCGAGAGCCCCCAGACACAGAGAATGCTGTAGACATTGTCCCGCACCCATGCGTCGGTGTAGTCTCCGTGTGCGTTGACCGCGGTGGAAGCGGGGAGCAGCCCCGTCACCGGATCCTGCCGCGAGAGGATGATCTGCTCTACCGCTTTGAGATGGCGATCGAGTAGGATTTCGGTCTGGTCTGCATGCATCGGTTTCGTCACCTTGTTAAATATTTTTTAAAAACAAATATTATATTTGAAAAGTATGGTATCATATATTTTCTTCCAAGTATGTTAAATTTTTTTTCGAATATCTGCATGATCTTTCATCCCGGCCAGCTGCGCTTCGACCCGCAGGCGCAGTGTCCCGTTGCGCCGTGCGATCGCTCGCCACGCCGCTATGACCGCTTCGGATACGAGGGGATCCTCCTCTGCCAATCCCCGCTCCAGAATCGGCAAAAAGGCGCAGAAGATCTGATTGCGCAGGCTGTTTTCGCCCTCCGCCAGCGCCGCCATCAGGACAAAAGCCGCCCGTCTCATCAGCGGCGACGCTTCTGCGGACCACTCGATCGTCTTGTGCAGCGCCCATCGGTTTGTGACGAAGATCTCCCGACAGATGCGGTCACACTCCTGTGGTGTCGCGAACCGCTCCGCGATACGATCCAGCTGCGCTTCGCTCAGATCTTCGGCATCGATATC
>CAYLLC010000061.1:0-11117 GCA_964384355.1 uncultured Sulfurospirillum sp. | reverse complement strand
TGATGATCGATCCGAAGATGCTGGAGTTTTCGATCTACAACGACATCCCCCATCTGCTCACGCCGGTCATCACGCAGGCGAAGCAGGCGATCACCGCGCTGGCCAACATGGTCGTCGAGATGGAGAAGCGCTACAAGCTGATGAGCAAGACCAAGACCAAAAATATCGAAAACTACAACGAAAAGGCGCGCAAAGAGGGGTACGATCCCTTCCCCTATATCGTCGTGATCATCGACGAGCTGGCTGATCTGATGATGACCAGCGGCAAGGATGTGGAGTTCTATATCGCCAGGCTGGCGCAGATGGCGCGTGCGAGCGGTATCCACCTGATCGTAGCGACGCAGCGCCCTTCGGTCGATGTCGTGACGGGCCTGATCAAAGCCAATCTCCCCAGCCGCATCTCTTTCAAAGTGGGACAGAAGATCGACTCCAAGGTGATCCTCGATTCGACCGGCGCCGAGTCGCTGCTGGGGCGGGGCGACATGCTCTTCACCCCTCCGGGCACCTCCGGGCTGATCCGTCTGCATGCGCCCTTCATCACCGAGCGTGAGATCGAGACGATCGTGGAGTTTCTCAAATCCCAGCGGGAGGTGGAGTACGACGACTCCTTCCTCAACGAACCGGGCACGCTCAACATCACCGGCTCCGAGGATGTGAAGGGGAGCGGCGAGAGCGACTTCGACGAACTCTACGAAGAGGCGAAGAGCATCGTACTGGCCGACAAAAAGACTTCGATCTCCTATCTGCAGCGCCGTCTGCAGATAGGGTACAACCGCGCCGCACGGATCGTCGAGCAGCTGGAGCTGACCGGCGTCATCTCCGCCCCCAACGCCAAAGGACAGCGTGAGATTCTGGTCTGACGCTGTGCCGGTCGCTGTCGTCGGAAGGAGCATCGCAGCGCATGCGGCATGAGGGGTGCTGCACCCCGATTTTGTAACGATTCGTAACCCCTCTTTTTAACGGTGTAACTATCCGTAACACACTCTTTGACTTAAACCTATATTGATGTATAATTGAACGAAATATTTTCAAGGAGATTTTTAATGGGCTTAATCGAAGAGTACAAAGCACACACCCAAGAGCGTGCCAAACTGGGCATCCCGCCACTCCCTCTGACTGCGCAGCAGACGGCTGATCTGGTCGAGCTTCTGAAACAGGATCCGATTCCCGAAGAGGCGTATCTGATGGATCTGCTCAAGAACCATGTCAGTCCCGGCGTCGACGATGCGGCGTATGTCAAAGCGGCATTTCTCAACGCGATCGTCACGGGAGACGCGACTTGCAAAGCGATCACGAAAGTCGATGCGATCAAAATCCTCGGTACGATGCTCGGCGGCTACAATGTCGGCCCGCTCGTCGAAGCGCTCAAGAGCGAGCATGTCGAAGTGGCACAGGCTGCGGCGGACGAGCTGAAGCATACGATTCTGGTCTACGACTCCTTCAACGATGTCAAGAATCTGATGGACGAGGGCAACAGCTTCGCCAAAGAGGTGGTCGAATCATGGGCCAACGCCGAGTGGTTCCTCTCCAGAGATCCGATTCCCGAAGAGATGACGCTGACGGTATTTCAGGTCCCCGGCGAGACCAACACCGACGACCTCTCTCCCGCTTCCGAAGCCTTCACCCGCTCCGATATCCCGCTGCATGCGCTCTCCATGCTGCAGGCCAAGATGGAGGATCCGATCGGTACGATCAAGCGCCTCAAAGAGGAGTTCGGGCACCCGCTCGCCTATGTCGGCGATGTCGTCGGTACGGGAAGCTCCAGAAAATCGGGTATCAACTCGGTACAGTGGCATCTGGGTGAGGATATTCCCGGTGTGCCGAACAAACGCACCGGCGGTGTCGTCATCGGCGGTATCATCGCTCCGATCTTCTTCAATACGGCGGAAGACTCCGGATGTCTGCCGATCGAAGCGGATGTCAGCCAACTCTCCATGGGCGATGTCATCACCGTCAAACCCTACGAAGGGAAGATCTACAAAGATGGAAAGGTCGTCAGCGAATTCAACCTCAAGCCCAACACACTCCCCGACGAGATGCGTGCAGGCGGCCGTATCCCTCTGATCATCGGCAAAGGGCTCACCGCCAAAGCGAGAGAGGCGCTGGGTATGGGACCGAGCGAAGTCTTCCTCCATCCCGAGATGCCGCAGGACGACGGCAAGGGCTTCACACTGGCGCAGAAGATGGTCGGCAAAGCATGCGGTATGGAGGGGGTCAAACCGGGTACCTACTGCGAGCCTGTCGTCATGACGGTCGGATCTCAGGATACGACGGGACCGATGACGCGCGACGAGATCAAAGAGCTGGCGGCGCTCAGCTTCGGTGCGGATCTGGTGCTGCAGTCCTTCTGCCATACGGCCGCCTATCCGAAGCCTGCCGACATCAAACTCCAGCATGAGCTCCCGCCGTTCTGGACCAGCAGAAAGGGTGTCATCCTCAAGCCGGGCGACGGTATCATCCACTCATGGCTCAACCGTATGGTACTGCCCGATACCGTCGGTACGGGCGGAGATTCGCATACCCGTTTCCCTATCGGTATCTCGTTCCCTGCCGGATCGGGGCTGGTAGCCTTCGCCGCGGTGACCGGCATGATGCCGCTGACGATGCCCGAATCGGTGCTCGTGAAGTTCAAAGGCGAGATGCAGCCGGGTATCACGCTACGCGATCTGGTCAATGCGATTCCATACTTCGCGATCAAACAGGGATTGCTGACGGTCGAGAAGAAGGGCAAAAAGAATGTCTTTGCGGGCAGAATCCTCGAGATCGAGGGACTCGGCGATCTCAAGTGCGAGCAGGCGTTCGAGCTGGCGGATGCATCGGCGGAGCGCAGTGCCGCGGCATGTACGGTCAAACTCAACAAAGAGCCGATCATCGAATATCTGCGCTCCAACATCGCACTGATCGAGCAGATGATCAAAGAGGGGTATCAGGATGCACAGACACTCCAGAGACGCGCCGACAAGATGAAAGCATGGATCGAGAATCCCGAGCTGCTGGAGCGGGACGAAGATGCAAGCTATGCGGCGGTGATCGAGATCGATCTGAGCGAAGTGACCGAGCCGATCGTCGCATGCCCGAACGATCCGGACGATGTCGCGACACTGACGGAGGTCCTCGCCGACGAGAAGCGGCCGACCGAGAAGATCGACGAAGTCTTCGTCGGCTCATGTATGACCAATATCGGCCTCTTCCGTGCGCTGGGTGAAGTGCTCAAGGGCGAAGGTGCCGTCAAGTCGAAGCTCTGGGTCGTACCGCCTACGAAGATGGATGAGAAGACACTGACCGAAGAGGGCTACTACGCGATCTTCGGTGCGGCAGGTGCGCGTACGGAGGTACCGGGATGCTCGCTCTGTATGGGTAATCAGGCGCGTGTCGCCGACAACGCCGTCGTCTTCTCCACCTCTACGAGAAACTTCGACAACCGTCTCGGCAAAGGGGCGCAGGTCTATCTCGGCTCTGCGGAGGTCGCGGCGGTCGCGGCGCTGCTGGGGCGTCTCCCGAGCAAAGAGGAGTATCTCGAGATTATGAACAAAAAGATCAAACCGGAGATGATGGATACGGTCTACAAATATCTCAATTTCGACCAAGTCGAGCCCGAAGCGCTTGCGGATATGATGAAATAGGTCCTTTCGGCTCCTCCTCTGCGGGGAGCCGAGACTGCATGCATGCTTGCCAAAATACTCAAAACGATTCTGCTTCTGATCCTCTTCTCTCTCGTTGCCGCCGTGGCGACCTTTTTCTATTTCAAGCACTATCTCAGTGAAGAGATCACGGTTCCCCGGACGCTCTACATCCCCAGAGGCTCCAGCCGCCATGCGATCGATGCCATCGCCCAAAAGGGGATCGCCGTCGACCGGCGCGACTACTATCTGGTCAAACTGATCGGCTATCCGCAGGCGGGATGGATCGATCTGGGTGCGACGCGGATGCCGCGCAGCCGCTTTCTCTACAAGATCACGCATGCCAAAGCGGCCCAGCGCAAAATCACGCTGATACCGGGCGAGACACGGGTGATCTTTTTCGAAAAACTGGCGAAGGATCTCGATCTCAACGCCACGAAACTCGATACGGCGTACCGGAAGCTGACCGATATTCCCGACGGTGTGATCTTCGCCGAGAGTTATCAGATACCCAAAGGGATGGATGAGCAGCATCTGGTCGACTATCTGGTCTCGGAGGCGATGAAGAAGCATCGCCGTATCGCCGAAAAGCGTTTCGGCAAATTCGACCGCAAAGCGTGGTTCGGCAAGTATGTGACGATCGCCTCGATCGTCCAGAAAGAGGCTGCGAATGCGGCGGAGATGCCCAAGGTCTCCGCCGTCATCTACAACCGTCTCAAAAAGGGGATGAAGCTGCAGATGGACGGTACGCTCAACTACGGCCGCTATTCGCATCTCAAAGTGACACCGCGGCGTATTCGCGAAGACAACTCCAGCTACAACACTTACAAAATCCCGGGATTGCCGCCCTATCCGGTCTGTGCGGTCAGTATGGAAGCGCTCGATGCGGCACTCTCGCCGGCCAAAGCCGATTATCTCTATTTTGTACGCGGCGAGGGCAACCGCCATATCTTTACCAAAAGTTACAAAGCGCATCTGCGGGAGATTCACCGCCGTCAGCGATGAAAACAAGTGTGAATTATCGAAACAAATTATCAGAAACTTACTTTTTAAAAGTAGAAATTCGTAACACTTTATCGAAGCACAATATTATAATAGTATAATTTAATTTTAATTATAAAGGTGAGCAGTGCCCTCGGTGCGCTGCTTTGTCAACATTTATAAATCAATATTACTGAAAGAGGACAACACATGGCAAAACCAACTATCATCTGGTCGAAGATCGACGAGGCTCCGGCACTGGCTACCTATTCACTGTTACCTGTGGTGCAGGCGTTTACGAAGGAGGCGGGTGTAGATGTCAAGACCTCCGATATCTCTCTGGCGGGTCGTGTGCTGGCAGCGATGGGGCTGGCGGAAGATGAGCTTGCGAAACTGGGTGAGCTGGTACACAGACCGGAAGCGAACATTATCAAGCTCCCCAACATCTCCGCTTCGGTAGGGCAGCTCAAGGCATGTATCGCGGAACTGCAGGCGCATGGCTTCGATATTCCCGACTATCCGGAAGATCCTCAGACAGCGGAAGAGAAGCAGATTCAGGAGAAGTACAGCGTATGTCTCGGATCGGCGGTCAACCCCGTCCTCAGAGAGGGCAACTCCGACAGACGCGCGGCTGCTGCGGTCAAGCGCTATGCACAGAAGAATCCGCACAGACTCAAGCCCTTCGCGGAGAACTCCAAAGCCTATGTCGCACATATGGGCGGTAACGGCGACTTCTACGGTAATGAAAAATCGGTCATCGTCGACGGTGATCAGAAGGTGAAAATCGAGCTCAACGGCAAAGTGCTCAAAGAGATCGATGCCCTCGACAAAGAGATTCTCGACGGTACCTTCATGTCTGCCAAAGCGCTCAGAGCCTTTATCGCCAAAACGATCGAAGAGGCGAAAGCCAAGGGTGTCATCTGGTCGATTCACCTCAAGGCGACGATGATGAAGATCTCCGATCCTATCATGTTCGGGCATGCGTTCGAAGTCTTTTTCAAAGATGTCTTCGAGAAGTATGCGGATGTCTTCAAAGAGGTCGGTGTCAATCCCAATCTCGGAATGGCGGATCTGGAGAAGAAGATCGCAGGCCATCCCAAAGAGGCTGAGATCAAAGCGGCGTTTCAGGCGGTGGTCGACAGCGATGCACCGAAAATCGCGATGGTCGACTCCGACAACGGCAAGACCAACTTCAATGCGCCCAACGATGTGATCATCGACGCCTCTATGCCGGTCGTCGTCAGAGAAGGCGGCAAACAGTGGGATCGGTTCGGACATGCAGAAGAGTGTGTCGCAGTGATTCCCGACAGTACTTATGCGATGTTTCATGAAGAGATGGTAGCCGACTGCGTCAAAAACGGCCAGTTCGATGTCACGACGATGGGGAATGTATCCAATGTCGGCCTGATGGCACAGAAAGCGGAAGAGTACGGTTCGCATCCGACCACTTTCGAAATGCCGGAAGCGGGTACGGTCAGAGTCGTCGACCAGAACGGCAATGTCCTGATGGAGCACGAAGTGGAAGCCGGCGATATCTGGAGAATGAGCCGTGCCAAAGATGTCCCGATCAAAGACTGGGTCAGACTGGCGGTCGAGAGAGCGAGACTGACCGGCAATCCTGCGATCTTCTGGCTCGATGAGAACCGCGCACACGATGCCAATGTGATCAAGAAGGTCAACACATATCTGCAGGAGCACGATACGACAGGGCTGGATATCAAGATCATGGATGTCGCCGCTGCGACAAGATATACCAACGAGCGCGTCAGAGCGGGCAAAGATACGATCTCCGTCACCGGTAATGTCCTGAGGGATCACCTGACCGATATGTATCCGATTCTCGAGCTGGGCACATCCGCCAAGATGCTCTCTATCGTACCGTTGCTGGCAGGCGGCGGCGTATTCGAGACGGGTGCTGGCGGATCGGCTCCCAAGCATGTCGATCAATTCCTCAAAGAGGGGCATCTGAGATGGGATTCGCTCGGTGAGTTCCTCGCACTGGCGGAGTCGCTGCGCATGGAGTATCAGAAATCCGAAAACAGCAAGATCGGTGCATTGACCGAGGCGCTCGACAAAGCGAATCAGGGATATCTGGACAACAACAAAGCGCCGAGCCGAAAGTGCGGCGAGCCGGACAACAAAGCTTCTCACTACTATCTGGCACGCTACTGGGCCGAAGCACTCAGCACACAGACGGCCGATCCCGAGCTGGCTGAGAAGTTCGCTCCGGTCGCGGAGGCGCTGGTCAAAAACGAAGAGAAGATCATCTCCGAGATGCTGGCGGCAGAGGGCAGCCCCAAAGATATCGGCGGGTACTACCATCCAGACGACAGAAAAGCGGAGATGGCGATGCGTCCGTCCGAGACATTCAACAAAATCATCGACGCGATCTGATCGCAGCGATCGTCTGCGGAGGGGAGTGCCTCTCCGCAGCCATAAAAAATCTATAATTGTCTGATTGCAATGATCATGTAGTTATAGGTTTTTGAAAAAAACCAAAGGAGCAATATGAAGGGTACCAGAGTCGGAATTGTCGGTGCAGGAAATGTAGGAGCCACCGTCGCCTATTCACTGGCGATGAAAGGCGTGAGCCATGAGATCATTCTCAGAGACAACAAAGTGGACAGAGCCAAGGGGATGGCACTCGATATGAGTCAGGCCGCCAACGCCGCCAGACAGCACACCGTCGTATCGGTCGCCGAGGATATGAGTCAGCTGACCGACTGCGATGTGATCGTCATCACGGCGGGGAGCCCCCGTCTGCCGGGCATGAGCCGCGACGACCTGCTGCTGGTCAACGCCAAGATCATGAAAGAGGTCGTCCAGGATATCAAAAAATACTCCCCCGAAGCGATCCTCGTGCCGGTATCCAACCCCCTCGATGCGATGGTCTACACCGCGATTCGCGAAACCGGATGGGACAGAAACCGCGTCGTAGGGATGGCCGGTATTCTCGACAGTGCCCGTATGGCCCACTTCATCTACGAGAAGGTCGGTTACGGTGCGGGTCAGATCAGAGCCTCCGTCATGGGCGGACACGGCGACGATATGGTGCCGCTTCCCCGATTCTCCACGATTGCCGGTGTACCGCTGACCGATCTGCTGAGCGACGAAGAGATCGAAGAGATCGTCGAAAAGACCAGACACGGCGGCGCGGAGATCGTCAGCTATCTGAAGACCGGATCGGCCTACTACGCTCCGGCCAAATCGACGGCGATCATGGTCGAGGCGATCCTCAAAGATACCAAGCAGATCTTCCCGTGTGCGGTCATGCTCGAGGGTGAGTACGGTTACAGCGATGTGGTATCGGGTGTACCGGTCGCACTGGGCGCCAGAGGGGTCGAGAAGATTATCGAAATCTCGCTTAACGAGAAGCAGCATGCACAGTTCAAAAAGAGTATCGACTCCGTACAGGCGCTGATCGATACGCTCAACAAAAACAATTTTTTCGGAGATCAAGCATAATGGAAACAAGAATCGAAAAAGATACGATGGGAGAGATCGAAGTACCGAAGGATGCCTACTGGGGTGCACAGACGCAGCGAAGCCTGCAGAATTTCAAAATCGGCGAAGAGAAGATGCCCTACGAAATCACCAGAGCCTTCTCCTATCTCAAAAAAGCGGTCGCACTGGTCAACAAAGATCTGGGCAAACTCGATCCGAAAATCGCCGATGCGATCGCACAGGCGGCGGACGATATGCTCGCAGGCAAACTCGACGGAAACTATCCGCTGGTAGTCTGGCAGACGGGATCGGGTACCCAGTCCAACATGAACAACAACGAAGTGCTCGCCAACCGTGCGACGGAGATTCTCGGCGGTGATTTCCGCAAAGAGAAGCTGGTCCACCCCAACGACGATGTCAACAAATCCCAAAGCTCCAACGACACCTATCCGACGGCACTGCATGTCGCGGCGATCATCGCGGTGGAAGAGCAGCTGCTCCCTGCGATAGAGAAGCTGCAGAAGACGCTCGAAGAGAAAGCGGAAGCCTTCAAGGATATCGTCAAGATCGGCCGTACGCACCTGCAGGATGCGACCCCTCTGACACTCGGACAGGAGATCAGCGGCTGGGCCGAGATGCTCAGAAAATCGCACAAGATGATCATCGATTCACTCGATGCGGTCAGAGAGCTGGCCCTGGGCGGCACGGCTGTGGGTACGGGGCTCAATGCCCATCCCGAGCTGGGCGAGCGCGTGGCGAAAAAGCTGAGTGAGCTGACCGGCCACGATTTCGTGACGGCACCGAACAAGTTTCATGCCCTCACTTCGCACGATGCCCTTGTCTTCACCCACGGTGCACTCAAAGCGCTGGCGGCGGATATGATGAAGATCGCCAACGATGTCCGATGGCTCGCTTCGGGACCGCGTTGCGGTATCGGTGAGATCAGCATCCCCGCCAACGAGCCGGGAAGCTCCATCATGCCGGGCAAAGTCAATCCGACACAGTCCGAAGCGGTGACGATGGTGGCATGTCAGGTGATGGGCAACGATACGACGATCGGAATTGCGGCGAGTCAGGGCAACTTCGAGCTCAATGTATTCAAGCCGGTCATCGCCTACAACTTTCTGCAGTCGGTCAGACTGCTGGCGGACAGTATCGTCTCGTTCAACGACAACGCGGCAGTCGGTATCGAGCCCAACAGAGAGAAGATCGACGAATATCTGCACAACTCTCTGATGCTGGTGACGGCGCTCAATCCGCACATCGGATATGAGAATGCGGCCAAGATTGCCAAAACGGCGCATGCCGAAGGGACCACGCTCAAAGAGGCGGCACTCAAGCTCGGATTGCTCACCGAAGAGGAGTTTGACAAATATGTCAAGCCCGAAGAGATGATAGCACCCAAAGCGTAACAGATAAAAATTTCAGGAAGGAGAGCATATGAATATACATGAGTATCAGGCGAAGCAGATCTTCGCCGAGTATGGCGTACCCACCCCTCGGGGAATCGTCGCCAATACGATCGAAGAGGCCGTCGAAGCGGCCAAAGAGCTGGGTGGCAACATCTGGGTCGTCAAAGCGCAGATTCACGCAGGAGGACGCGGTCTGGGAGGCGGTGTCAAACTGGCCAAATCGATCGAAGAGGTCGGCCAACTGGCCGACGAAATTCTGGGTATGACGCTGGTGACGCATCAGACGGGCCCGGAGGGCAAACTGGTCCAGAAAGTCTACATCGAAGAGGGTGCGGATATCAAAGATGAGCTCTATCTGGGGGTCGTACTCGATCGTGCGAAAGAGATGCCCGTCATCATGGCATCGACCGAAGGCGGTATGGAGATCGAGAAGGTCGCCGAAGAGACGCCGGAGAAGATTGTCAAAGTAGCGGTCGATCCTGCGATCGGCTTTCAGGGATTCCACGGGCGTGAGCTGGTCTTCGGTCTGGGCATCACCGACAAAGCGGAGCAGCGCAAATTCATCGATTTCGCTTCCAAGCTCTACAGAGTCTACATGGACAAAGATGCGGAGATGATCGAGATCAACCCGCTCATCAAGACGGGTGCCGGAGATTTCCTCGCACTCGACGGCAAGATGGGCTTCGACGACTCGGCACTCTACAGACATCCGGAGATCGAAGCGATGCGCGACATCACCGAAGAGGATCCCGATGAGCGCGAAGCGGCCAAATACGGACTCAGCTATATCGCCCTCGACGGAGAGATCGGCTGTATGGTCAACGGCGCCGGTCTGGCGATGGGTACGATGGATACGATCAACTATATGGGCGGTACGCCTGCCAACTTCCTCGATGTCGGCGGCAAAGCCAATGCCGAGACGGTTGCGAAGGGATTCGAGATCATTCTCAAAAATCCGAATGTCAAAGCGATCTTCGTCAATATCTTCGGCGGTATCGTCCGATGCGACCGTATCGCAAACGGTATTCTCGAAGCGACGAAGATGGTGGATGTGCATGTACCGGTCATCGTCAGACTCGACGGTACCAATGCACCGGAAGCTGCAGAGATTCTGAAAAATGCCAATATCGAAAATGTCATTCCTGCAACCGATCTGGCAGACGGTGCGAAAAAAGCCGTGGCAGCTGCAAAAGGAGAGTTATAATGAGTATTCTGGTCAACAAAGATACGAAAGTGATCGTACAGGGATTTACGGGAAGTGAAGGTACCTTTCATGCCGAGCAGTGTCTGGCGTACGGTACGCAGATCGTAGGCGGTGTCACCCCCAACAAAGGCGGTCAGGCGCATCTGGGCAAGCCGGTCTTCAACACGGTCAAGGATGCCGTCGAAGCGACGGGTGCGACCGTCAGTATGGTCTTCGTGCCGCCTGCATTCGTCGGTGATGCGGTGATGGAAGCTGCAGATGCCGGCATCGAGCTGGCGGTGATCATCACCGAGGGTGCACCGGTACGCGATATGCAGATGGCCAAAGCCTACGCCGTCAAACACGGCATGATGACGATCGGGCCCAACTGCCCGGGAATCATCACTGCCGAAGAGTGCAAGATCGGCATCATGCCCGGCAATATCTTCAAAAAGGGCAATGTGGGCCTCATCTCCA
>CAYLLC010000060.1:0-11302 GCA_964384355.1 uncultured Sulfurospirillum sp. | reverse complement strand
TATCCTCTCGCCCAGTATCGGATCGGGCCGGTGTCGATATGCATGAAGCCGCTTTTGGGGTAGTAGCCGACGCCGCCGCGGCGCAGGAATGTGGCGAGTTTGCGCAGGTCTTTGAGCTCGGTGCCGGGGAGGTTGATGTCGATCGCCTGTGCTTTGAGGTGGAAGCTGTTTTTGGCGACGCCTTCGCTCTTCTTGCGCAGCATGGCGTTGGTCCTGGGGGAGCGGTAGCCGGAGATCACCTTGAAGGGTCTGTCGGTATCGCGGATCAGCTGTATGGCGTAGAGCAGGTCGAGGAGCTTGACATCCATAAACTCCACATCGCCGGTACGGAAATCACGCAGAAAGTAGTTGATGCGCTCCAGTTCGCTGAGGACATAGTGGTCTTTGGCCCAGTAGGTCGCTTTGAGGTGTTCGCCGGTGTGGATATTGTAGAGTTTGATCTCTTTGTCGACCGGTATCGTCACGGAGAAGAGCTCCGCCGGTGAGAGTGTGAGTCCCGCGCCCAGATAGAGTGACTTTCTGAGAAATGCGCGTCTTTGGTTCATGAGATGACCTCCGGTTCAATTATCGTATTGGCTGGAGGTATATCGGACAGATATGAAAAATCTTTACTATTTTTTGAGAAAAGTGGAGTAGTATCAATTTTATCCACTCAAAAAGAGCAGATAAAATTGCCTTTGTCACTTCTGTTTGTAGTTTTGGCAAAACTCCCGGATGCGTGCGATGCCCTCTTCGATATTGGCCTCGGAGGTGGCGAAGGAGAAGCGAAAGTACCCCTCGCTGCCGAATCCCACGCCGGGCACGACGGCGACCCCTTTTTCGCTGAGGAGATCTTTGCAAAACTGCATCGAATCGCCGGAGACTTTTTTGATATTGACAAAGAGATAAAACGCACCGGCAGGGGAGAGGACCGAGAGATTCTCATCTTCGTTGAAGCGTGTGACCGCCAGATCGCGCCGCTTCCTGAAGGCCTGGCGCATCATCTCGATATCGGCGTCGGCTCTGCCGTCGAGACCTGCGATCGCGGCTTTTTGGGTGATGGAGTTGATGTTGGAGGTGCTCTGGGACTGCAGCTTCTTCATCGCGGCGATCAGTTCGTCATTGGGGGATGCGAGATAGCCGAAACGCCATCCCGTCATCGCGACCGATTTGCTGAGGCCGTTGACGGTGATGGTACGCCGAAACATATCCTCACTCACGCTCGCACACGCGGTAAACTCCCCGTCATAGATCAGCTTCTCGTACATCTCGTCCGAGACGACGAAGATATCGCTCCCTTCGAGCACTTTGCCGAGTGCTTCGAGCTCCTCTCGGGTATAGACCGCTCCGGTGGGGTTGGAGGGAGAGGTGAGGATGAGCATTTTGGTTCTGGGAGTGATCGCCGCCTGCAGTTTCTGCGGCGTGATCTTGAATCCATCCACATCTTCGGTCTCGATGATGACCGATTTGCCGCCGCTGTAGGTGACCAGCTCGGGGTAGGTGACCCAGTAGGGGCTGGGGATGATCACTTCGTCACCCTCTTCGATCAGCGCCTGCATGATGTTGAAGAGAGAGTGTTTGGCGCCGTTGCTGGCGATGATCTGCGAGGGTTTGTACTCCAGGTCGTTGTCTCGCTTGAGTTTGTAGGCGATCGCTTCGAGGAGTTCGGGGATGCCCGGCACGGGTGTATAGCGGGTGAAGTCTTCGTTGATCGCTTTGATCGCTTCCTCTTTGATCACCTGCGGCGTGCCGAAATCGGGTTCACCTGCCGAAAAACTGAGAATATCTTTCCCCTCCGCTTTGAGCTCGCCGGCGAGTGTGGAGATGGCGATCGTCAGTGAAGTGGAGAGTGCGTTGATTCTTTTGGTCAGCATAATTGTCCCTTATTTTTTCCGTAATGATAGCGAATAGGGAGTAAAAGCGGCCTAAAAGCGCCGCATGCTACGAGGTGAGGATCTGATAGGGCCTGCGGATCTTTTCGACGAGCAACGGGATGCTGACATTGCGCGATTCGCGTGCGAACTCTTTGCCGTCGAGGTAGACCAGGATCGTCGGCACCGCAAAGATCCCCAGCGCCGCAGGAATCTGCGGATGCTCGGCCGCGTCGATGAAGATCTGTTCGATCAGCGGGAAGTGCGTCGAAAAGGCCTCCGTGATCTTGGGCCTGAGGGCGTGACAGACATTGCATGTGGGGGTGGAGAAGTAGACGAGCAGACCGGGGCGCTCCGCTATGAGCGACTCCAGCGCTTCGAGTGAATCGATATCCGCACGCATGCTCATGCGGCTGCCTTGGCTCTGGCGATTTTGGGGACGGTGATTTTGAGATCACCCGCTTTGTAGTCGGTCTGCATCTTCTCGATCAGCGCATCCTGCGGGACACGCACGACGATCTGCTTCTTGCGGGTCAGCTCCTTCTCCACGAGGACGCCGTTCTCTTCATGCTTCTCCTTCACGACCTGATGGACGAGCACGACGAGAAAGCCTTGCCTGACTTTGACATCGACCGAGCTTTTGGCGTTTTTGGGGACTGCGAGGTGGATTTCGTAGTGGTCGCCCTTATCTTCGAATTGCGCCATTTTGGGCATGTTGAAGTTTTTGAAGAGCTCATGGAGCATCGGGTCCTCTTTGGCTGCATGCTGCAGCTGTGCGCTCATCTCTACGAGCGCTTTCTGAAATTCGCTCATCCCCTCCTGGAGCTGCTGCTGCATCTGTGTCATGTTCTGCTGAATCTGCGCTTTGACTTTGGGATTGTCGAAGAGATCTTTGAAAAGGTGGTTGAAATCCTCTTTGAGCTTGGCTTCGATCTGCTTCTCGTCCTGCGGCGTGATGGTGGTGTTGGCTGCTGCATGAGGCAGTGCGCGCGGGGTATGCGGCTTCTCTATCTCGACGGTGATTTTGGGCTGATCGGGTGCTTTCGGTGCGGCGGCGGCATCTTTCTTGCCCAGCAGATAGGCTTGCCATGCGATGATGCCGACAAGCAGCAGACCGACGAGGATGATGATATTTTTTTGCATGCTTTTTCCCTATTGTGATATGGTGATCGGATCCTCCGTTTGATATACCCGATCTCAAACGGAGGATTCGATACCGATTTTACAGAAAAAAGGTAAATCGCCGCTACAATGGCCCGAACGAGGGGGAGTTTTTATAAAATTTGTTTATAATTTCATATGCAATTCAACCACAAGACGCTTTTTATCACACTTTTTGCATCACTTTTTCTGCTTGTTCTGGGGACCTTCGTCTGGGTCTCGCTGAAGCTGGAGACGACCAGGACCGAAGAGGTGAGCGACAATCTGCTGACACTCTTCCGCCATCAGCTCGATCGGGAGAAGTCCAATGCGCTCTTTCTCTCCGTCGCCCTCTCGGACAACAAAGCGCTCAAAGACGCCCTCAAAGCGGAGGATGAAGAGGTGGGCTATCATGAGCTGATCGAGACACTCGAAAAGGTCAAGACCTACACCTTCGTCAAGGATATCCGCACCCAGATCATCACCAAGGATCTCGATATCTTCGCCCGAAGCTGGGAAAACGACAGCTTCGCGGGGATGCCGCTGGAGGGCTTCCGCAGCGATCTGCAGCGAATCCGACGCCTGCGCAAGCCGAAGGTCTCGATCGATCCCGGCCGCCTGCTGACGATCAAGGCGACCACCCCGGTCAAAGAGGGGGTCGAACTGCTCGGATATATCGAAGCGATCAAGACCTTCGACGAGATCACGGAGTCGCTGCGGCTGCAGGGCGTGGAGCTGCTGGTGCTGATGGATGCGCGCTTTCTCGATATCGCGACGCTGATGCGCGAGAATCCGACACTGGGGGAGTATGTCATCTCCAACCGCAACTACAATCATGTCATCGCCGATCTGCTGCAGCCCTACAGCGGGAGGATCGCGCAGAAGAGCTATTTTATGAGCGATGCCTATCTGCATGTCGTCGATGCGATGCGCGACAGCGCGGGAGAGCGGATCGGCTACTATCTGCTGACGATTCCCAAAAGCAGCATGAAGCAGTTCGAAAACCGCGAAGAGAAGCTCTCCTTTTTCCTGCAGCTCTCCAAAGATGACCTCTACAGCGTGGTGGAGGATTGGGAGAAGGGGCAGGGCTCCTATCGGAGTCTCTACGACAAAGAGATGCTGCGGCTGCTGGAGAGCGTGCCGCGCGCAGAGCGCAAAATATATGAAGAGGAGGCGAGAGAGATTTTGCAAGGGTATACCAGAGAGGAGCTGATCGATGTAATTCTGCAGCTGCGGCATCAGGAGAAGAAGCGGGGAGAGATACGATGAAGATTCTGCTGCTTGAGGATGAGTTCGGCCTGCGGGTGAGCATACGGGAGTTTCTGGAGGATGAGGGGTATAGCGTCGATGCCTTCGAAGGGGGAGATGCCGCGATGGATGCGCTCTTTTCGGGGAGTTATCAACTGCTGCTGCTGGATGTGCAGGTACCGGGGATCAACGGCTTCGAGCTGCTGAGCGAGATGCGGCGCAGCGGGGATACGACGCCGGCGATCTTCATCACTTCACTGACCAATATCGAGAGCCTCGCGAAGGGATTCGAGATCGGATGCAGCGACTATATCAAGAAGCCTTTCGAGCTCAAGGAGCTGCAGATCAGAGTCGCGCATGCGATCCGGTCTGAGTGTCTCAAGAGCCGGGAGACACGGATACGGCTGGGCGAATCATGCTGCTACGACAGCGAGCGGTTGATGCTGCTGGGCAAAGAGGGCGAAATCGCACTGAGCAAAACCGAAAAGCGCATCCTCGAGACGCTGATCGCACACCGGGGCAGTGTCGTCAGCATGGAGCAGTTTCAGGATGAGGTGTGGGGCGAGTATATGGACCCTGCCAATATCCGGGTACAGATCAACAAACTGCGCAAAAAGATGGATGAAGAGATCATCCACAACGTCCGCGGACTGGGGTACCGGATTGACGCTTGACAAACAGCGCTATGCGCTGAAATACGGACTGCTCTACAGTTTGATCATCGCGCTGATACTGGTGGTGCCGCTCTTTGTCTATATCGACATGCTGATACACATCAACGAGACCAAGAGTGAGATCGAGATGAAGCAGAAGAGCTACGAAATCGTCGCCAAAATGCAGGCGTTTCGCGGCGGCAACGAAGCCTATTTTACCTTTCCGCGCTACAACCGCTACCGCGGAGGGCTCTACGACGAAAACCTCAGGCCGATCTTCACGCTGCTGGAGTCGCTGCCGCTCAGCTTCGAGGCGGGCTATCATGAGCGAGGGCAGAAGCGATACTTCGTGCTGCCGCTGCCCAAAGGGAGATACTTCGGTGCGCGCTATCTGATTCTGGAGGGGGAGGTCAACAACTACGAGATCTACCGCATGGCGCTGCTGGTCGCGCTGGGGATCGTGCTGATCCTCTTCATCCTCTCCTACTATATCTTCAAAAACTTCGCGCTGCCGTTCGAGAAGGTCAATGCGCGGCTCGACAACTTCATCAAAGATTCGATGCATGAGATCAATACGCCGCTCTCGATCATCCAGGTCAATATCGATATGTTTGCGCAGAAGTACGGCAGCAGCAAATACCTCACCCGTATCAAAGCCGCCTCCAAGACCCTGGCCAATATCTACAACGATATGGATTTTCTGATCAAACAGGACCGCTTCGGATTCCAGAAGGAGTCGATCGATATGAGCCGCTTCATCGAAGAGCGGGTGCACTATTTCGCCGATGTGGCGGGGCTGCGGGAGATAGCGATCCGATCCGAGATCGAGCCGGATATCACCCTCTACTTCAATCCCGTGAAACTGCAGCGGATCGTCGACAACACCATCTCCAACGCGATCAAATACAGCCACGAAAAGAGCCATATCGATGTGCGCCTGCATCTGGGCGAGGGGGAGATACGCTTCTGTGTGCAGGATTACGGTGTCGGTATCGAAAACCCGCAGAAGATCTTCGAACGCTACTATCGTGAGAATCTCAACAAGGGAGGATTCGGTATCGGGCTCAATATCGTCAAACGCATCATCGACGCGCATGGCATCACGCTCGATATCGACTCCAGACCGGGCGAGGGGAGCCGCTTCTGCTATCGCTTCCCGACAGAAGGCGGGCAGGGGAGTCAGGCGGATTAATAGTATTATGATAAGATTTTATAATGACGGATAAATTGAAAAGCTATATGCAGTCGACGGTCGGGATCGGGGAGAACGCGTGGCGGGAGATCGCGTCGCGCTTGATAGTCCGGCGCTTTGAAAAGGGCGAAGTGGTGCATCGCTGCGACGATGTCTGCGGGATGCTCTACTTCATCGACAGTGGACTCGCCCGTGCCTATACGATCGACGAAAACGGCAAAGATTACACATGGAGTATCTTTTTCAACGACGAAAACGCCCATCCGGTCAATCTCTTCGTGGTCGATTATGACAGCTTCGTACATCAGGTCCCCTCCCGGCTGGAGATCGAAGTGCTGGAGGATAGCCGGATGCTGGCCCTCACCTATGCCGATTTTCACTTGCTCAACGCGCACAGCAGTGCAATGAAGGATTTCACGCAGCGGATGACCGATGCGGCATACAGCTATCTGCACAATCTCGTCATCGATCGTCAGACCAAGAGTGCCGCACAGCGATTTGCCGAGTTTATAGAGCATACACCGCATCTGCTGGAAAAAGTACCGCAATACCATATCGCTACCTACCTCTCAATCACACCACAACACCTGAGCCGACTCAAGAGAGCTTATGATGAACCTATGTGAATGACAGAATTATCTCTATCTGTTACAATACCGACAGACTAAACCAAAGGAGTCTCATGCACCAGAAACTTGAAAATCTCTTCGGCAGATTCGGAGGATTTATCGCAAATCACCCTTTTGCCGTGATCCTCTTCGCCCTGCTTGTGGTGGCGTTCCCGATATCGCAGGTGCCGAAAATCACGATGGATACCTCGACGGAAGGCTTCATGCACGAGGACGATCCGATGCTCGTCAACTACAACAAATTCAAAGCGCAGTTCGGACGGGATGAGCGGATCATGATCGCTGTGGAGAGTGACAAAATTTTCACACTGGCGTTTCTCAAAAAGCTCAAAGCACTGCATGAAGAGCTGGAGAACCGGCTGCCCTATCTCGATGAGGTGACATCGCTGGTCAATGTCCGAAACACCCGGGGTGAGAAAGACCGGCTCATCGTCGAAGATCTGCTGGAGCACTTCCCGAAAACACAACAGGATGTCGACAAAATCAAAAAGATCGTGATGGATTCGCACTTCTACAAAAACCTGCTCATCAGCGAAGATGGCAAACTCACCGGTATCGTCATCGAGACAGAAGCCTATGTGAGTGACGACAACAAGAGCGTCGATGAGATGTTCGATGCGTTTGAGGATGCCGCTCCTGAGGCCGATACGCCAAAGACACCGCTTTCGGATGCACAGAATGCCGAGATCGTCGAAAAGATCAAAGAGATCGTCAAAAAGTATGAAGGCAGAGATTTCAAAATCTACTATGCCGGCAGCCCGATGGTGATGGATGCCCTCAAATCGATGATGAGAGCCGACATGCAGAAATTCACCCGTATCACGATTCTCATCATTCTGGTATTTCTGTTTCTGATCTTCCGACGAGTGAGTGCGACATTTTATCCGCTGCTGGTGATTGTGCTGGCACTGCTGACGACGGTGGGTAGCATGGCGTATGCGGGGGTGGCGTTCAAGCTGCCTACCCAGATCGTCCCGTCGCTGCTGATCGCGGTGAGTGTGGGGGCGACGGTGCACGTGCTCTCTATATTTTTCGACAGATTCAACGCATGCAAAGATAAAAAAGAGGCCGTCAGATACACGCTGCAGCACTCCGGTCTGGCGATTGCGATGACGGGTATCACCACGGCGATCGGTATCGCTTCGTTTGCGGGGAGTGAAGTGGCTCCAGTCTCCGATATGGGTATCTTCGCTTCGCTGGGGGTCTTGGTGTCGCTCTTTCTGACACTGACGCTGCTTCCGGCGCTCCTGATGATCACCAGGCTCAAACCCAAAGCGGCGGCAAAGCATGGATGGCTGGATCATCTGATGAAACGACTCGCCTATATACCGACACACTATCCCGGAGCGATCACGGTGATCAGTCTGATCATCGTGCTGGTGTCGCTCTTTCTGGCGACCAAACTGAAGCTCTCCCACTATCCGCTGGAGTGGTTTCCCAAAAACGACATGAACTACATCGGTACCAAATATATCGACAAGAAGATGAAGGGGACGCTGACGATGGAGATGGTCATCGATACCCACAAAGAGAACGGCTGGCAGGATCCCGTGCGACTGGCGAAGCTGGACAGACTCTCACATGCACTGGAGGGGTATGACGACGGCAAAGTCTTCATCGGCAAAGTTTTTTCGCTCAACACCATCGTCAAAGAGTCCAACCGGGCTCTGCATGAGAACAACGAATCCTATTACACGATCCCCTCGGACAAAGCGCTGGTCTCGCAGGAGCTGCTGCTCTTTGAAAACAGCGGCAGCGACGATCTGGAGGATGTGGTGGACAGCCAATTCTCCAAAGTACGCGTCACGCACAAACTGCCGTGGGTCGACAGTCTCGATGTGCAGGATATGATCAGGCATGTCCGGAAAAGTTACGAAGAGGCCTTCAAAGGCGACACGGTGAGCATGACGGGGATGATTCCGATTCTGGTGCATACCTTTACCCAGTCGATCCACTCTTCGGTACGCAGCTATATCATCGCTTTTACGCTGATCGCGATCAGTATGATCTTTATCATGGGAAGCGTGCGGCTGGGGCTGCTCTCGATGATCCCCAACCTCACGCCGATCATCATAGGGCTGAGTCTGATGTATCTGTACCATATACCGCTGGATATGTTTACCCTGCTGATCGGTTCGATCGCGATGGGGCTGGCGGTGGACGATACGATACATTTTCTCCACAATTTCAAGCGATACTATCTGCAGAGCCATGACGCGGCAAAAGCGGTGGAGCAGACCTTTTTCACCACCGGCAAAGCGATGGTGATCACGACGATCGTGCTTTCGCTTGGCTTTTACGCCTATATGTTCGGTACGATGGAGAGTGTGCAGAATTTCGGCTTTCTGACCGGAAGTGTCATCATCTTCGCACTTCTGGCGGATCTGCTGCTTTCACCGGCACTGATGGTGCTGGTAGCCAAAAGAGGATGGATCAAATAGCATGAAAGGATACGATATGATGAAAAAAAGTGTGTTGACAGGCATGAGCCTGCTGCTGATGAGCGGCGTGCTCTATGCCGGGGAGAATGCCAGAGAGATCGCCCAGAGGGTGCATGACAGAGACAACGGCAAATCACTGGTGCAGGATATGACGATGACCCTCATCGACAAAAACGGCAAGAAACGGGTACGGTCGATCGCCACTTTCGAGAAGGATTTCGGCAAAGACGAGTATAAGATCATGTTTTTCAAAAGCCCGGCCGATGTGAGGGATACGGCATTTTTGACCTATGATTACGACGATCCGGCCAAAGATGACGATCAGTGGCTCTATCTGCCCGCACTCAAAAAGGTCAAACGCATTCCCACCAGCGACAAATCCTCCAGCTTCATGGGGAGCGACTTCTCCTACTACGATATGACCAAAAGAGATGTCGATGATTTCGACTACAAAATCCTCAAGCATGTCAAAGTGCGGGGACACGATACGACGATGATCGAATCGACGCCCAAAAGCAGAGATGTCGTCGACGAGTCGGGATATACCAAGACGATCGGACTGGTGCGCACCGATATCGATATGGTCGTCCGCTCCATCGGATTTCTCAAAAACGGAAAGAAGAAGTACTTCGATGTGACCAAAATGCACAAACAAGACGGCATCTGGGTGATCGATGAGATGACGATGACGACCAAAAAGGGGAGAGAGACCCTCCACAAGACGATTCTGGACTTTACCGACATCAAAGTCAATCCACCGCTCAAAGATTCGATCTTTACGACCAGAAGACTCGAAAAGGGGCTGTAGGCATGAAACGGGTCCTCCTCTTATGCGCCCTGGGGCTCTCGCTCTTTGCAGACGATATGGATGATCTGCTGGGCGGTTTCGACGATGCGCCTGCCGCAAGGAGCGATACGAACAGCAGTGCTTCGGAAGATGCCCTGCTGGCAGGATTCGATGACGAAGTACCCCGGAAGCGTGCGACACCGGAGCAAAATAGTCTCAAACAGTTAGGCATCGAGGGGAGATTGACCCAGTCACTCGCCTACAGCTACCGCAACGACCCTCCGCATGACAAGCTCAGCTCCCTCAAAAGCCTGCTCTTTCTGGAGTACAACAAAAAGCTCTCCGATCGCTTCAAACTGAAAATCAACGGCAACGCCTTTTACGACGCTGCCTATGCCATCAAAGGCAGAAGCAAATTTACGACAGAAGAGATCGATGCGCTGGAGCGTGAAGCAGAGCTGTTCGATGCCTATATATCGGGATCGCTGCGTGAGGATATCGATATCAGAGCGGGACGGCAGGTCGTCGTCTGGGGCAAGAGCGACACCATCCGCATCACCGATGTGCTCAATCCTCTCGACAACCGCCGCCCTGCGATGGTCGATATCGAAGACCTCAGACTTCCTACGACAATGATCAAACTAGACTACTACCGCAAAGCGTGGAAGATCAGCCCCATCGTCATCGTCGAGCAGCGGTTCAACAAAAACCCGCCCTTCGGCGGAGATTTCTATCCCAGCTCCCGCAAACTCCCCGCACGCCCCACACCGCATACACCATCCTATGCGCTGGAGATGGCGGGGGAGTTCGCGGGCTATGATCTCAACTTCTATCTGGCAGATATCTATGCGCAGGATGAGCTGGGACTGCCGCTGGTATCGCATGACAAAAAGGTCATGATGGCAGGATTCGCCGCGAACTTCGTGCATGCGAGCTGGCTTTTGAAGACAGAGTTCGCCTATAAAAAAGATTTTCACTTTTTAGAGACGGGTGATCGCAGCTTCGACCGTATCGATGCACTGGTCGGATTCGAGTACAACGGCATCGCCGATACGAAACTCAGCTACGATTTTGCCGACAAGCACATGATACAAAAAGACCCCCATTTCGAACAAAACAGCTACCAACACGCCTTTCGCATCAGCAGCGACTTCAAAAACGCCACACTCCACGCCAACTATCTCATCGCACTCTTTGGCAAACAAGCGGACAAAGGCGGATTCCAGAGAGCGTGGATCAAATACGACATCGCCGATGCCCTGAGCACCAATATCGGCATCGTCGACTACATCGGCGGCAGCAGGCTCTTCGATGCGATCGATGATAACGATATGGTGTTTGCGGATGTGGGGTATAGTTTTT
>CAYLLC010000059.1:0-11322 GCA_964384355.1 uncultured Sulfurospirillum sp. | reverse complement strand
AAAACGCAAAAAGGATCAGCATGACGATGTACGGTATCAAGACCTGCTCTACCGTGGGAAAGGCGAGAAAATTCCTCAAAGAACATGGCAAGGCATACGAATTCGTCGATTACAAGACCGAGCAGGTAGGTGAAGAGAAGATCAGAGCGTGGCTCGAACATGTCGATATCAAGACCCTCTTCAACACCAAAGGCAAAAAGTATCGCGATCTGGGGCTCAAAGATCTCGATCTCGACGATGCGGGCAAGATCGCGTGGATGGCGAAGGAGAACTACCTGATCAAACGCCCCGTCATCGAGCATGACGGCCGCGTGATCGTCGGATACGACGAGGCACGCTACCGCGAGCAGCTTCTCTGACTACCCCTCCATCCGTGCAGTGAGAAAGTCCAATACCGCCTCTTTCTCCCCGCGAAAGAGAACCCGATCGGCATGCTTTTGTATCTGGTAGTCGTACATCGGATCGTAATACTCCTCCAATAGCTGCGCGATCCAGGGCTTGTACCCCTCCAGATCGCCCTGCTCCCGGTGTGCGGCGAAGGCATCCTCGAAGCGCGCTTTGAGCGCGAGGTAGCGCTCGCTTCCCAGCCGTTTGCGGATGCGTGAGAGTGCCGCAAGCACATCTTCCGCCCATCGCATGCGCCCTTCACTGCCAAATCGCGCTTCATACTCCGCCAGTGCCGAGACGACATACTCGTCAAAAGTGATCTGCGTACGCTCCGCGATCGGCGCTTCGAGTATCACCAGCCTGCCGCGATCCAGTCCGGCAAAGACCTGCGGCGGGATATAGACCCTGCCTACATTCTTGCCCTCATGCTCGATGACCAGATCTCTGTACCCCTTCGCCTCATGCTCTATCAGTGCATAGGCCAGCGCGTTTTCGAATCCGATCTGCGTCGGCTGCCCCTCCAGCCTGCGCCCGAAACTCGATCCGCGATGGTTGGCCAGCCCCTCCAGATCGATACTCTGGGCGATACGGCGCAGCAGGAGCGTCTTGCCGCTGCCGGTACGCCCTCCGACGATATAGGTCTCGAGACCGGCGGCGATGCGTTCGGATTCCGCCATCAGATAGCGGCGAAAGGCTTTGTATCCGCCCTCCAGACGCGGTATTGTACAGCCCGCTTCCGCCAGCCACTCCTGCGAGATCCGGGAGCGCTGCCCGCCGCGGAAGCAGAACATCATCGCATCGGGATGCGCCTCGACAAACGCCTTCCATGCAGCCGTGCGCTCCGCTCTGGGCGCTCCGTCGATCAGCTCCCTACCCAGTGCCACGGCGGCCGCGTTGCCCTGCTCTTTGTAGCGGATGCCGATCAGCCGGCGCTCTTCGTCGTTCATCAGCGGCAGATTGACCGCATGCGGGAAGGAGCCCTTCGCATACTCCACCGGCGCGCGCAGATCGATCAGCGGCCGCGCTTCGAGCACGATCGAGCGAAAATCATCCGTCAGCGGCAGCGCCACTACACCACCTCGATCAGATGTTCGCCGCGCGGTGCATGCAGCTCTCCGATCGCCTCCAGCGCGAGCCCCGCATCACGCGTGATCGCGAGAAACGCCGCTTCCGCCTCCGGACGCACGGCACAGAGCAGCCCGCCCGAGGTCTGCGCATCGCAGAGGATATCCTGCACCATCGGCTCCATCGGAGCCAGCAGATGGCCGTAGCTCTCGAAGTTGCGGCGTGTACCGCCCGGCACGCACCCCATTTCGCGGTACTTTTTCACATTGGGCAGCAGCGGCACTTTGTCGAACCGGACCGTCGCCCCCAGGCCGCTCCCCTCGCAGATCTCGCTCAGATGCCCCAGCAATCCGAATCCCGTCACATCGGTGATCGCCGTGACACCCTCCAGCGCCGAGATGCGGGCACCGATCTTGTTGAGCGTGCACATCGTTTCGATCGCCGCATCCAGATCGGCCTGCGCCACTTTGCCCTGCTTCTGCGCCGTCGTGACGATACCGATCCCCAGCGGTTTGGTCAGATAGAGCCGACACCCCGCCTCCGCGGTATCGTTGTGTTTGAGGTGGGCATTCTCCGCCCGTCCTGTCACCGCCAGTCCGAAGATCGGCTCGGGCGAATCGATACTGTGTCCGCCCGCCAGCGGGATACCCGCCTCCTCGCAGACGGCACGGCCCCCTTCGATCACCTTCTGCCCTACTTCGGGCGAGAGCAGATTGACCGGCCATCCGAAAATCGCGATCGCCATCAGCGGCTTGCCGCCCATCGCGTAGATGTCGCTGATCGCGTTGGTCGCCGCGATACGCCCGAAGGTAAAGGGATCGTCGACGATCGGCATGAAGAAGTCGGTCGTACTCAGGACCGATGTGCCGTCACCCAGATCGTACGCCGCGGCATCGTCGCGACTCTCGTTGCCCACCAGCAGCTGCGGATAGGGGATCGTGTCGCGTGAGCTGACCAGAATCTTTTCGAGAATCTGCGGAGAGATTTTGCATCCGCATCCCGCACCGTGGCTGTATTGTGTCAGTTTGATATCTTCCATCGTTACCTCGCTTTTTTTCGTATCATAATCCTATTTCACTAAAAAGTGACTTTATGCTATCCTTGCGCCAGATTACGAAGCAGGAGAAGCGATGACGATTCAGATACCAGGCTACGGCGAGATTACGCTCAGGCATGTGGTGCTCGACTACAACGGCACGATCGCCAGAGACGGTGCGCTGCTCGATCCCCTCGCGGCGTTGCTGCCCGAGCTGAGTGAGAGATACCGCGTCCATGTCATCACCGCCGACACCTTCGGCAGCGTGCAGGCGCAGCTGGAACCCTACGACACCACCGTCAAGATCCTCACGAGCGACGACCATACCGCGGAGAAAGCGGCCTACATCGATTCGCTGGGCGCTTCGCATGCCGTCGCGATCGGCAACGGCAACAACGACGCCGCCATGCTCCAAAAGGCCTGCATCGGCATCGCACTCGTCGGAGACGAGGGGTGCAGCACTCGCACGATGCACCAGAGCGACATCCTCTGCAAAGATATCGCGGATGCGCTCGGACTGCTGCTGCATCCCAAACGCCTCATCGCCACCCTCAGACGATAGGAGCCGCGCAGCATGCTGCCCAGACTGCTACGCACCGTCGCCTGGCTGCTGACAGCGATCGCCCTGACGCTCGCGGGGCTGGGATACTTCATCGATGCTTCCGAGCCGCCGCACAAAGCCGATCTGATCGTCTCACTCGGCGGCGGCGACGGACGACGCATCAAAGAGGCCGCACGCCTCTGGCAGCAGGGGTACGCCACAAGCGGCCGATTCCTCTATACCGGACGGGAGATCGTCAATCCCGCCCTCGAGCCGCCGCAGCGCTTCGACAAACGCAGCTACCTCCTCTCGCAAGGCATCCCGCCCGACAAGATCCGCTTCGTGCCCAGAGGGATCATCGTCAACACCGCCGAAGAGCTCTTCTTCATCAAAGCCTACATGCTGCGCCACGGCTATCGCAGTGTGCTGATCGTCAGCTCACCGACCCATACGCGGCGTATCCGGCTGCTCGCACGGTGGATCGCAGGGTTTCAGAAGGCGGGACTGCGGCTCTATGTCAGCAGCTTCCCCGATCCGCAGTGGCATCCGTGGCGCTATCTCTTCGATCCCGTGATGCGGCATGAGGTCTTTCTGGAGGCAGAAAAAATCATCTACAATCTGCTCAAGTACGCTCCGCCGACGATCGGGGAGACATCCTACGGCAAAAAACGCGATACGAAGCGCTGGAGGGAGAGTGTGGAGCGGTTGTAACGGGACCGCTGCAGAGGTCCCGCACATGCGTGCCGACAAAAGAAGGGAGGAGTAAAAATCTGTGTGCTTTGCCGGCACGGCGAGGCTATTCGTTCAGCGAGTTGAGCAGCTTCTCCATATCGCTCTGCGCTTTGAGCAGCAGATCCCTGAGCTTCTGATCCTTCAGATCGAGCGATGCGAACCAGTTGTAGACATTGGGAAAGACCAGCACGGTATTTTTGGCATCTTTTTTCTGATACATCGCCAGCGTACAGGGCGCGAAGGCGCCCGCTTCGGGGTGTTTCTGCGCGACATTGTAGATCACTTTGAGCTTGCAGAGCGAATAGGTATCGTAGAAGAGAAAATCTTCGTTGTTCGCTTCGTCCAGCTCCATCCCGTACTCCAGCTGCGATGCGAGGATGAACCCGATCGGCTTAAGTCCCGATTCGATCGACATCTTGATCTCGTCGAAGTTGTCTTCCGCCTCTTCGGGATCGGACTCTACGAGGACTTTTGTCTTGAGCGGATGGGATACTGCGGCGCGTTTGTAAGGGAGCTTGATCTCTTTGGCTCCGGGCAGTGCCGCTTCGACCGCCTTTCTGGTCGCCGCTTCGAGCTTCGCGAAGAGCGCCGCTTCCCCGCCGACGATCCGTGCCATCGCTTTGGCACTCAGAAAAGCGACATTGAACCGTTTCTCCCCCTTCTTCTGCCAGATACCCATCGAAAAGGGTGCGAAGACGCCGGCATCGGCATTTTTGAGGACCAGCTGCATCGTCAGCTTTTTGTGATAGGCGATCAGCAGATTGTAGATCGCAAACGAGCTCTTGCCGAACTGCTTCTTGAACGGTCCGTTCATATCGCGGTTTTTGGGTACGACATAGCCGTTTTTGACCAGTGCGTTTTCGACCGTTTTGGGCGTGATTTTGCCGCCGCCGTTATCGACCTGATAGAGGATGATATCGTCGTTGGCATGCAGTGTCACCGCGAATACGAGTGCAGTGAGTAGGATTTTGATTCGTTTCATAGTTTTGCTCCTGTTGTTGATTTTATTTTGATGGGTTATGGTCGGATATAGATCCAGCCGCGCAGCTGTCTCTCGATCAGCTCCACGATCCCTGCCGTGACGATCGTGACACCCTCAAGCAGATCTTCTTTCTTGATTTTGAGGGTTCGCATCGTATTGCCGCATGCGACAAACTCCACATCGTAGGTCATCAGCGACTTGACGCGTTTGGAGAAGCTGCGGTTTTTCTGCAGGGCCTTGATCCCTTTGGAGTAGCAGACGATACATACCTCACACTTCTCCGGCCCGTAGAACTTCATGACATTGTTGGTCGAGCTGAGGACATGGTTGATCGCGGCGTCGGTCCCTTCCGAAATCGGGAAGACGAATCGCCTCGGATGGTCGATCGAAGGCTTCGGATCGGCGAACTCCGTATCTGCCTGCAGCAGCACGGCGACGAGCATCAGAAGCGTAAACAGATATCTCATGGCTGAATCTCCTTCAAGAGTTTGATAAAATCCTCCTTCTCGAAAGCACCCGGAACGGTTTTGATCACCTTTCCCTTACTGTCGACAAAGAAGAATGTCGGGGTAAATTTATAGCTGAGCCCCAGAGGCAGCGGGTCTTTGTAGACATTCACCTCTACGGGGATATAGCTGCGATGCAGCAGCGACACCACTTCGGGATCGGAGAGCACCTCCCTGTCCATCAGTTTGCAGTAGTGACAGTAGGGGCTGGTCGCTTTGAGCATGATCACTTTCCCCTCTTTTTGGGCGCGTTTGAGCGCCTCGTCGAACCCGGCATAGTGCAGGCTGTGGCTGCGAAGCATCCTGCGATCGAAATCGTAGATATAGGCCGTCACCGCTTCGATCTCCGCTTCGCTGATCTTCCCTCTCATCGAGGGCATCGTATCGAAGGCATCAAGCACCTCCTGCATGCAGATACTCTTGCTCTTGTCGGGATGGTAGAGATAGCGGGTCAGGAAATCGGTCACCTCCATCAGCTGCATATCCCTGTCACCGTTGGGATCTCCGATACGCTGCCTGAGGCGAAAGGAGATCTGGTTGAGCGTGGGGGCTTTGAGACGGAGCTTCGTATTGTTGTACTCCACGAAATTCTCTTTCAGCTCCCCCATCGGGATGTAGGCCCGGTGGCATGCAGCACACTTCTTTTTGTATACCGTCTCACCATCGATTCCGGCTGACAACGACATAGAAAAAAAAGCGACAAGCAGCAGCGACATCACTCTCATACGATTCCCTTCCGATCGGCGACCCCTCCAACGAGGAGAAAAAGGGGCCGCACGCTCTTATTTATTAATATTTATACTGATATTGGATCAGCCACGCGTCGTCTTTGTAGCCTTTCAGACCATTCCAGACCTTCGCACCGTCGGTATCACCGCTGGCTACGACATAGTTGAACTGGATGCGATGTGCATTTCGCTTGCGCTTGGCGCTCCTGCTCATTTTGGCATCGAACGGACTGACATAGTAGTTGATACCCAGATAGGTGTTGCCGAGGCTGGTGCTGACACCACCCTTCTCGGCGTCACCCTGGATATGTTTGACCGCCAGCTCCACCTGCGGATCGACATAGTAAGTCCCTGTCACGGCATAGGTGTTCTCTTTCCACCCTTTGATACCTTTGATATTCTCCGTACGGAACATCTCGAACTTCACATTACCTTCACCGAAATGCGAATCGATACCGAAGTTGAGCGCTTTGTAGTCTTCGGTACCCAGACCGCCGGCTTGCTTGGAGACACCGTAGGAGAGCTCCGTATGCAGCAGCTCCGTCCAGTCCCACATGACACGGCCGATGTAGGCGTTGTCGTTGCCGGGTGCCGCTTTGGTCACGGCGCCGCTTCTGCCCGCTTGGTTGGCGATCATGATGTCGTAGCCGAAACCTCTCCACGGTCTCTCATGTCCCATCTCCAGACCGTTCGCTTTGTTGCCCTCATAGCCGATACCGCGACCGGAGATCATCAGACCCATATCACGCTCGAATGCCAGCTGCTTGTCGAATCCTCGCTCGACCACATCGAGATTCCATCCCGGAATCGTGAAACCCATACCCAGCGGCGTCTTGATCAGACCGAATTTGATCGCGACGGCATTGTCGACGAAGTAAGTGACGAAGGCATCTTTGATCATGCCGGGCAGACCGACGCCGCTTTTATCCGTGTGCGGTCGGTTGAAATCGAGGAACAACTTTCCGCGTACTTGACCGGAAACATACTTCAGACCTATTCTGATACGCTGCGCACCGAATTTGACCGCGGCATCCTGATTGTCTTTGATGATGCCGTCACCGCCGCGCGCCTCCAGCTGCGAAAAACCGAAGATCGTCAGTTTCGTATTCTGCGCTCCGATCTTCTTCTGCAGCGTATAGCCTGCCTGTGCAGTCGTCGCCATCAGCAGCGCTGCCGATGCTGCCATAGCCAATTTTGTCATTTTTTTCATTCCTCTTCCTTTCTTTTGTCTGTCGTTACCGCGCTGTGCTGTATCACTCAGCACTTCGCACCTTTTTTGGGACATCCGCATCCGTAATCGAGTATCTTCACATTCGATTCGGGGCTGATGTCGACCACCTTCTGCTTGCGGATATAGTCGCTGACCACTTCGTAGACCGCCCGGATCTTTTTGGTTTCGAGGTTTTCACCCGCATTTTGCAGATTGCCTCCCCACGAAGAGACTTTGTAGCTCTTTTTGAGGTCGATCGGTTTGCCTCCGATCTTCAGATCGCTGATCCGCTTGCCCGATTTGGCGCCGATCTTGATACTGTAGCTCGCGCCGGTAAGCCGGCTCATATCGCCACCCTGCTGATAGAGCGGATTTTCGTTGAAGACATTATCCGCGATATCTTCGAGCAGCTGTGCAATTTTAGCACCCTTTAGCTCAAAGGTATAGACTTCCGGATAGGTGATCGCCGTCATCTCGTAGACATTGTCTTTGGTGATCTTGTCTCCCGGAAGCAGGCTCGTACCCCATCGGTATCCCGGCGTAAAGACGATATCGCTTCCCATCTCCGCCTGTATCGCCTGCCCGATCAGGGCATCGAAGGTGGAGTAGAAGGTATCGCGCTTGTAGAGCAGACCTTTGGTCGTGCCCAGCACTTCACCCAGCTCTTTGTCGTAGGGCTTGTACCATTTGGCGACCAGCTTCTCTCCCGCAGGATCTGCCGGGATCAGCTTGGACGCGACCGGCATCAGTTTGAAGCTGTAACCTGCCACCTTCCTGTTCTTGATCTCCAGGTCGAGACGGCTGATGAATTTGCCGTGGCTGCCTGCGATCAGGATCACCGTATCGTTGACGACGATCGGCTTGGGAGAGGGATCATGCGTGTGTCCGCTGAGGATAAAATCGACCCCCTTGACCTTCTTCGCCAGCTCCTGATCGACCGAGAATCCGTCGTGCGAGAGGACTACGACGCAATCGACTTTCTTCTCCTTGCGAAGCTCGTCGATATACTCCTGCAGCGTCTCATGGCGCAGGCCGAAGCTCCACCCTTTGGTGAACTTCTTGGGATTCGCCGTCGAGGTAAAGGGAAACGACTGCCCGATGATACCGATCTTCGCACCGCCGATCTCTTTGATCGTATAGGGCGGGAAGACCAGCTCTTCGAAGTCGTCGGAAAAGGGGTCGTCGTTGACCACATTCTGGGAGATGAATTCACCCTTGAGCATGCCGATGAGCTCTTTGACCCGCTCTTTGCCGTAGGTGAACTCCCAGTGCCCGACCATCACATCGACACCCAGATAGTTCTGCGCATCGACGATCGCTTCGCCTTTTGTCTTGAGTGCGACCGCCGTCCCCTGCCATGTATCGCCCGAATCGAGCAGCAGCACATTCTCCGCGCCCCGCTCCTTCTTGACATGATCGATCATCGTCTTCATGTGTGCGATACCGCCCATCTTGCCGAATTTCTTCGCCAGCGTCTCGAAATTGAGATAGGTGTCGAAGTACTCGTCCAGACTTCCCGGCTCGATGCCGTAGAAATCCTCGAAGGTCTGCCCGCAGATGAATCCCGGCGTACCGACCAGATTGGGGGCGGAGATGAGCGTGGAAGGCTCTCTCCAGTAGAGCGGCTTGATATGCGCATGCATGTCGCAGATGTGCAGAATCGTCGCTTTGCCTTTGGGTTCGAACGCCATAATATCCTTGAAGCTGAGATTTTTCAGCTTCTCTCTCGCTTTGTCACCCGCCATCAGATCGCCCGGTGCCGTGATCGCGAACAATCCCAGCGCCGCGGCGATCTGCATAAAGTCTCTTCTGTTGATATCCATAAAAGACCCCTATCGCTTCAGACCGGGAATGGCGATCGGTTTGCCCTTGGCCATATTGGTGACATAGACCTCCAGCGCGACCATCTCTTTGGAACCGATCGGAATGACCGCCATCAGTGCATTTTTCATACACCCCTGAAATCTTCTCTGCAGTGTTCTGAGAGAGGATTTGGTCATACGATAGGCCGGCCATGTCCCTCCGGCATCGACTGCACCGAGATTGGGCAGTATCTGCGTACGCAGCGCCAGCCCTACCGTCGCATCCGAGTGGCAGCTCAGACATGCCAGACCGCGTCCGCCCCGAGGGGTGTTGTAGACATGCTTACCCAGCTCGTAGGCGGCTTTGATATGTTCGTCGGCATTGACGTCGAGATTGATCTTCTCGTCGTTTGCCAGCGATTTGGCGTAAGCCAGCATCGAAAACATCTTTTTGCTCTTGAGTTTGAACGGTTTTTTGCCGTTTTCACACATGACCGCCTGCATCACCTGATCGAGACCCGCAACCATGTCGAGCTTTTTGACATAGCGGGGAAAACCGGCGATATATTTGGGCAGATCTTTTTTGTCGATACCCAGATAGCTCGCCAACCCCTCTTCCGTGACCAGTTCGTCGAAGAGCTCGCCCCCCTCGTCCACGAAGATATCCGCGGGGTTGTTTTCGAGCATCTCCTGATACATCGCACGATCCGCGGCACTCATGTTGAACTGAGAAGAGTCCGCAGCCATCAGTGCCGTAGCGGCGAACAGCGCTGCTGTCAGTACTACTTTTTTCATCACTGCTCCTTATGCTTTTGGTTTGATTTTTTTGGTCTTCTCTCCCGCTTCTCCGGTATTGTCTTTGTATGTCACCTTCACTTCACCCGGTTCGGTGATTTTGAGATTGACGGACAGATACGGGTTGACGGATGTCGATTCCCAGATGTTCATATTGGTGAAGAGTTTTCCGTTGTAGTAGAACTTCACCTCGTTGATATATTTGGCAGGTATGATCTTGCCTGTCTTTTTATCCTTGCGCATACCGGTCTCCATCGGGTGGATCGCGATGAAATCTACTTTGACGATGTCGCCTACTTTATACTTTTTTGGTTTGATTTTGACAAGTGCTTTTCCCATGATTGAATCCTTTATTGCTTCTTTTTGTTTTGATCTTTTTCTCTACTGCTTCCGAATCAGCCACAACCGCCGATAGTCACTTTGACCGGCTTCTGCGTCTTGATAAATGTACCGTCACTCAACTCCACCAGCGCCATCACATCCTGGCTCTTCGCCAGTTTGACGCGTGTCGCGAAGTAGCCTTTGCCGTTCATCGGCGTCAGCTGCACATCCGCACAGCGGACATTGACATTCTGTGTCGCGAAGACATGGATCGCCTTGACATAGTTATTCGCTTCCATCGGATGATCGACTGTGATCTTCACCGGTACCACCGCACCGTTTTCCGCGATTTCAGGTACGGTCAGCTTGATTTTTTTGGACTCTTTGGCCCCTTTGCCGCCCGTGATCGCATCCATAGCCGTCTTGAGGTCCATCGCATTGGGACTCTTGGGTTTGTTATCCTTGGCATCGAGTGCCAGAGGTGCCGCCACCATCGCCAGAGGTGCCGTTGCCGCCACGCCCTTTAAGAAACTTCTTCTTTTCATATTCTTCTCCTTCGTTTTCTGAAATTTATTTTTTGTCGCTGACCACATAAGAGGCGATTGCACACACCTCTTCGGGTGTGAAGAGCCCGGTCGTCAGATTGATCGTCATGCGTGAATCTTTGTTGTGGATACGCGAATCGGCGATCTGCTGGTAGACATACTGGTAGTCACGCGCCTTGGTATCGATAAAGTGCTTTTTGTAGTTGTGCAGATCGGGACCGATATTTCCGGCACCGACCGCCCCTTCGATATTGTGACATGCGACGCAGTTGCCGTACTGTTTGGGCGGGATCTTGTCACCCGGTTTGTAGGTCTTGCCCGGTTTCATCTGCGTTTTGGACAGCCCCGGAGGCGGCGGTGTCTTCGCCTTTTTGCCGTTGAGATTGTGGAAGATATACTTCCCGATCGCGATCACTTTGGGATCGGTGCTGATACACCCTTTGGGCATCTTCCACACCTTCGGCGGTGCCAGTTTGTCTTTTTCCAGAATCTTGCTGGCATCGGGTACTTCTACCGCTTTTTTACAGTCGGCAGCACCGAGCACGGATGCACCGAACATAAAGGCTGTACCGGCGAGCAGCGAAATCAAATTACTCTTCATCATCTCTCCTTCTATAAGATAAATTTATGGGAGAAGTATAACGGAAGAAGTGTAAATTTTGTGTAAATTTT
>CAYLLC010000058.1:0-11525 GCA_964384355.1 uncultured Sulfurospirillum sp. | reverse complement strand
AGTTTGTGGTCAAAAACCCTGACAACGAAGAGTTAAAAGAGACGATAACGATAGAATAAGAATTGGAGTATAATAGTGCAAAAGGAAACGCATGAAAAAAATACTCCTCCTGACACTACTCATACTCACGACAAACCTCTTCGCGACAAACTACAGCGTCGATCCCGACCGCTCGCATGTCACATTCAAAGTCAGGCATCTGCTTTTCAGTACGGTCAAGGGCAGTTTCCGTGACTTTTCCGGAAGCTACACGATCGACGACGGCCGCCTCGAAGCGCTCGAAGGGCGTGTCAAGGCTGCATCCGTCACCACCGGCAGCGAAAAGCGCGACCGCTATCTCGTCAGCGACAAGTTCTTCGATCCCCGACACTACCCCGATATGACGATGCGACTGCTCTACATGCAAAAGGGCGATGCGGTCGTCTCCCTGAAGATCAAAAATATCAGCGATCAGGTACGGCTCAAAACGACGCTCACCGAAAACGGCGTCACACTGCGCGGCAAGATCAGCCGCAAAGCGTTCGGGCTCACCTGGGGCGGCGCGATCGAAGCGGGAGGGGTGGTCGTCGGCGATGATGTCCGTATCCGGATCGACCTGCACGGTACGCCGCGATAATTCAGAAGAGTTTGCCGATCTTGCGGAAGCCGTACCAGTAGAGCAGGCTTCCCAGCACCGCCACACCGGTAAAATAGGGCCACAGATCGGCAAACGCCGTCCCCCGGAAAAAGATGCTCTCCGCCCCTTCGATGTAGTAGCGCAGCGGGGAGATGAGCGAGAGGGTCCGCAGGATCGGGTGCATCGCGTAGACCGGCGTCCAGGCACCGCTGAGAAAGATCAGCGGCATCATGATGATGATCGAGAGCTGCGCCACCTGCAGCATGCTGCGCGATACCGCCGCGACAAAGAGCCCGATCCCCGCACTCGTGAAGCTGTAGAGAAGCGTGAGCAGAAAAAAGGCCCCAAAAGAGCCGTTGAGCGGTATATCGAACGCCCCCAGCAGTACGAATCCGACACAGATCATCGTCCCCGCGACGATGATCAGCACCTGTGAAAAACTCTTGGCCAGGATCGTCACCCGCGCATCGATGGGCATCAGCAGCATGATATCCCATGTCCCCTCCTCCTTCTCCTTGACAAAGACCATCGCCGGCAGGAGAATCGAAAGCATCGTGATGACCGAGAGCATCTCGCTCAGCGCCATGAAGGTGTGGTTGTCGGCATTCTGGTTGAAGAGTTTGTGCGGTTTGAGGATGACCGGAAAATCGGGATGGCTGAAGGAGAGCACGATATTCTGCAGATAGCCCAGTGTCGTGAAGCTCTGCGCCGCCGCGGTGGCATCGAGGAGCACATCAAGCTGCGTCGGTTCGCCGCGGCGATAGCGCTTCTCGAAATCACTCCCGAAAACCAGCCCCACCAATATCCGCTTCTCGAAGATCGCATCGCTGAGCGCTTTTTGGGAGAGGAAGCGCTGAGGCGGCAGAAACTCGGGTGCATGCAGGTGGCTGAGAATCTTGCGGCTGATACCGCCGCCGCTCTCATCCACATAGCCGACCGTCACATTCCGCGGCTTGATCTGCATGCCGGCTCCGGCGATATAGACATCCATCGTGAAGGAGTAGAGCACCACCGCCAGCAATCCCCACGAGCGCAAAAACGCGATCAGCTCTTTGGCGACGATCGTCCAGAAGATCCGTATCATCCCAGCTCCTTTTTCAAAAAGAGCCGCCCAAGCCCCAGCAGCACGACGGCATAGAGCAGCAGGATACCCAGATAGAGCAGAATCTTCTGCGAATGGAGCCCCTCTCCGATCAGAAAGCAGTCATAGAGGATATGGTTGTAGTACATCACCGGAAAGAGGTGCGCTTCGACATAGGAGGCTTTGTCCATCGCCGAGATCGGCAGGATGATACCCGAATAGAGAAATCCCGGCAGAATCGTCACGATCACCGTCATCACCACCGCTGCAATCTGCGAACGGGTGATGACCGATATCAGCATGCCGATCCCGATACTGATGAAGATATAGAGTTCGCTCGCACCCCAGTAGAGGAGAAAGCTCCCCCGGAAAGGGACGGCGAAGAGATAGGTCGCGATCAGAAAGAGCACGAAGATATTGACCGAGTGCAACAGAAACGGCGGAAAGATCTTGGCGATCAGAAACTCCCCTTTGCCTACGGGCGAAGCGTAGAAGTTGAAGATCGTCCCCTGCTCCTTCTCCTTGACGATCAGCAGCGCGGCGAGGATCGCCGGCGCGACCAGCAGCACCAGCCCGATCAGCCCCGGTACCATCGCATTCTCATCCCGCATCGCCTGATTGAAGAGGTTGCGGTTGTTGATGAGGATCATCCCCTTTTGCAGCCTCGGATCCGCCGCTTCGGATGCGGCATGCATAACCACCCCCTCCACATAGCTCTCCATCGTCGTCGCCCGCGAGGGAAACGCCCCGTCGATGAAGAGCCCGATCTCACTCTTCTGCCCATGCAGCAGCCGTCGCTCGAACGATGCGGGAATGATCAGGATCATATCGGCCTTTGCCTGCTTGATGCGGTGCAGCGCCGCAGACTCCGACATCTGCGTGACGGTAGCGTCGAAATAGCGCGAATGCTCGAATCGGGAGACGAGCTCGCGCGAATAGTGACTCCGGTCGTTGTCGATGATGAGAATCCGCGCATGCGTCACCTCCATCCGTATGCCGTATCCGAACAGCAGCAGAATCATCGTCGGCATCATATAGACCATGATGATCAGACGGGTACGGAAGAGCTCGGTGAACTCCTTGCGCAGGTAGGCTCTGATCACACCCCACTTCATCGATAATACTCCAGAAAGATCTCTTCGAAGCTCTTTGCATGCGGATGTGCGCGATGGAGCGCTTCGACGGAGTCGTCGGCGATCTTTTTGCCCTCTTTGAGCAGTACGACCCGGTCGCAATACTCCGCCTCGCTCATGTAGTGGGTCGTGATGAGGATAGAGATGCCCCACTGCGCCTTGAGCCCCTGCAGTATCTCCCAGAACTGCGCGCGTGCGATCGTATCGACACCCGAGGTCGGCTCATCCAGAAAGAGCACCACCGGCTCATGCAGCAGTGCCGCCGTGATCGAAAAGCGCTGATTGATACCCAGCGGCAGCTCGGAGGGAAAAGCATCCAGCCACGTCCCAAAGCCCAGTGCATCCGCATAGGCGTCGATACGGTCGGCGGCGGTCGCAGGATCGAGGGCATGCATATTGGCGAAATAGCGCAGGTTTTCGCGGACGGTCATATCCTTGTAGAGGGCGAAGTGCTGGCTCACATAGCCGATCTGCGCCTTGAGACTCTGCCGATCCCTGCCGCTTCGGATCGGATGCCCCAGCAGATAGAGCTCCCCTTCGTCGATCGGGTAGAGCCCCAGCAGCATCTTGATGAAGGTGGTCTTGCCCGCACCGTTGGCACCCAGCAGCCCCACGATCTCGCCGCTTCGCAGCTCCATATCGATATGGTCGTCGGCGACGAAATCTCCGAAGCGCTTCGTCAGGCCACTCGCCTCCATCACGATATCGGGGATCTCCACCCTGCTCGCGCGCGCTGCGATCTGCATCCTGTGCAGCGGCCGGTTTTTGCGCAGGGCATTGACGAAGAAGAGCGCTTCGAGTGTGGGCTCGGCATGCGGCGCATCGAGCGGATCGAGCGCATAGGTCCGCCGATCGAAAGCGATACAGCGTCTCTCGCACGGTGTCTGCTCGTAGGTATACGCCCGCACCCCCTCCAGCAGGCTGTCGACGCTCCCGGAGGCGATAATCTCTCCCTCGTCGAAGAGATAGACGCTGTCCATCTTGGCCGCCTCCTGCATATAGGCGGTGCTGACGATGATGATCGCCCCCTCTTCGCGCCGGATATTGTCCAGAATCTCCCACAGCTCCATCCGGCTCAGCGGATCGACGCCCGTCGTCGGCTCATCGAGCAGCAGCAGTTTGGGGCGGTGCAGGAGCGTACAGATGAGCGAGAGCTTCTGCATCATGCCGCCGCTCAGCTTACGCGCCTCCCGATCGACGAAATCACGCAGCCCCGCCATATGCAGCAGTCTGTCACGATAGGCCTCAAAGGCATCGTCACGACGGATATCCCGGATATCGGCGAAGAAATCGAGATGCTCTCCCACCGTCAGCGTGTCGTAGAGCACCAGCCCGATCCCCTGCGGCATCAGCCCGATATCGTGTTTGAGCCGCTCCGCTTCCGCGGGGGTATGGTAGCGCACCCCGTCGTAAGTGACCGCCCCCTCGAACCGTATCACCCCCGCGATCGCATGAATGAGTGAGCTCTTGCCCGCGCCGTCGGCACCGATAAATCCGACGATTTCGCCGCCTTTCGCTTCGAGAGAGGCTTTCGTGATACCCGGTCGCTTTTTGTAGCGTACCGTGACATCGCGAACACTGAGGCGCCTTGGCATCACGTGCTCCTACAGCGGCGGCAGCTCATGCAGCGATGCAGGCAGCCCTTTGCCGTCCGTGGTGATGACACCGATCGCGGGGATTCCGAGTTTGAGCAGCGGATCGGGCTTGAGTGGGCGCAGGTGCACTGCGAAGACCCGCTGGATGCGGTCGTTGCGCACGCTCACCTCTTTGGGCGTGAACTCCGCCTGCTGTGCGATCAGCGCCACCTCCGCGGGTATCGGCCGGTCGGGCCATGCATCGAGGAAGATCTCCGCTTTGTCTCCGACTTTGATCTTGCCGTTTTGGATCGTGTCGACGAAGAGCTTGAGATAGAGCGTATGGGGATCGATCAGCGTCGCCACCGGCATTCCCGCTGCGACCACCTCTCCCGCATTGGCGATCTTTTCGACGACATAGCCCGTCACGGGTGCGCGCAGCCGGAGTTCGTCGAGTACTGTTTCGATCTCTTTTCGCGACGCTTTGAGCGCATCGACCTTCGCCCGCAGCGCGGCGATTCCCGCGGCGAGCACCTGCTTCTTCGCCTGTACCGCTTCCGCTTCCGTCCTGGCGGCTTCGGCGATATCGACCGCCGAATCTATCTGCCCCAGCTGCGCCTGGAGTGCTTTGAGCTTGTCGCTGTCGGTGCGGTATCGCAGCCGGGAGAGCTCCAGCTGATGCTTTTCGACCAGCTTCTGGCGATAGAGCTTTTCGAGCCGGCTCAGATCTCTGCGATCCTGCGTGACCAGATGACGCAGCGCATCGATATTTTTCTGCAGGGCATGCTTTTGCGAAGCGGCCCCCGTCACACCGGCATCCGCCCGCTTCAGCGCCAGCGGAATCGTCCGGTCTGCGATCTCCATCTCGGTCGTTTTGGCGGCGAGCTCTTTTTCGGCCGCTTCGATCTGTGCATCCATCGCATCGGCTTTGGCTTCGTACTCTTCGCTTTGCAGTGTTGCGACGATATCGCCCTTTGCGATACTGTCACCGTCGCGATAGCCGATATGCGCGATACGCCCGGGGTATTTCGAGGCGAGATTGATCAGATCGCCGTCGATACGCCCGCTCCCCATCACCAGATTGGGCGGCAGCTGCCTGACATGCAGCTTGTCATAGATCATCACCCCCGCCGCAAAGAGCAGCAGCGTCAGCGCGAACCCGATCCAGTATTTTCTGATCATACCCATCGTCATACCTCCAGACCCGATAGAAAGAGCTTCAGCGCCTGCCCGCTCTGCGCCTGCAGATCACCGCCGAACTGCAGCCAGTGCTCGATGAAACCGAGCAGGAAGTTGTGAAAGAGATAAGCCGTCTGCATCGCATCGTCGCTCCTGAGCGCGCGCTCCCGTGCCAGCTGCGCGAAAAGCACCGCAGTGTAGTCGTAGATGATCTGTGCGGGATTCTGGCGGCTGTGGCTGAGCTTGGTGAAAAAGAGCGGATCCCCCGCGATCGGATCGAAGATCAGCTTTGATTTGGAGCAGAAAGTGTGAAACTTCTTCTCTACGATCACCTGCAGCTTCCGGACGGTATCGTCATACTTTTCGCTTTCGCGGACGATCTCCTCGTGCAGCAGCCTGATCTCATGCTCGACATAGGCGTAGAAGAGCGCATCTTTGGATTCGAAGAGCTTGTAGAGCGCCCCCACCGAGATACCGCACTGCTTCGCCAGCTGCGCCATCGTCACCGCTTCGAAGCCTGCTTCTTCGAAATACCTCCCCGCCTGCTCCAGCACCAGCTCCCGCTTGAGATCTTTGACCTTCTGTTGTATCAACTTTTTCATGACGACATGATAGAACAGAATTACTTAATTCAGAATAAGTTTATAAAAAAGTGAATATAATTCACCATTGTCAAATCCTCTTTCGGAGACGCTTATGAAAAGAATCGGTACCATCCTCCTGCTGATCCTCGCGATCGGTTTTGCCTACATGCTCTACGACTACCTCAGCTATCGTCACAACAACGCCGTCAGCGACGCGGCATTCGTCAAGAGCGACGCCATCTATACGCTGGGCTTCAAAGTGGGCGGCAAGATCGACGCGATGCATGCCAAGGAGGGAGAGAGAGTCACCAAAGGCGCCACACTCGCCACGATCGATGCCACCGACTACCGCCTCGCCCGGGCACGGCTGACGCATGCGATCAGAGCCCAAAAGGCGCAGCGCGACGCCCTCAAGCTCAAACGCGAGCGTATCTTTCGCCAGCTGGGTATCCGGACCGACATCTCCAGAAACAACATCGGCGTCAGCGACGAGAAGCTCGCCGCACTCAAAAGCAAAATAGAGGCCGGCAAAACACGCCTCGCCAAACTGGCGAAAGACCGCATGCGCTATCGCAAGCTGCTCGCACAGAAGCTGATCTCCCAGACCGACTACGAAAAGATCGACACCGCCTACAGAGCGCTCAGGGATGAAATCGACGCCGCACAAAAAGAGCTCGACTCCTACGCCAGATCGACACACAATGTCCGCAGCGCCTACCGACTCAGCGAACTCGAAGCACGCCGCGTCAAAGAGCTCGACCTCTCCATCACCGCACTCGAAGAGCAGATAGCCGCCGATCGCAAAAACCTCGAATCGGTCGAAAACAAAATCGCCTACTGCACCCTCAAAAGCCCCGTCGACGGCGTCGTCGCCAAGCGGTTCGTCAATCGCGGCAGAGTCGTCGCCAAAGGGACACCCGTCTACTCCGTCGTCGATACCCGTCACAAACATGTCGAAGTGCTCCTCTCCGAAAAGAAACTCCACGGCGTCGCACCCGGCAACCGCGTCACCGTCACCACCGAAGCACTCGGCGAAAAGAAGCTCAAAGGGGTCGTCGAAAGCATCCTCCCCACCTCCGCCTCGACCTTCTCCCTCGTACCGCGTGACATCGCCAGCGGAGAGTTCACCAAACTCGACCAGCGCTTCGTCGTACGCATCGACTTCCAAGAACCCGAAAAAGTGCTCCGGCATGTGCTGATCGGAATGGGCGCAACCGTGGCGATTGAGAGAACGGACGATGCCCAATAAACCGCTAACCAAAAACCCCTGGGATATCACCCCCAAAGAGCGGGCGATATTCACCTTTATCGTCATGCTGGGGGCTTTTATGGCGATTCTCGATACGACGGTGGTGGATGTGATCGTGCCCAAGCTCACCGGCCCGCTCTCCTCCGATCTCTACGGCGTGCAGTGGATCATCACCTCCTATATGGTCTCGGCGGCGATCGCCCTGCTGGTGACGGAGTATCTGATCAAACGCTTCGGCGCCAAGGCGATCTTCATCCTCGGAGTCGCGCTCTTTTCGGCTGCATCCTTCTTCTGCGGAATCTCCAACGACCTCTCGACGATCATCGTCGCGCGCGTGATACAGGGATTCGGCGAGGCGCTGATCATGGTCACGAGCCACATCATGGTCTTCTCCTTTTTCCCGCCCGACAAACAGGGGCTGGCGATGGGGATCTTCGCACTGGGCGTGAGCTTCGCCCCTGCACTCGGCCCGACGGTGGGCGGCTATCTGACGGAGTACTACAACTGGCGGATGGTCTTTTTCATCAATGTCCCCATCGGCATCATGCTGACGATCGCGGCGCTGATCTACCTGCCCAAGGAGGAGATGTTCGAGAAGCTCAAGTTCAATTTCGTCAGCTTCTTTCTCCTCTCGGTCGCGACGATTTCCCTGCTGATCATGCTCTCCAAAGGGCAGCAGCGGGGATGGTTCCACGACGAGATGATCGGTACCCTCTTCTTCCTCTCGGTCATCTCCTTCCTGCTCTACGGTATCAGCGAGCTCAATTCCCGCCACACCCTGATCGACTTTTCGCTCTTCAAAAATCCCGACTTCGCCAACGGTATCCTGATCTACTTCTTCATCCTCGGATTTTCGATGTATCAGTACTTCTATCTGCTCCCCGTCTACTACGAGCATGTCAAGATGCTGCCGACGATGGATGCGGGTATCGCCGTCTTTGCCTTTGCACTCTTTATCGGGATCTTTTCGCCGATCGCAGGTATCATGAGCGACAAGATCGGCGCCAAAAAAACCGTCGCGATCGCAGCGGTGGTCTACATCGCAGGCTCCATCACGCTGCTGCCCACGCTCAACTACTACACCCCGCTGACACAGGCGATGCTGCTGACGATCCCCTTCGGTATCGGGATGGGGATGTTCTTCGCGCCGGTGACGGTGCTGCTGCTCCAGAGCGCCCCCGCCGACAAGGGAGAGCTGGCGATCGTGCTGATGGACTACTTCCGATTCGTCGGCGGTAGCTTCGGCACGGCGCTGGCAACCAACAATATGGAGTATTTCAAAGCGATGCACTTCGATCATATGAGCGAGATCCAGAACTACGAATATCTCAACGACTATCTCCATGCGATCATGCAGCAGGCGCATATGAGCTGGGATCAGGTCAAAGCGATCTTCGCCAACTACGAAACATTCATGAGCTTCAATTACGGTTTTTACAACACCTTCATGCATGCCGGATACTGGGGCATCCTCGGATCGATCTTCGTGGTCGCACTCTTTGTGATGCGCCCCGAAAAACCGCAACCAACCACCACCCGAAAGGAGATATAATGCGCAAAATCATACTGCTTCTGTTACCGACACTCTTCTATGCGCAGGATTTTACCACGCTGCTGCAACAGGCCGGACAGAATCTGCTCATAGCGGCCAAATCACAGGAGGTCGCCGCCAAAGAGGCGATGCTGAAATCGACAGAATCGGCCAACTATCCCACCCTCGACGCCAAACTCAACGCCATCTATCTCAAAGATACGCCGACGATGCACTTCCGCCTCCCGCTGCCGGGTACGCCGCCCGAGTTTCAGGTCGGCAAGAAGCCCAACTACACGGGCGAAATCGATATCTCCTATCCGCTCTTTACCGGATTTGCGATCAGCAGCATGATAGACAAGGCGCAGTTCGACCTGCAAAAAGCGAAACTCGAAAAAAGAGATACCCTGCGCAAACTCTACATGCAGATCGCCGCACTCTACGGCAACGCCTATGCGATCGACCACGCCATCGACGCCAACCGGGAAGCGGTCAATGCCGTAGCCGCTTCGCTCAAAAAGGCGCAGGGATTCTACAAAGCGGGGCTCCTCGCACCCAGTGAGCTGGCCAACATCAGAGCCAAAAAGTATGAGATCGCCGCGACCCTGCAGACGCTGGAGAGTCAGAAGCGTCAGACCCTGCAGATGCTCTCCTATCTGACCGGCAGCGGGGTGGACCGCACCGGTATGCTGCCCGCCCTCTCGCTCCCCGCCGACCAGACGCTCATCGACGAAGCGCTCTCCAAAAGAGAGGATATCCGGGCCCTGCAAAAGGCGCTGAAGATGGATGAAGCCGATATCAGGCTCGCCCGAAGCGGCCGCTACCCCACCGTCGCGCTGATCGGCGCACTCAAATCACAGGGAGACAGCCTCCGCCTCAACGGTGACGGCTACACCAACCCCAACAAGAGCTACATCGGCGCGGCGGTGGAGTGGAAGCTCTTCGACGGCTTCGCCACCGCGCATCGTATCGAAGCGGCCAAAGCGAAACGGCTCGGACGCATCCTCTATCTGCGGGACTATCGGCACCGTGTCAAAACCGATCTGAAAAACGACCTGACCACACTCAAGGCGCTGCAGCTTCGCAAAGAGGCCAAAGTCGCACAGCTGGAGGCGCAGGAGCGCTACTACCGTCTGACCAAAGGGCGCTTCGCCAACCATCTCGCCGGTGCCGACGAACTCAGCCGCGCCATCGCCGCCAGAGCGGCCGCCAAAGCGAATGTCGAAAAGATCGAAGCGGAGATCTTCATACAGAAGTGCAAACTCCTGCTGCAGAGCTCGCTGGAGCGGTTTCAGCGCGCACTCGACATGCGAAAGGAGAGCGATGGCTGACACGACGCTCGTGCTGGGCATCGGCAATGTCCTCCAGAAAGATGACGGCATCGGCGTCTATGCCGCCGAATATCTCTCGCGAAACTACACCTTCTCGCCCGGGATAGAGATCGTCAACGGCGGGGTGGAGGGGATCAGGCTGCTCGATCTCTTCATCGCGCACCGGGATATCCTCATCCTCGATACGATCGCGCTGGAAGATACGCCGGGCAGCATCTACAACATCCCCGCAGAGGAGCTGGGCGGCTACGGGCTCAACAGCGGCAGTGCACACGAGATCGGGGTGCTGCAGTGTCTGGATATGCTGGAGCTGCAGGGTCGTGCCAAGCCGCAGGCCAATATCGTCGCGATCGTCCCGCAGGAGATCACCTTCGCCTTCGGTCTGAGTAGTCTTCTGCGGGAGCAGTTCGAGGGCTATATCCGCGTCGTGCTGCATGATCTCGCCGGGCGGGGTATCGAAGCGCAAAAGCGCGGCTCCGTAACACTTGAGCAGATCATCAGGCAGTTTGAGGATCCGGCTTTCAGAGTCTGACCAGACTCGTCTCCCAGCCGTCGTACTGCGCCCCGAAGCGCTGTGCGGTCTCGATCAGATAGAGCGTGACATCGTCGATCTCGTAGTAGTGGGGCTTGTCCTTGCGCCAGATCAGCACCCCGTCGAACCCCTCTTCATGCGTGATATCTCCGGTATAGGCGAACCCCTGCTCGCCGACCGCTTCGAGAAAAGCCTCTTTGTGGTCGATATCGCTGAAAAAGATGCGATGCTCGATCGCCCGCTTCTGCTGCAGTGCATCTCCCTGCGCCTTGAGCGCGTCGCAGACTTTGTGGTTTTGGATGATCTGCCATTCGACGGGCGTGGGGAAGAGGAGATGCCGGTAGTAGTTCCACTCGCTGTCCTCCTGATAGCCGCTCTCGATCTCGTAGTGACCGAATGTGTCGAGGGCGAAGTCGAGAAAATCCTGCCAGTTGTAGGTGAACTGGAGATAGTAGATGAAGGTGACCGACCCCTGCGTGATCACCCGCCCGACATATTTGCCGATGCGAAACTTCAACATCGCCGCTTCGAGCTTGTCCTCCAGATAGAGGATCTCCGGCTCCTCCGATTCGCTCAGAAGCCCCTTTTCGCTCGGCTCTTTGAGCGTCACCTTCACAAACGCCACCGTGGGGAAGATCTGTCTGTTCTCCTCCAGATCCATCGATATCCCGGCATTGAACTGCACCGACGCGGGATGCCCTTCGAGGTTTTTCAT
>CAYLLC010000057.1:6976-11535 GCA_964384355.1 uncultured Sulfurospirillum sp. | reverse complement strand
CGAAATTCCGACCCTTCCGCTGCAGAGGTTGTTCGATGAAACAGAGTATTAAGAGGGTTGGACTTAGTTTAAAACCAAAAGAGTATAATATCGCAAAATTTTATATAAAGGATAGTAATGTTTTCACCTGCCAATCGTGCAGATACCTTCAAGGGTATCGGTCTGGTCGCAATATTTGCAACGGCAGCGGTCGCAATCGCACAGCTGCAATTTATCAAGAATCTGCAAATATCTCCGCTGATCATCGGTATCGTTCTGGGTATCTTCTACGCCAACTCACTGCGTAACAGGCTCCCCGATACATGGGCGCCGGGAATTATCTTCTCCGCCAAGACGATTCTGCGTACGGCGATCGTATTTTACGGATTTCGTATCACATTTCAGCAGATCGCGGCGGTAGGCCTGCCGGGTCTGGTCGAGAGTATCGTCATGGTCTCCACGACATTTATACTCGGTTCGTATATCGGGATCAAATTCTTCAAAATGGACAAAGATCTCGCTTTCCTGACGGCTGCGGGCAGCTCCGTGTGCGGTGCCGCCGCGGTACTCGCGACCGAGCCCGTGACCAAATCAGAGCCCTACAAGAGCGCCATCGCCGTCTCTACGGTCGTACTCTTCGGTACGATCGCGATGTTTCTCTATCCGATTCTCTACAAGATGGGTATCTTCGATATGGACGGCAAGACGATGGGTATCTTCATCGGCGGCACGATTCATGAAGTCGCACAGGTCGTCGCAGCCGGTGTCGGTGTCGGCGGGCCGGGCAGTGATGTCGCCAACAGTGCCGTCCTCGTCAAGATGACTCGCGTCATCATGATCGCACCGCTGCTGCTTGCGCTGGGCTACTATCTGGCCAGAACGGCCAAAAATGTCGCCGGCGGAGAGAAAGCCAAAGTGGGTATCCCGCTCTTCGTACTCGGATTTATCGGTATGATCATCTTCAATTCACTGGTACCGCTCCCTGCAAACATCATCGGCACGATCAACACGATCGACACCTTTCTGCTGACGATGGCGATGACGGCGCTGGGTATGGAGACCAATCTGGCCAAATTCAAGACGACAGGCGCGGCTCCGGTCTATGTGGCGGCGATCATGTTCGTCTGGCTGCTGGTCGGCGGATACTTCATCACCAAAGCGGTCGTCGCGATCTTCTGACTTGGATCGTGCGCTTCTGCGGCACCTGTCGGGAGGATTTCTCCTCTCGATGGTGCTGAGCATACTCGTTTTTCTCACGCTCGGGCTCTCCCTCAAAAAATCTTTTTTCGGTTTCTTCTATTTCCTGATCACCCCCGTTCTCGCGATACCGCACTTTCCGGTGGCACTCATCGTACTGGTGATACTCGCACTGCTCTTTCGCCGTGTGGCCGGCTGCATGCGAGCGCATCTGCGCTGGGTCGCCTATCTGCTGCTCTTTTTGCATTGGGTCGCTTTCGGGTTCTATTGCAGCAGTTATGTGGTGCTGTGAAGAGGGCGTAAACCTTTTTCGTTTTCTGCCGATATCTAAGATATCTTATATTTTCGGAGTATCATATGCCATACAAAAGAGTCATTTTCACGCTTTCGGCACTCTTGTTTCTGAGTGCATGCGGCAGCGGCGGTCCGGAGGGTACGCCGCTCGCACACCATCCCAAAGAGCAATCGAGCCAGCAGATCGATACGAGTCTCCTCTCACAGCTGGGCAAAGAGAACGGTGAGGGATTGAAGATATTGGTCGACGGCGGCTATCTCTACATGCAGTTCGATTACTCGGGTGTACAGAGCGATGCGAAAAATGTGCAGTTCATCATCGACATAGACGACAACACGAGCACCGGAAACCGTACCGAAGAGAACGGCGCCGACTATATCGTCGAAAACGGCTACCTCTACCGGTCAAAATCGGCCGATATCTGGGATTGGGAAGAGCTGGGCAAAGTGGAGATGGCGACGGATAACCGTGTCGATACCGTCAGAATCGATCTGGACAAACTGCCCAACAGAGCCGCATGCATCAGTGTCAATGCCGAGCTGCTCGGTGACGACTGGAAACCGGTCTACTACTCCCCCTCCGGCACGGATGCAGACGGCAACCACAAGAAAACACGCTACTGCCCGGCATCGTCATAGCGATATCCGAAGTTACCGCTCTCTGACGCAGCGTACCCCTGCAGGCAGCCGGAGCGGCACTTCGGCGAATTTCGGCTTGACATTGTGTGTATTGATGTTGCCGAGTGTGCCGTCTTGCTTCACACCGACGATCCGTTTGCACTGCTTGAAGGTGAAAAAGGGCACGAGCCCCTCCCGATCCATCCCTTTTGAGAGTCTCTCTATCTCCTGCAGGGTAGGGACTCTCCAGTCGTCATATCCGAAAAAGCGCAGATTCTCGCAGAAGTAGCGGGCATTTTTGAGCGCATCCTCGGGTGTGCCGTGGATCGGTGTGCATCCCTGCGCACTGTTGACAAATTCCAGATTCTGCCGTACATCGTAGATGACGGTGTGGTTGTTTTCATCGCTCTCTTCGATGTAGTTTTCGGTATGAAATCCCTCCGAAGCCGTCGGGGCACTCTCGCCGCACCCGACCAGCAAGAGTATCGCCGCAGCCAGAAACAGTTTGGTATACATAGCTATCCTTTGAAATATTGAGAACTATGATAGTCAAAACTGCGTTAAAAACTATAGCCTGAAGAGATGCATGCGCAGCTACAGCTTCGCGGCGCGGTCGCAGTCGGTGTAGAGCACGACGCGGCAGCTGTTCTCTTCGTCGCGGCGCATCCGGTCGTATCTGCGCTGCATTTCGATCTTCTTTTCACGGTCGACCGGTTCTCGGATCGACTTGTATTCGACCAGTTTGCCCTCTTTGTAGACGCCGGATATGTGCGCATGGACCCAGTAGTAGCCCCTGTCTTTGCGGAGATTTTTGACATATCCGTCCCAGCTCTGATGCTCGGCGAGGCTCTTCCAGAGGTCGGCGTAGACCGATTTGGGCATGTCGGGATGTCGGACGATATTGTGCGGTTTGCCGATCAGCTCCTGCGGCGTGTAGCCCGAGATCTCCGCGAATGTCTCGTTGACATAGGTGATGATGCCTCTCAGATCGGTACGGGAGATGATGAGCTCGTTGTGGGGGACGATCGTTTCGATGAACATATCAAATGAGGTATCCGGCATGAGGCAACTCCATAATTTCTTATTATTATACTTTTTTCATACGGTTATCAAATTGATGCGAATCAAGATCGGAGTTGCCAAATCCCGATAATTTGGCTATAATGTCAAAAAAAAGGAAAATAGGTGAAAAAAAGTTTACTTCTATTTCTGTTTCTCTCCGGTGCGCTCTCTGCCCTGACACTGGGGCAGACACCTCCCAAAGTGGTGCTGCAGGGCAAAACGGGCGGCAAGGTCGACGGTACGCCGTGGAGTTCGCAGATGCTGCAGGGCAAAGTCCATGTGCTCTTCTATGTCGATCCCGACAAAAGAGATCTCAACGAACCCTTCAGCGAAGCGCTCAAAGCGCGCAATTTCCCGCATGACAGATACACTTCCGTCGCGATCGTCAATATGGCGGCGACATGGATGCCCAATTTCGCGATCGAAATGAAACTCAAAGCGAAGCAGAAGAAGTATCCGCATGCCGTCTATGTCAAAGACAAGAAAAAGGTGCTGGTCAAAAAGTGGGCGCTCAAGGACAACGATTCCGATATTCTGGTCTTCGACAAAGCGGGCAGACTGATCTACCAGCATGCGGGCAGGTTGCATGACGATCAGATACGACAGGTGCTGAAGCTGATCGAGAACCATCTGGACAAATAGTTATAACTCTCTTAGATAAAATATGTAAATTATAAAATTATTAACTTCTGTATAAATCGTGTTAAAATAGTTGGACTTTATACAGAAGGAACCACCATATGAAAAAGTTTTTTTTCTCTTCTATGGTTTTACTGGGCCTGCAGGGACTCTCTGCAGCCGAATATACGAACTTCGATCTCTCTCTCAAAGCCGGACTCACTTCGATCGACAACAAAGAGGGCTGGAGTTTCGAAAAGGGAACACTGGCCGCGGACAGCGTCGTCGATCTGGGCTATGTGATCAAACCGAGGATCGATCTGGTCTACACCTCAATCGACGAGAAGGGCGGGAGCGTCAAATCACTCTGGCAGCTGGCGCTGGATGGGCAGTACGACATAGAGCTCGATCCGACGATCCCGGTCGACCCCTATCTCTTCGGCGGCCTGGGATATGAGTATGTGCGTGGTTCCCGCAAAGGCTTCGACAGTCAGTTCTTTCTGCAGGGCGGTGCGGGGCTGAAGTATCGCGTCAATTCCGACTTCAGTCTGGTGACGGAGTTCAAGGCGTTGCAGATGCTCGACAGCAGCGGCAACGATGAAAAGAACGAGTTTGTCGTACTGGTCGGAGCGAGTATGCCGTTTCATATCGAGAGCACTCCGCTCGACAGCGATCATGACGGCGTGCTCAATGCCGACGATCTCTGCCCCGATACCCCTCCGGGCGTGCGGGTGAATGCCGACGGATGTCCCCTGCCCAAAGTCAGCAGACACGAACCGGCTCCGCAACCC
>CAYLLC010000057.1:0-6876 GCA_964384355.1 uncultured Sulfurospirillum sp. | reverse complement strand
ACCGAAGCCTCCGCAGGACAGCGATCATGACGGCGTCCCCGATACGATCGACGCATGTCCCGCCACGCCGGAGGGCTTTGCCGTCGACGCCAAAGGGTGCGGTATCCGGAAACAGCTGGAGGTGCACTTCGAGAGCAATTCGGCTACGCTGACACCGGCTTCGATGCGGCAGATCAAAGCTTTCGCCGACTATATGAAGAAGATGCCGCATATCTCCGTGACGATCGAAGGCTATACCGACAGCAGCGGTGATATGAAGCACAACATGCAGCTCTCGCAGCAGCGTGCCAACGCCGTCAAAAAAGCGCTGGTCGCCAACGGCATCTCCGCTTCGAGAATCACGGCCGTGGGCAAAGGCGCGCTTAATCCGATCGCGGACAACGACACACCCGAGGGGCGTGCAAAAAATCGCAGAATCGAAGCGATAATTCACCAGTAGTGAGGGAAAGATGAAAATTTTGAGTCAAAAAAGTGCCATAGCGACGATCGCCATCGTCGCGTCGATGCTGATCGGATGCGGCGGAGACCGCAGTACGCGTTACGACGCGACGGGCAAGAAGATCGGCGGTGGCCACAAGCATGCATGGATTACCGATTCCGATGACGGGATGGCGATGATCGCGCACAATTTCGTCTACATTCCCGGCGGTTTCGATGTCGACGGCGACGGCAGGAACGAACGCGGTTTCTGGCTGGCAAAATATGAGGCGCGTGAGACCAACAGCTCGATCGCGACGGCCAATCTGGGCAGCGTGCCCGATCTGATCCGCAGCAGCTTTCTGATCTACGATCCGCAGAGCGGGCACTTCGATCGGCAGCTGCCGGCAGACTCGGCCGCATATCAGAACAAGCCCCTGTCGGATATCCTCGGCTTCCGGGCACACAGGGTCTATTTCGGTGCGGATGAGAATGCCACCGGAGGCTACAGTGCGATCGAAGCGGTCGTGGCGCTGGCGCATTCGCAGATCGAGGGGGTGCAGTGGCATATCGGGCTGCCGAGTGAAAAGCAGTGGATGCAGGTGGTCAAGCTGGCGATCAACAACCCGGCCAACTGGAGCGGCGGCAAGGTCGGAGAGGGGAAACTCTATCAGGGCGTGCGTCATGACGGTACGGATCGCCGATACCTTGTGATCAGCAACGGTATCCTGGGCAAAGACACGCATGTGCCCGATGACTACAGCGTCAGAGTCTACGATCTCAGCGGCAATCTGGCCGAGTGGACGACGGGTATGTTCGCGATCGACGACCGGTTCAACGGCGGAGACGGCGGCAAGGCGGAGTATACGCAGCTGGGCAACAATGTCCCCAAATGGTGGCTGCCGATCGTAGAGGGAGCGTCGTCACCGTTGGCAGCCATTTACGGCGCAGGTGCCTATTACGACGGTTCTACGACCAGCGGTGCGGTCGATACGCTCGATATTACCGGTCAGACGGGTTCGGTCGATCCCTATGCCGTCGTTGCGCGCGGCGGTTCGGCTGCACGAGGCGATCAGAGCCTCACCGGCGTCGGCGCGGCCAAGCTCGACTTCGGACCCGGATACAAAGATCCCTCGATCGGATTTCGCGGCGCGACGGAATATATCGGGGAGTGATCGAAGCGATCGCCCTCAGACATCGTGCATCGACGAATCGTCGTAGGGGTCGAGGTGGATGATGACATGCCATTTGCTCTCGGGATCGATCCGCTTGATCTTCTCCTCGATCGAATCGGCGATGCGGTGGGCGTGCAGCAGCATGATATCCGGTACCAGTACCAGATGCATCTCGACGAATTTGTATTTGCCCGCATAGCGGGTCTTGAGAAAGTGAAAACCGGTCACATCGGGATCGTTTTCGACGATATCGATGATCTTCTGCACCTCCTCTTCGGGGAGTGAGACATCCAGCAGCACGCGCACACCCTCTTCGACCAGTTCATACGCTTCCCGGACGATATAGAGACCGATCGCCAGACCGAAGAGTATATCGACCCAGTACCAGTCGGTAAAGTAGATGATCCCCAGCGAGAGGAGTACGGCGCCGTTGCTGTAGAGGTCGGTCTTGTAGTGGAGCAGATCGGCTCTGATGACCATATTGCCCGTCTTTTTGACGACATAGGCGAGAAAGGCGACCAGTGCGCCGACGATGACGATCGAGACCAGCATGACGGCGATGGAGAGCGAGACATGCGTGACGCTCTCTTTGTGGATGAACTTCTGGACCGACTCGTAAAAGATAAAGAGACCCGATCCCATGACCACCAGCCCTTCGAGGGTGGCGGCGAGCGCTTCGACTTTGCCGTATCCGAAAGGGAACTTTTCGTCCGGGCTGCGGTCCGAGAGGCGAATCGCCAGAAAGTTGAAGACCGAGACGAACATATCCATGATCGAATCGACCGCAGAGGCGAGCAGGGCGACCGATCCGCTCATGATACCGACGGTGAGTTTGATGATCGCCAGTATCAGCGAGAGCGCGGTGGCGACCAGCGGGGCGCGCTTTTCGAGGGTCGTGCTTTTGTGTGCGGGCGGTTTGACGATGTGGGGGTCGTTCGGGTTTACGAGGTCGACAGCCATGGATACTCCTTTGGTTTGGGGTATTGTATCAAATTGCAGGTCTGATCTGCCAAAGCGCGGAGGGTTCTCCCTACGCTTCCTTGAGCCCTTTGGCCCAGCTCTCCATCGTATCGTGCGCCTTCTCGGCCGGTGCCTCCATGAATTCGATCACGAACTTATCCGCCAGCTCACAGACGGCGATCGAGCGTGGCCGTACCGCACCGACCTTGGTATTGGGGATCTCGGGACCGAAACAGAAGATGATGTTCTGCATATCTTTGATCTCTGGATTGATTGCACCGCCGTGGCCTTTGGTGTGTGCGTAGTGATCGAATGTCGCGATATAGGCGGCGATAGGATGGGCTTCGATCTTGGCTTTGAAGTAGACGAGTATTTCGGGGACATTTTTGTATCGGACTTCGTCCTTGTTCAGCGCCAGTGTCCAGACCGGGTATTTCTCTTTGAATGTTGTCTGTTTCATTTCTCTCTCCTATAATAATTTTAAGGTGTGATTATAGGAGAAATTTTATAAAGAGTACACACTTCTTCGCTAAAATATCGATTGTTTTCAGATAAAGGTTACATTATGAAAAAAAATGTTTTAATGGTTATAACACTGGTATTTGCCGGTTTGATCATCTTATTTGCGGGGGAGAAACAGATGCAGGAAAAGCCACAAGCTAAGAATGCGACATTCAAAAAACTGACACCGGAAGAGGAGAGGGTCATCGTCCACAAGGGGACGGAGATGCCTTATACCGGGAAGTACGACAAGTTTTTCGAAAAGGGGACCTACAAGTGCAAGCGCTGCGGTACACCGCTGTATAGATCGGATGCCAAGTTCAACTCGGGCTGCGGATGGCCCAGCTTCGACGATGAGATTCCGGGCGCGGTCAAACGCGTGCCCGATGCCGACGGAAGGCGTACGGAGATCGTCTGTGCCCACTGCGGTGCCCATCTGGGGCATGTCTTCGAGGGGGAGCAGTTCACCCCCAAAAACACCCGGCACTGCGTCAACTCGATCTCGCTGGAGTTCGAGCCGGCCGAAGCGGTGCATGAGAATCTGAAAAAGGCGTACTTCGCCGGAGGCTGCTTCTGGGGTGTGGAGTATCACTTCGAGAAGCTTCCGGGAGTGGTGAAGGCGGAGAGCGGCTATATGGGCGGGCACAAGGAGCATCCGACCTATCAGGATGTCTGCTATACCGATACGGGGCATCTGGAGGTGGTCGAAGTGACCTACGATCCCGCCAAAGTCGATTACGAGACGCTGGCGAAGCTCTTTTTCGAGATTCATGATCCCACACAGGCCAACGGGCAGGGGCCCGATATCGGGAGCCAGTATCTCTCGGCAGTCTTCTACAACGACGACGAAGAGAAGAAGACGCTGGAGAAGCTGATCGGGTTACTGAAAGAGAAGGGGTACAATGTCGTAACGAAGCTGCTGCCGGCCAAAGCGCACCCCTTCTACAAGGCCGAAGATTACCATCAGGACTATTACGAAAAACATCACAAACAGCCCTACTGCCATAGCTACACGAAACGCTTCTAAGCTACGGGGAGGCGTGCGCTATGTGCGCTCCTCTCTGCGTCGGAGCAGCTCGTTTCTGTAGTGTGCGATCCGCTCCTTCCAGCGGTTCGCTTCCGTTTCGAGTGCGGCGATCTTCTCCTGAATCCGCTGCTCCAGACCGGATGCGAGGGTACGCTTCTCTTCGAGCTCCTGCTCCAGTGCCTGCGCATTTTCGCTCAGACGATCTCTTTTTTGTCGAAACTCCTCTTTCTGCGCTTCAAGCCGCTTGTGTCGGTCGATCGTCTCGTTGAGTCTATGTTTGCTCTCGGAGAGCTGTCCGCGCAGTGACGCGATCTCCTCTTTGCGTGTCGCTTCACCGGCGAGCAGCGATTCGGCGGTATCCTCTCCGATCTCTTTGCGCAGCATCGCTTCACGCTCCTGCTGGGTCTGCAGCATGGCATGTACCGAGCCGTAGCTCTCTTCGCTTTTGGCGTTGCGCGCTTTCAGTGCGGCGATCTGCTCTTTCAGGCTATCGATCGCATGCCGTGCTTCCTCTATATCTTGTTCGATCGTTTCGCGTTCACGATGCTCCTCCTCCATGCGTGCCTGTGCGGAGGCGGTCTCCTCTTCGAGCGCTTTGATCTGCGTACGCTTTTCAGCTATCTCATTCTGAAGTGCTTTCACTTTGGGGAGGTAGGTCTCTCGCGCCGAAAGGAGCGTATAGAGAAATCCGGTCACAAGACCGGTCAGCAACACGAGTCCCAGACATGCTTTGGTAGCGATGATCAGATCTATCATGACTGCTCCTTGTCGGCTATATGTTTGGGAGAAATGCGCGCTTTGATTCTCTCGATCCAGCCGCGCTTCTCCGCTTTCCGGATCAGGGCATCGATTTCACCGTGGATCGATTCGGGCATCCTGAAGAGTCTCTGCACCAGTTTGTCGCCGACGCGGATCGGTGCATCGCCCCGGGCCTGGGCAAACTCTTTGGCGGCGTAGGTGTAGTTGAGCGCCTTGACCTTGAGCGTTTCGGCATCGGATTCGAGTTTTTTCAGTCTTTTGGCATATTTGGATTCGATTTTGCCGATCTTCTGCGCTTCCTGATGTATCTGCGCTTTGAGATCGAAAATCTTCCCGTCCAGCGCCTGCGCCTCTTCGCGCAGCGCTTTGCGCATCTTTTTGAGGGTTTCGTTCTCCTGGAGATAGGATTGAATCAGAGATTCATGTTCGGCAAGTTTGGCTTTGAGATTCGCGATCACCGCGGCATGCGCGGCGAGGGTCTCTTTGGCCGTGTTGATATGGTCGAGCTCTTCGGTGAGGGCGGCGATGCGTGCCTGCGTCTCCCCGATCTGAGCCTCCTCCTGTGCCGTCTTGTGCTGCAGGGTTTCGTATTGCGCTTCGAGTTGTGTGACATGCTCCATCAGCTCGGCCTCTTCGCCGCGCAGGCGCCCCTGTTGCTGCTGCCGTGCGAGATAGGCCTGATGTGCCTTGTCGTAGGTTGCCTGCGTATGTGCGGCTTTTTGCTCTGTATCCTGCAGGCGCTGTTCGGTCTCGGCCTGCTCCTCCTCCAGCGATGCCAGCTGCGCCTCATATTTGCGCGTATAGGCATCTCTGCGCCACAGATGGATGAGGGCAAATCCAATCATAAAAGCGAATAGGGAGAGAACGATCATCTCCTGTGTCATCTCTGTCATCACTCTGCTCCTTTCTCTACCGTGATTTCGACGCGTCTGTTGGCTTTGTCGTAGGGATTTTTGGTGACGGGTCTCTCCTCTCCGTATCCGACGGCTTCGAGAGCGGTTGTCTTGATGTGGTGGCCGATCAGGTAGTCTCTGACCGCTTCGGCCCGTTTCCGGCTCAGCTGCCTGTTGTACGCTGCCGATCCGCTGGCATCGGTGTGGCCTGCGATTCTCAGCCGCGCGATCTCTTCACTGTTTTTGTTGACCAGATCGATGATTTTGTCGAGGATCCGCTTGCTGTCGAGGGTGATTTCGTTGCTGTCTCTTTCGAAATAGATCGGATGTTGCCGCAGCAGCGTATCGATCTCTTTTTGTGTCGCTTCGATGCGGCTTTGTTGCAGATCTTCGAGTGATGGCTCGGGAGCGGCCGGAGCAGCGGCTTGCATCGGTACTTCGAGTTTCGGTGCGGCGGGGGCGGGCTTTTCGGCTTCGGCTTTTACGGCCGGCTCGGGAGCGGAGACCACCTTGACATGTGACTCGACTTTGATGCCTCTGGCTTCGAGTCGTTTGCGTATCGCATCGATCGCATCCGCGCTCTTTTGGTCCGGTACTTCTGCCGTGAGCGAGAGGCTGTCGCCTCTGGCATGCAGGGTGGCATTCCGGACGCCATGTTTTCGGAGGAGGGCGGCCAGTGCCGCGACATCGTCTCTCCACGGAGCAGCGGCGATAGCGTCGGTAGAGAGCAGATCGAGTTCGCATGCCGGGGCGCTGCAGAGGGCGTTGAGACGGTTCAGATAGGCGTCGTCGATATCTTCGGTACCGGTCGCTACCCGGAGTGTCACGACGCTGCCCCCTTCGAGGCGGAAATCGAACTCGGCATCCTGCAGAGGTGCTTTCTCTTCTGGGGACGGCGGCGTTGTTACCTGCGCTTCGGAGCCTGCATGCGGTGCCGGCTCGGTCGGCTGTGAGATTGCAGGAGCTGCAGCATGGGGTGGGGTACGGAAGAGATCCGGATGTTTTCCGATACAGAAATAGGTGATCAGACCGGCTATGAGAAGGCCGAGCAACAGTATCAGCTTGCTTAGCATATTTCGCTCCTCGCAATATGGTGTATCAATGATAAGCATGATACACCAATTTGACGCCGATTACGCTTAAG
>CAYLLC010000056.1:8190-11587 GCA_964384355.1 uncultured Sulfurospirillum sp. | reverse complement strand
GAGGCTTTGGCCGGTGTGGTGAGTCCCGGCTGGATCTGGATGCTCTGGATCGGTGCGGAGGTGTCGATCTTGCCGGTTTCGGGGTCTCTGACCCACCCCTGGGCGATGAGGCCGTTGTTGGTGACGAAGTTGCCGTTGGAGTCGAATACGAAGTCACCGTTTCGGCTGTATTTGTAGGTCGTGCCGCCATCCTGACTGACGACGAAGAAGCCATCTCCCTGAATCGCCAGATCGGTCGCCTTGCCGGTCGCCTGTACGGAGCCCTGAGAAAAGATTCTGGTGACGGAGTTTACTTCCGTACCGAGCCCTACCTGCATCGGGTTTTTACCGCCGAGATTACCCTGTGGTGCGGTGGCGATTTTGGCAGTCTGGGAGAGCATATCCGAAAAGTTCGCACGGCTGTATTTGAAGCCGCTGGTGTTGACATTGGCGATATTGTTGCCCTCTACATCCATCGCGATTTGGTGTGCCTGCAGACCGGAGACGCCTGCCCATAATGATCTCATCATAGGTTGATCCTTTTTTCTTTTTTTGTTGTTTGACAACTCCTCACTCTTGCAAATGTCCGAGCAAGTAGCGTGCCCAAAATCGGGCTCATTGAACTATCTGTATCTATTTTTTCATATTGATTGCATTTTGTATCAGCTGATCACTGGTGGTGATGCTCTTGGCGCTGGCATCGAACGCTTTTTGCATGACGATCAGCTCCGTCAGTGCCGTAGACATCGAAATATTGGCTTTTTCGAGTGCAAACGGCGTGATTGTGGCGGTGTCGATCGTCTTGCCGTTGGCATCCTTGAAAAAGAGCGGCTCCCCACTGTTGGCCGTCTGCTTGAAGTAGACCGGTGAAGATTGCTCGAGTCCTGCAGCGTTTTGGAAATGGTAGAGCGCTATTTTGGCTACGGGAATCGATGCACCGTTGCTGAAAGCGGCATCGATGGTGCCGTCGTCATGAATGGCGTAGTCGAGCAGCTTTCCTATCTCTTTGCCGTTTTGTGTGACCGATTTGGCGAAGCCCTTTTCGTCACTGTGAAAGGAGAAGAGCCCGTCGAATCCGCTGTTGGGTTTGGCCGGATCGTAGAGGGAACCGAAATTGAGATTGACGGTCGTGCCCTCGTTGTCGATAGCGGAGAGGGTGGAGGCGACGAGTGCACCTTTGTCGTTGAAATCGAGTTGTCCATCCTGTGTGGTGATCGTCTTCTGATTCTCATCGAGGATGGAGACTTTCGCTTTCCAGACGGTTTTGTCCACTTGCGTGGGGATCTCTTTGGTCAGGTCGATGACCAGATTGTTTTTGGTGCCGTCGGGGTTGATCAGGATCGACTGGAATTTCTCCTCATTGGCGACTTCGACGCGCTCTTTTTTTTCATTGAGGGTGTAGATCGGTTTGGCGTTGAGCGCACCGCGAAAGGCGACTTCCGTCGTAGGGGTTGCCGGCATGGTGACTTGATCGGGCAGCTGGATTTTGCCCTGAGTATTCGGCGCACTCAGATCGATGGTCGTTTGCGGAGGCTGGATGACTGTGCCGTTTTGGATATTGTTGCTGAGGGTCCCCATGAGGTAGTTGCCGCCCGCATCGACGAGATATCCGGCTGCATCTTTGTTGAAGAGTCCCGCCCGGGTGTAGAGGTGATCCCCCTGCGGTGTCGTGACACCGAACCACCCTTCACCGTTGATTGCCATGTCGAATTTGTTTTCGGTCTTGGTGATGGCGCCCTGTTCGAATCTCAGATTGGTGGCGGAAGCGCGGCTGCCGAGACCGACATCGTTGGCGACCGGAGTCGTGGGTGAGCTGGTCATCGTCTGGGCAAAGATCGTCGAAAACTCCGGCGTGGAGGATTTGAATCCGATTTTGTTGGCGTTGGAGATATTGGCCGCCCAGACATCCAGACCGAACTGATGGGTTTTGATACCGGAGATACCGTTGTAAAACGAGCTGTTCATCTTATGCCTCCTTCTCGAATATTTCCTGTACTTTGTCAAACGGTATGAAGCTGCCGTTGAGTTTGAGATAGGTCTTTTCGTCGTCGAATTTGACCGATTCGATTTTGTACGATCCGAAATTTGCCGTCAGTTTGACATCGTCGGGGTTGTAGTAGTTGGCGTAGATTTTGAATTTGCCCGGTTTGGCTTTTTCACCGGCATCGGTCAGACCATCCCATGTAAAGGCATGCTTGCCTTTGGTGTCTGCGTGGAGTTTCATCACTTTGACCAGACGGTTTTCGTCATCGTAGATTTCGATCTGCCCATCTTTGATATCTTCGGCAAAATTGAGCTCGAAATTGACCGGATTGAGCTCGCCTTTGGTGTTTTGGGTCAGGTTGACACTGTTGTCGAGTCGGGCGTATTTGCCGATGGCGCTGACTGCGGCGAAGTTTTTGTTCTGTTTGAAGCTGGCGGTGAGGGCTTCGAGGGCTTTGTTGGTCTTCTCCTGTGTCTCGAGTGCTGCGAGTTGTGAAGTCTGGGCGAGGATCTTGTCACTGTCCATCGGACTGGTCGGATCCTGATGCTGCAGTTCTGTCAGCAGAAGCTTCATGAAGTCATCTTTTCCCAGGATAGAGTCGGGGTTGATGCCTGAATTTGCCAGATTTTGTGTCGTGGCGGTGAGTGCGTCGATTGCTGCCATAATGGGTCCTTTGTCAGATATATCGTGGGACGATCAGTTCGAAGCCGTCCATCTCTGTCTGCTCTTCTGTGAGCGTATCGTGGTTCTTGCCGTTTTGCCCGCGTTGCTGCTGTCCGCGGTTGCCCTCTCTGTGCTCTCCAAACTGCATCTGCAGACCTGTGAAGCCCATATTGACGAGTGCATTTTTGAACTCGGCCTGGCTTTGGGTAAAGATCGCTATCGTATTGGGATTGGATTGGATATTGACATGCAGGTTGTTTCCGCGATTGATCAGTGTCACATCGACATCGCCGAGATTACCGGGACTCAGCTGCATTTTGATCTTCATCAGCGGCGGTTTGTAGCTCTCTACCTTCTCCTTGAACTCCTGTGCAAAGGTGTTGAATGTCCTTTTGAGATCGGTCTGTTCGGTTTTATGTTTGTGCAGATGCTCTGTCTGAGCGGTTTTGGTTTCATGTGAAACGGGTGTATGCTCTTCAGACGGTTGCTGTTCGTCTGGCTCAATCGTATGTTCGTTTTGGGGTATCGGTCGATTGATCGCCGTTGTCAAAGGCTCTTTCCCTGTTTCTGAGATTGTCTTGGTTGGATGCATCGATGTTATGGTCGTCTGTCGTACCTCTCGAGTCTGCTGCTTAGTCTGTTGCTGCATGGTTTCAAGTTCGCTCTCTTCGGCATGTTCTGCATGCTTGTGATCGGAACTTTTTGCTGTTTTTACGGGTCGGGTCATATCCTGTGGGGGATTTTCTTGTGAAAGGATCTGGGCTTTGGTGA
>CAYLLC010000056.1:0-8090 GCA_964384355.1 uncultured Sulfurospirillum sp. | reverse complement strand
TTTGTGTGATGTCTGCTGATCGATCAGGGTAAAGATATCTTCGCTTTTGATCTTTGTGATCATTTTTTTGGCGGATGTGTCGAGTGCCGATGCCTCTTTGAAAAATTCGATATTTTTGACTTTGATACTATGTTTGTCCGCCAGTTTCAGGAGATCGCCGATCGTGTGCGCATGCCGGAAACCGTTTCGGATCTTTGGATCTTTCAGTGCGGTTTCGAGTGCTTTGGAGTCGGTCGCAAAATCGAAGTCGGTTTTCGGATGCTGTTTGAGGATCGATGCAATTTCAATCAGTGTTTCGATGGATACATGATCGATTCTGTTTTCCCGAAAGAGTTTTTCGCCGCTGAACGAGGATTGGGCCTTCTCTTTCATCTCGATATCGGATGGCAGATCGAGCAGTTTTGCGATGAGAAAATCTTTTTTTTCTGTTTCGGGTGTATCCTGCAGAAGCGCTTCCATGAAATTCTGAAAAAAATCATTCTCTGTTTCGGTTTGCTTCTCTTTAATATCTGATATTTTTTCAGGATCAAATACAATAGCTTTACTTTCTGGATCCGGAAAGCGTAAAAGTCCGTTCATAGCGTGCCTTTGTATGAAAAATCTGTAAAAAGTCAGAGCAACAAATGTGCCAATTTTGCTTTCATATCAATTTTGGGTATAATCCGCGAAATTAACTATTTAGGAACGATATGAAAGAGATTAGAAACATTGCTGTTATCGCACACGTCGATCATGGTAAGACTACATTGGTGGATGAACTGCTGAAGCAGTCGGGGACATTCGATGCGCATCAGCAGATCGATGAGAGGGTGATGGATAGCAATGACCTAGAAAAAGAGCGAGGGATCACGATTCTCTCCAAAAATACCGCTATCACATATAAAGATTACAAAATCAACATCATCGATACTCCGGGCCATGCCGATTTCGGCGGAGAGGTCGAGCGCGTACTCAAGATGGTGGACAGTGTGCTGCTGCTGGTGGATGCGCAGGAGGGTGTCATGCCACAGACGAAATTCGTGGTCAAGAAGGCACTGGAGCTGGGACTGCGCCCGATCGTCGTCGTCAACAAAATCGACAAGCCTGCCGCAGAGCCCGATCGTGTGGTGGATGAGATCTTCGACCTCTTCGTGGCGCTGGATGCCAACGACGAACAGCTGGAGTTCCCGGTCGTCTATGCGGCAGCGAAGAACGGCTATGCAAAACTGGATCTGAACGATCCGGATGACAATATTCTGCCGATTCTCGATACGATCATCGAGCATGTACCGCCATCTTCGGGCAGTGTCGACAATCCACTGCAGCTGCAGGTATTTACCCTCGACTACGATAACTTTGTCGGCAAGATCGGTATCGCGAGAATCTTCAACGGGAAAATCCGCAAAAACGAGCAAGTGACGCTGCTCAAAGCGGATGGCGAAAAGACCAACGGCCGTATCTCCAAACTGATCGGTTTTATCGGACTGGAGCGTATCGATATCGATGAAGCGGTGAGTGGGGATATCGTCGCGGTGGCGGGATTTGAGACGCTGGATGTCGGTGATACGCTGGCCGATCCCAACAATCCCGTACCGCTGGATCCGATGCATATCGAAGAGCCTACGATCTCTGTCGTCATGTCCGTCAACGATTCGCCGCTGGCGGGTACGGAGGGGAAATTTGTCACTTCCAACAAAATCGCTGAGAGACTGGAAGCGGAGATGCAGACCAATATCGCGATGAAGTATGAGAGCAGCGGAGAGGGTAGCTTCAAAGTTTCCGGCCGCGGTGAATTGCAGATCACGATTCTTGCGGAGAATATGCGAAGGGAGGGGTTTGAGTTTTCACTCGGGCGTCCCGAAGTGATTATCAAAGAGGAGAACGGTGTCAAAATGGAGCCGTTTGAGCATCTGGTCGTCGATGTCCCCGATGATTTTACGGGAGTCGTGATCGAGAAGCTGGGCCGTAAAAAAGCGGAGATGAAATCGATGACGCCGACCGGGGACGGGCAGACCAGAATCGAATTCGAGATTCCGGCGCGCGGATTGATCGGATTCAGGAGTCAGTTTCTGACGGATACGAAGGGCGAGGGTGTCATGAACCACTCATTCCTGGAGTATCGTCCTCTGATGAGCGGTATCGAACATCGCATGAACGGGGCGCTCGTATCGATGGAGAACGGTGAAGCTTCCGGCTTCTCGATCTTCAACCTGCAGGAGCGCGGTGTGATGTTTATCAAGCCTCAGGACAAAGTCTATGTCGGCATGATCATCGGAGAGCACTCGCGTGCGAACGATCTGGATGTCAATCCTATCAAAGGCAAGCAGCTCTCCAATGTGAGGAGTTCCGGTGCGGATGAGGCGATCAAACTGGTACCGCCGAGAGTACCGACACTCGAGAGTGCCCTGGAGTGGATCGAAGATGATGAGCTGGTCGAAGTGACGCCCAAAAGTATCCGCATCCGAAAAAGATATCTCGATCCTACGAAACGAAAACGGATGGCGAAACAGACCAAAGCGTAACGCAAGATAGATTTAAGAAGTCGTGCTATAATGTGCTCTGAACAATATTAAAGGAGTATAAAATATGGAATTAAACGACTTGGTACAGATGGGAACGGAGCTCTTTAAGAGCAAACTCGGCGATCAGGCGGGCAGTGTGGATGACAACTCTATCATGGATGCGCTCAGCGGTCTGATCTCCAATGAAGAGGGTGGACTCGATCTGAGCAACATCCTCTCCTCATTGCAGGACGGCGATATCGGAAGTATCATCTCCTCATGGGTAGGCAGTGGCGAAAATGCACCGGTCGATGCCGGTACGCTCTCCAATATTCTGGGAAGTGAGCAGATTTCTGCATTTGCCGAGAAACTGGGACTCGATACCGATACCGCTGCGGATGCATTGACGGATGTGGTACCGAATATGGTCGACAAAGCGACGGGTGACGGGAGTTCTATTCTCGATTCTCTGGGCGGACTCGACGGCCTGATGGATATGGCCAATAAATTTTTTAAATAACTTCGACGCTGTCCAATCCCTGAAATATGGGGCTTGGACAGGTTTTTATACTCTATTGTTAATCTTTTATTAATAAAATTTTTCAAATTTACGATATACTTCTTTGTTACAATATTGAAAACTATTATCAGGAGAAAAAAATGGGTTTATATGACAGAGATTATGTCAAAAGCAAAGCCACGACGCCGGCCAATGAAAAGCCGTTTGCTGAAGCCGCCGATAGCGGTGCATACAGTGGCGATCTTGCGACTTTTATCAAAGAGACATATCAGCTTTTTGCAGGAAGCCTGCTCGTAGGTGCTGCCGGAGCGTATGTCGGTATGGGAATCCCGGCTATCCGGGAGTATTACTGGGGATTTGTCATTCTTGAGTTTGCGCTGATTTTCGGTATCGGATTCGCCAGAGCCAAACCGGGGCTGAATCTCTTCATGCTGTTTGCGTTTGCGCTGGTTTCGGGATTGACGATGTCCGTGCTGGTAGGGCACTTTATCAGTGCAGGTGCAGGGGGTGTCGTAGCCAATGCGCTTATATTGACGACGGTGGCCTTCGGAGGATTGTCGATGTTCGCGATGAATACCGAACGGGACTTTACGACGATGGGCAAGATGCTCTTTATCACGCTGATCGTGATTATCGTGGCGGGGCTTTTGAATGTATTCTGGCTGCATAGTCCATGGATGCAGGTAGGTATCGCATCGATCAGCGCGATTCTATTCTCGGCATTTATCCTCTATGACACACAGAATATCATTCAGGGTAACTATGGCCATCCGGTAGACGGTGCACTGGCACTCTATCTTGACTTTATCAATCTCTTTACATCACTGTTGCAGATTCTTGGAATCTTCGGAGATGAGGATTGACAGCGAGGGGGATCTCTCCCTCTCGAAAATGTATCGCCTTGTCGATGCCAATCTCAATCGCTTGCGCGAAGGACTTCGTGTACTCGAAGATATAGAACGCTTTATCTACGACAATCAGCCGCTTGCGGAGAGATTGAAAGAGCTGCGGCATGCATGCCGTATACCTGAATATGAGAAATACCTTCAGAGTCGCGATATCGTCGGCGATGTACTCAAAGCGACGACATCTTCGGAAGCGAATCGTGAAAACATGAGGTCGATACAAATCTCCAACATCAAACGGGCACAGGAGAGTGCAAGAGTACTCGAAGAGAGCCTGAAACTGATAGATCCGAATCTGGCCGAATCCTATAAACAGATACGTTATCGACTCTACGATATCGAAAAAGCGATACTTCTTTAGCTTTTTACCTTTCCCCGACAGAAGAGTACTTCGAATTCCAGATAGGAGTAGGGATAGGCTTTGATAAGCTTTCTTGTCTCCGTGACACTCAGCTGTCTCTTTCCTCCGCTGACACCGCTCTCTTTGATATATCGGAATTTCGATAGATTGTCCGGAAATTCGAGTCGATAGTTCCGGGTATGACAGTCGGCGTCGAAATAGCGTTGTAATATTTTTTCCAGATAGTTGGAATCGGGCAGGAAGGAGTCGATACCGGTCATCTCGTAAATCGTACGAAATGTACCGTCGCAGAAGATCGCAAAGGCGATTTCATCTGTGATGGCCGCGATATTTTGCAGTAAATGTTCGATGTCGGAGGCCCATTGCAGTGCGGATGAAGAGATGACGATTTCAAAATGGCCCAGTTCTTTCAGCAGGCTCTCTTTTTCGAAATCATCATGTATGAGGGTGACTTTAGGAGAGACGGGATGAAGGCTGCACATCTGATCTGCTTTGTCGATACCGACAAAGCGTGTAAAATCCCAGTCGATCAGATTGTAGATCGCACCTGCCCCGCATCCCAGATCGAGAATCTGTTTTGGTTTCGTATCGATTGAAGCGATCAAGCTTTCTGCCACTTTTTGCTGGATGATATTGTGTCTGATGTAGCTGTGGGCGCGTCTGGAAAATTCATGTACATGATGGTCATGACCGTTACGCAAGCCCGATTTTTTCGTCATTTAATGGTACTTTTAAATATTTTGTGTATAATCGCACAATTATATCTAAAAAAGGTTTTAAAAAATGAGCTCAATCCTTTTGGTCATACAATTTGCTCTGGCGGTTGCGCTGACGATTGTCATTTTGTTGCAAAAAAGTTCCTCTATCGGGCTGGGTGCTTACAGCGGAAGCAACGAATCCCTATTCGGTGCCAAGGGGCCTGCAGGCTTTTTGACGAAGCTGACTTTTACATTGGGCGCAGCTTTTATCATCAATACACTCGCGTTGGGGTATATCTACAATCATGAGCACAAGTCCTCTATCGTAGATACGATGGAAACATCCAAGATCCCTGCGCCTGCTGTGCCTGCAAATCCTGTCAAGACGACGCCGGCAGCTCCTGCGGCACCGTCGGCACCGGCCAAAAAATAATCGGAGGCGAGCATGTCATTAGAAGAGATTTACGCACATCAGAAAGAGGCGAACGAAAAAGCGCTGGATGTATTGAAAAGAGATTTTACGACGATCAGAAGCGGTAAAGTATCTACTTCTATCGTAGATAGCGTCAAAGTGGACTATTACGGAACACCGACGCCACTCAATCAGGTCGGGTCCGTACTGGCTACGGATGCTACGACAATCACGATTTCACCTTGGGAGAAAAATCTCCTTCCGGAGATCGAGAAAGCGATTCAGGGTGCCAATATCGGTGTCAATCCCAACAACGACGGTGAAGTGATCAAGCTCTTTTTCCCTCCTATGACGGTCGAGCAGCGACAGGAGAGTGCCAAAAAAGCTAAAGCGATGGGGGAAAAAGCGAAAGTCGCTATCCGGAATATCAGAAAAGATGCCAATAACAAAATCAAGCGTCTGGAAAAAGAGAAAGAGATCACCGAGGATGAAAGCAAACATGCGCATGATGAGGTGCAGAAGCTGACCGATGAAGCGATCAAAAGGGTCGATGAGCTGGTCAAAGAGAAAGAAGCGGAATTGCTCAAAGTCTGATTGATGTTGAATATAGAAGAGATTTACAAAGAGGCAGGGGCATATCTGGAAGGGCATTTCCTGCTCAGCAGCGGGAAACATTCGCAATACTATCTCCAGAGTGCCAAAGTGCTGGAAAATCCGAAAACAGCGGAGATACTCGCAAAAGCACTGGCGGATCAGATCGTTCAGAGCGGTATTGCGGTCGATACGGTCTGCTCTCCTGCATTGGGCGGAATATTGGCCGGGTATGAGCTCGCACGGGCACTGGGTGCGAGATTTATTTTTACCGAGCGGGTCGACAGAGTGATGACGCTCAGACGCGGATTTGAGGTCAAAAAAGGTGAAAAGATACTCATCTGCGAAGATATCATCACGACGGGCGGGTCGGCGCTTGAAGCTGCAGAAGCGGTTGAAGCACTGGGTGCCGATGTCGTGGCTTTTGCGGCATTGGCGAATCGCGGCTTTTGTAAGCGTGTGGGAAGTGAAAAGCCTGCAAAAGCTGAGTGCAAACTGCCCGAAGGTATACCTTTTTTTGCACTGGATGATTTCGAGTTTGAAATTTATGAACCTGAAAATTGCCCTCTATGCGAAGCAGGCAGCGTAGCCTATAAACCGGGAAGCCGCGGTAATTAATCTTCTTTAAAGTTTCAGAGTGTAAACTTTAATTTACTAAAAAATCATATTTTGGAGTTATTGTCATGAATATATCTGTCATAGGAACAGGTTATGTAGGATTGGTCACGGGGACCTGTTTCTCAGAGATGGGTAATCGTGTCATCTGTGTCGATATCGATGCGCAAAAAGTGCAAGATCTCAAAAACGGTATCATACCGATCTATGAGCCGGGCTTGGAAAAGATGGTACTTGAAAACCATCAGCGGGGAACGCTCGATTTTACAACAGACATCAAAGAGGCGCTTGCCAAAACCGATATCTGTTTTATCGCGGTGGGGACACCGATGGGGGAAGACGGAAGTGCAGATTTACAGTATGTACTCGCAGTGGCCCAAAGTATCGGCGAAAATATGACGCATCATATGTATGTGATCGATAAATCGACAGTACCCGTCGGTACCGCTGAAAAGGTGCGGGCCACTATCCAGAAAGCGTTGGATGCCCGAGGGAGTGATCTGACATTCGATGTCATCAGTAATCCGGAGTTTTTGAAAGAGGGGGCTGCGATCGCGGACTTTATGAAACCCGATCGCGTCGTGATAGGAGCGGACAGTGACAAAGCGTTTGAAGTCATGCGTGAACTCTATGCACCGTTTACGGTCAATCATGAACGCTTTGTCACAATGGATATCAAATCTGCGGAGATGACCAAGTATGCAGCCAATGCGATGCTGGCCACCAAAATCTCGTTTATGAATGAAATCGCCAATATCTGTGAGCGCGTGGGTGCAGATGTAAACAAAGTCCGACATGGTATCGGAAGCGACAGTCGTATAGGATACAGCTTCATCTATCCCGGGTGCGGATATGGCGGAAGCTGCTTTCCGAAAGATGTACAGGCTCTGGCAAAAACCGCAAAAGATTTCGGATATACACCCCGCATACTGGATGCGGTAGAAGCGGTCAATTACGATCAGAAAAAGGTAATCAGCAATAAAGTGATCAAACGGTTCGGCGAAGATCTGAATGGCAAGACGTTCGCTGTCTGGGGATTGGCATTTAAACCGGGTACGGATGACATGCGTGAAGCAAGCGCTATTACTATCATCAACGAGTTGACCTCAAGAGGCGCCAAAATCAAAGCATACGATCCAAAAGCAGAAGAAGAGGCTAAAACACACTATCTGAAAGACAACCAGGATGTAAGCTATGTCGAGAGTAAATATGATGCACTCAATGATGCTGATGCGATGATTTTGGTTACGGAGTGGAAAGAGTTCAGAAGTCCGGATTTTGATGAGATCAAGCTCAGACTGAAACATCCGGTGATATTTGATGGGCGAAATCAGTATAATAGAAAACGACTTGAAGAGAGTGGTTTCGAATATTTTGAAATCGGCGTAGCATAAGTTCGGCTACAAATATAACTAAAAAAAACAGTTAAGAATAATTATATTTGTTTTAAGCGAACATTAAGCATTACTTGTATATAATTCTGCTCCCAACAACGAAGGGGCGTTAAG
>CAYLLC010000055.1:5226-11695 GCA_964384355.1 uncultured Sulfurospirillum sp. | reverse complement strand
TTTTTGCCGCTCTCTTTGGCTTCGTAGAGATTGACATCGGCCTGCTTGATCATCTCCTCCAGCTTCGTCAGCGGCCGTGTCTCCAGGCCGATCGAAACGGTGAAGTGGATGAAGTGCCCCAGATCCGCTTCCACCTGCAAGCGGGAGATATCTTTGCAGAGATCTTCGAAGAACCGCTCCGCCGCGATCGGCGGGATATCCTTGAGCATGACGCAGAACTCTTCACCGCCGAAGCGCGCGACCAGATCGCGCCCTTTGGTCCGCTCTTTCAGCGTTCTGGCGAGCATCTGGATCACTTTGTCGCCGATGTCATGCCCGTAGTTGTCGTTGACCTGTTTGAAGTCGTCGATATCGATCATCGCCACGGCGAAAGGCTTTTTGTACTTCAGCGCTTCCCGGAAGTAGTACTCTCCCGCCTCGAAGAAGTATTTGCGGTTGTAGACTTTGGTCAGAAAATCCTGATTGGCGAAATCTTTGAGGGTTCGGATATTCTCCAGACTCTGCGCCAGATTGTTGACACGATGGACGAACTCCTCTTTGTTGAAGGGCTTGTTGATGTAGTCGTTGGCGCCGTATTTCAGGAACTTCGTCGCACTCTCCGAATCTCCCGAAATACCGATCACGCCGATCTCGTCTTTCTTTCGGACTCGGCGCAGCTTATGCAGAAACTCCACCCCGTTCATGCGCGGCATGTTGTAGTCGGTGATGATGATCGAGATATCTTCGTCCGCCGCCAGCGTGATGAGGGCCTGCATCGGATTTTGCTCCGTTTTGACGCGGTAGAGCTGGTTTCGCAGATAGTTGCCGACCTGATGCAGCACCGTGACGGAGTCGTCCACGACCAGCACCGTCGTATTTTTGTTGTGAAGCAGGCGCCGGGTGAGCGAGACGATATACTCCAGCGACTCCGCCGAGTCTTTGAGGACAAAATCGACGATATTGCGGGAGAGGAGCTTCTCATAGAGCGCACTGTCGAAATCGGCCGTCATGACGACCGAGGGGATTTTGTGCGAGAGGACATAGTCGATCAATTCCGTATCGTCCATATCGGGCAAAAAGAGATCCAGCAGCGCGATACAGTAGTCGCTCTGCTCCTCCAGTAATCTTTTCAGATCGGCGTAGGTTCCGACGACATCGATCTGAACTTTTCCGATGGTCGCTTCCAGTTTTCTGACGAGATATTTCGCCAGCGTACGGGAATCTTCCACAATCAATATTTTGTGCATCTGCAGCCTTTACACATCTTCTGCATGCTATATCGACATTTGGGAAAATATTTTTATCTCTCCGGCTGAATCCTCTGCCGCATGATCGTAAAAGCAGGCAGCTCTCCGGGCAGCCGGATCGGCTGTGTATAGCCGCTGTGCACACTCTCGAGCTCCTTGCCCCCTTCGGTGAGGATACGGTTGAATCGGATCCACCACTTGCCCTCCGATTCATAGATCGTACCCAGTTCGTTTTCGACCGGTACGATCCGCTCCTGCGGCGGATGGATCAGCTCGATCGGTGTGCCGGGATAGGTTTTGTACTTGCACATGAAGTGCATGCCGTCCTCCTGCACCAGCCCGCTCACTTCGTAGGTGCCTTCGCTCATCGCCGTCTCGAGATTCTGGGTATCGTCGCGGTCATGCGGCCGCTGAAAGAGATAGGCGTCGCTGAAGCCTCTGTGTTTGGTGGTCAGCAGCTCCTCTTCGTACTTTTTCGCATCGAATCTCCCCTCGTAGAAGTCGTCGATCGCCATGCGATAGGTGCGCGCCGTCACCGCCGCGTAGTAGGGGCTTTTGGTGCGTCCCTCGATCTTGAGCGAATCGATCACGCCGCTGGCGAGGATATCCGCCACATGCGCGGACATATTCATATCTTTGGCGTTCATGATATGGGTACCCGCTTCATCCTGCTCGATCTTCATCAGTACGCCGTTGTCGGGATTCTCGGCATAGAGCGTGTAGTCGAAGCGGCAGTCGTTGGCGCAGCTGCCGCGGTTGGGTACGCGGCCGCTCTGCAGCGAGCTGATCAGACAGCGTCCGCTGTAGGCGAAGCACATCGAGCCGTGCACGAAGATCTCGATCTCCAGATCGGGCAGGTGTCGCTTGATCTCGACGAGATCTTTGAGGCTCACCTCCCTGGCTGCGATGATCCGCTCTACACCCATCTCATGAAAGACTTCGGCATCGAGGTAGTTGAGGACATTCGCCTGTGTAGAGAGGTGCAGCGGGATATCGGGGGCGATATCTTTGGCCATTTTGATGACGCCGGGTGTCGAGACGATGAGCGCATCGGGCTGCATCGCTGCGACTTTTCGGATATGGTCACCCAGCATTTTGAGTTGGTTGTTGAAAGGAAAACCGTTGACGGTGACATAGAGTTTTTTGCCTCTGGCATGCGTGTAGTCGATCGCTTCGGCAAAACTCTCGTAGCTAAACTCTTTGCCCGAACGAATCCGAAGCGAAAAGTGGCTGACGCCGCCATAGACCGCATCGGCACCGTAGGCGAGTGCGATTTTCAATTTTTCGAAGTTCCCCGCGGGGGAGAGCAGTTCCGCTTTTTTCAAGTCTGATATCCTGTTGGTGTGGTATTACGCGCACTATAACAGGATATATTTAGACTCTCCTTAGTTTTGGCCGAAACTCGCCAGCAGCGCTTCGATCTCATCCTCGCTGACGACATCGGCGGTATCGCTATCTCCTGCGATATGCGTCGCGGAGGTGACGCGCGCACTGTCATCCACCGAAGACTCGAAGAGCGAATTCATATATTTGGAGAGGGCACGCATGACATTGATGACGCGCTCGATCTTCTGTCTGTGGATATCCTGATACTGCATGATATCCATGATCATCATGATCTCATCCACACTCGCCTGCGATTTTTCGATCACCGCACCGATCTGTCCGGATGCTTTGCGATTCTCCTCCGCCATCTCACCAAAGAGCGCGATATTGGGAAATTTGGCGGCGAGTTTTTCGAAGGTCTCGATATTTTTGTCGATCACCGAGGAGGCTTCGTTGCCGTCGGTCTCTATCTCCATGACGAGGTTGTTGATCTCCTCGAGCTTATCCATGATCTCCGTCGCCTTCTTCTCCGAATCTTTGGTCACATTGTCGAGCTGATTGACCACTTTGTGATCTTCGGTCGGCGGCGGTGGCGGCCACTGCTGCGAAGCATCCACGCGAAAGCTGCCCTCATCCGGTATATCCATACCCACATCGGACGCACTCTCATCCTCCGATGCCGGGGCAGCATCCTCCCCCGCCGTCTCGTCGGAGATCGCTTCCGTCTCCTCCTCATCCATTACCGCAAGCTCTTCATCGAGATCACCGGCCATCAGTGCATCCAGCTCTTCCTGTGTCATACGCGCTCCTTTCTCTGTTGTATATTTGTTTGGTTATATGGTTTTATGCAAACGCTTCGAGCAGTTCGCGGATCTCTTTGGGTGTGACCTGTGCCTCGGGAGGCACCGCCTCAGACACCATCTCCGAGAGCTCCGACTCCACCACTCTGTGACGGCTTCTGACCGCGAGCTCCGTGATCTGCGAGAGCAGCGCGAAGATCTCTTCCCTGCGCTGCAACGGCTCCTCCTGCAGCATCGCGGAGAGGGCATCGATCTGCTCCTCTATCGCGACCAGCTGCCAGACGATGCGATCGTCACCGTTGCTCCCGGGTCGCTGCATCTTCACTCCTTTATCTACAGACTTTTGCTATACTTAGGGACAAAATCGGCATCTGGAAAAATTTCTTGAAGGGAAAGCGCATGATAGTAGATCTGCACAACCACACCACACTCTGCAACCACGCCACGGGCACGGTCGACGAATATATCCGTCAGGCGATCGCCAACGGCACGCGCTACTTCGGTTTCAGCGAGCATGCACCGATGGATTTCGATCCCCAATACCGGCTCCGATTCGATCAGATGGCGGAGTATCGGGAGATGATCGCATCGGCGCAGCGACGCTATGCCGACGACATCACGATCCTCTTCGGGTATGAAGTCGACTATCTGCCCGGGCATATCGACAGACGCGTACTCGAAGCACCGGTCGACTATCTGATCGGATCGGTGCACTTTCTGGGCGGCTGGGGATTCGACAACCCCGAATTTATCGGCGAATACAAGAACCGCGACATCGACACGATATGGGAGGAGTATTTCGATGCGGTCACAGCGATGGCCAAGAGCGGCCTCTTCGATATCGTCGGCCATCTCGACCTCATCAAGGTATTCAACTACATGCCCAAAAAAGATCTGCGCCGCATCGCACGCGAAGCGCTCGGTGCGATCAAAGCGGCCGATATGGTGATCGAGCTCAATATGGCCGGCTACCGCAAACCGGTCAAAGAACCCTACCCCTCCCCGCTGCTGATGGAGGAGATCGCGGCGCTGGAGATTCCGATCACCTTCGCCAGCGATGCACACGCACCCGATCAGGTGGGGCTCTACGGCCGGGAGCTTGTCGCCTATGCACGCAGCTACGGTTACAAAAAATGTGCAACATTCCGGGATCGCGAGAGAGAAATGATTAATTTTTAGGCAATCGCTTCATGAACTATTCTATTTTAATTTGTTATAATATCTCCACTTTTTAAAATTACAGGAGATAAAATGGGAAAATTCGTCAACAGTGTAGAAGAGTTTTACAAGTTTTGTGAAGAGCAAGAGGTAGAGTTCGTAGATTTCCGATTCACGGATATCAAGGGTGCATGGCACCATATCAGCTACCGCATGAGCGCCGTCACCGAAGAGATGCTCAACAACGGTATTCCGTTCGACGGCTCTTCCATCGAAAACTGGCAGCCTATCAACGAATCGGATATGATTCTCAAGCCGGATGTACCTACGGCATTCCTCGACCCTTTCACGGCAGATCCTACTATCTGTGTGATCTGTGATGTTTACGACATATACAAGAACGAACTTTACGCGAAGTGCCCCAGAAGTATCGCGAAAAAAGCGCTCAAATATCTCGAAGAGCAAGGCATCGGCGATGCGGCCTACTTCGGACCTGAGAACGAGTTTTTCATCTTCGACGATGTCAGGATCGTAGATCAGGACAACGAGCAGGCGTTCAAAGTCGAGTCCGACGAAGGACACTGGGCCGATACGAAAGATTACGGCGAGTTCGGCAACATGGGCCACAGACCGAGAATCAAGGGCGGTTATTTCCCCGTCATGCCTACCGACTCTATGGTCGATCTGCGTGCAGAGATGATGCAGGTACTCGAAGAGGTCGGTCTCGAAGTGGTCCTCGGACACCACGAAGTGGCTCAGGCACAGGGTGAGATCGGTGTCGTATTCGGCGATATCATCACGGCTGCGGACAATGTCCAGAAGTACAAATATGTCGTCAAGATGGTCGCGCACCTCAACGGCAAAACGGCGACCTTCATGCCAAAACCGATCTACAACGACAACGGTAACGGTATGCATGTCCACCAGTCACTCTGGAAAGACGGCAAAAACCTCTTCTACAAAGAGGGCGAATACGCCAACCTCTCCGAGACGGCGCTCAACTACCTCAGCGGTATCTTCAAACACAAAGATGCGGTTGCGGCGTTTACCAACCCGTCCACCAACTCTTACAAGAGATTGCTGCCGGGCTTCGAAGCACCGAGAATCCTGACATACTCCAGCCAGAACCGATCTGCGGCATGCCGTATCCCATACGGTGCGGGAGAGAAATCTACCAGAATCGAGACACGATTCCCCGACAGCTCCTCTTGCCCATACCTCGCCTTCACCGTACTGATGATGGCCGGTATCGACGGTATCAAAAACGGCGGCTACGGACTGGTCGGACCGATCAACGAAGACCTCTTCGAGCTGAGCCGTGAAGAGATCAAAGAGAGAGGCATCCCCGAGCTGCCGAATACTCTCAGAGATGCACTCGAAGGCCTCGAGCAGGATCACGACTTCCTCGCACCGGTCATGAACGAAGAGTTCATCAGCACCTATATCGACTACCAGTTCGAGAGACATGTCGTACCGGTAGAGGGCAGACCGACACCATACGAGTATATCTCCACCTACTCTTGCTAAACCCATCCGACCGGAGAATATTCTCCGGTCACCCTCAAATTCACTGCACTTCTCTTCCGCATTTTCACGATAATTTCACATTCCATTAGATATAATTTTTTTGCATAATTATATTATAAGGAGTTTCTACATGATCAAAAAGTTACTGTTACTTTTGACGATTACCGCTGTATCGCTCTTCGCGATCAATTTCCAGACCGCTTCCAAAGAGGAGCTGATGAGCATCAAGGGGATCGGTGAAAAGAGAGCCACAGCCATCATGAAGTACCGCAAAACCCACAAAATCAGATCTGCCGCCGACCTCAAGGCGATTCCCGGTATCGGTGACGAAATCGCCAACAACGCCGCAAAGGGTATCAAAAATGCCGACAGAAAGGTATCGAAAGCGAAAAGAGGCCTCAAAAAAACGAAAACACTCACCAAATCGACCGA
>CAYLLC010000055.1:0-5126 GCA_964384355.1 uncultured Sulfurospirillum sp. | reverse complement strand
AAGAAGCTCAAAAAGTAGTCTTTTCCTCTCTGCAGGCGTGAAAAGAGTTTCACGCCTGCAAAAATCCTCCTCTTTCCCTTCAAAAAATCCCCTAAAATCCGATCTAGTACCGTACTAAAATAATGCAAAGGGCATTACTATGCGACAAACGCTGCTGAGACCTGGAATCCGATTCTTCAATCGTCTGCGATTCAAGTATAAAATCATTGCAATCTTTTCACTCTTTTTCGTACCGGTTCTGATCTTCTCACTCTATTTTATACAAGTCAAGCTGCATGAGGCCCAGATCGCCCGAAAACAGGTCACAGCACTCGGAGAGATTCGCATGCTGCACCGTATCTTCACCCAGATGCAACTCCACCGCGGCATGCTCAATCTCTATCTCAACGGCAACGAGGCAGTGCGCCCGGAGATCATCCAAAACGAACGACACATTATGCAGCTCGTACGCACAGATCTGCAACACTCAGACAATCCCCTGCTCGCAGAGAGCCTCGATCTGATCAGAAGATACTCCGTCAAACACCCATTCAATCTGCATGACTCCCGGACGATTTTTGCAGCGCAGAACCGACTCATCTCCAGATTGCTGAGTGCGATCCGAGAGATTGCCGAGCGCAATCGGCTGACGATGACAGACGATACGATGCGCAACCATCTGGCGGAGATCATGACCGGCGACCTGCTCAAGCTGCAGGAGATGACCGGACAGTTCAGAGGCCAGTCGAGCCCCCTCGTCGCCAAAAAACAGATGACCTACGAAGAGCGCGCGACTCTGCTCAAACATTATACCTACATCAGTGCCCTGACCCAAAATCCGCTCGAAAACAGTTTCCAGGCTGCAATCTACCATCGCTTCAGCGATCTCGCCTCCATCCGAAAACTGCTCGGGTATCAGCTGGAGAATGTTTTCGCCATCGTACGCAAACAGCTTATCGACCCGCAGCAGACCGAAAGATTCAAAGCAAACCGCTTCTTTCATATGCTCAGCGATGTCATCGATACCGAAACCGGACTCTTCGAGGCATTCACCGACCACTACCATGATCAGCTGCAGAAAGATCTGGAGCGTCTCCATCGGGAGATCGGATATATCCTCCTGGGACTGTTCGCAATGCTCTCGCTGCTCTTCTATGTCGGTGCGGCATTCTACCGCTCCGTGCTCACGGGGATCCGGCAGCTCCGTCACGCCTCCGAAGCGATCCGACGCGGTGAGACGCAGCTGCATCTGACCACGACCCGAGAGGATGAGATCGCCTCGACACTGCATGCCTTCAACCGCATGAGCGACACACTCCACCGCAATCTCTCCTTTTTGCACGATTACAAATTCTCCATCGACAGCTCCAGCATCGTCTCCAAGACCGACAGGCACGGCATCATCACTTATGTCAACGATACCTTCTGCAGCATCTCGGGCTACACGAAGGAGGAGCTGATCGGTGCATCGCACAATATCGTACGCCATCCCGAAATGCCGAAAGAGACTTTTCGCAAGATGTGGCAGACGATCAAATCCGGAGAGATCTGGCGCGGCATCCTCAAAAACCGCACCAGATCAGGCGGATTCTATATCGTCGATGCGACGATCGTCCCGATCCGCGACCATCACGGCAAAATCGTAGAGTATATCGGCATCCGACACGATGTCACCCAGCTCGAAGCGAGCAAAGCGCGCATCGAGGATGAGATGCGCAAACAGAAGATCGATCCGCTGACGGGTCTTCCCAGACGGGTGCAGCTGCTGCAGGATCTCGCATCGGCGAAAGAACCGGTACTCTTCTATCTCGATATCGACGACTTTTCCGGGCTCAACGACTTCTACGGCACCGCGACCGGAGACAAGGTGCTCAAGTTCGTCGCCGACCTGCTGCAAAACGCACTGCGCAGCTGCAGGCACCATCTCTACAAGCTCCACTCCGACGGATTCGTCATCCTCTGCGAGCAGGCCGACCTCGAGACGGCGCCCGAAACTTTCCTCGAAGCGCTCATCGACCGCATCGAAGAGGAGACCCAGCGCTGCGACAACCATGAGTGTGTCAGCATCACCCTCACCGGCAGTATCGCCGACTATCGCATCTGCCGGGAGCGCAATTTCAGCGAGCTGGTCACGGCACTCATCCGCGCACGCAAAGATGCGAAAGCGGCACACAAGAAGTTCCTCTTCTACAGCGATGCAGAGGAGCAGACCCACCTCTACGAGAAACATATACTCTGGATCAACAAGATCAAAGAGGCGCTCGAAGAGGATCGTATCCTCCCCTTCTACCAACCCATCGTCGATACCGCCAGCGGTGAGATACACAAATATGAAGCGCTCGTGCGCCTGATCGAGCCCGACGGCAGCGTCGTATCGCCCTTCTTCTTTCTCGATATCGCCAAAAAGGCGAAGCTCTACACGCGCATCACCAAACGGGTCATCCGCCACAGCTTCGAAATGTTTCACGATCGGCCGGATCTGGAGTTTTCGGTCAATATCAGCGTCGAAGATATCCTCGATGAGGAGATCGCCGCCTATATCCTCGAAAAGATCGAGGCGTTTCCGCAGCCCCGGCGTATCATCCTCGAGATCACGGAGACCGAAGAGATTCAGGACTACGATCCGGTCAACCGCTTTATCGGCAAGGCAAAAGCGCATGGCGTACGCATCGCGATCGACGATTTCGGCAGCGGCTACTCCAACTTCGAGCACATTATCGGCCTGCATGCCGACTTCATCAAGATCGACGGCTCACTGGTCAAACATATCGACCAAAGCGAAGAGTCACGGATCATCACCGAAGCGATCATCGCCTTTTCCCACAAGCTGGGCGCCAGAACGATCGCGGAGTTCGTACACAGTGAAGCGGTAAAGCGCAGCGTCATCGAAATGGGCGCCGACTATATGCAGGGATATCTGCTGGGAGAGCCGAGCCCCGAGCTCGTCGAAGCGGCCGTAGCGCGCTGACTACCCTCTGCGGTAGGCGACGACATCTCCGTATCGGACATGCTTGCCGCCCAGCCCCTCGACCAGATCGACAAACCCCTCCTCGAAAAGCATCACGATCGTCGATCCCATCATGAACATTCCCAGCTCGTCGCCGCGGCTGAGGGTGACATCTTCGTAGTCGTAGACTCTGATTTCACGCGCATCGGTGTTGGTCTCGATCCGATCGTCGAAAGCGAGGGTCATCTTGCCCACATTGAGCGCACCGACCAGCACGATGAAGAAGAGCCGGTTGCTGTTGTCGATACACTCCAGCACGACCCGCTCATTTTTGACGAAGAGCGCGGGGATCTTGTGCAGGAAGGTGAAGTTGACCGGATAGAGGAGCCCGGGCACATGCACCGCACGCAGCACCTTCATATCGATCGGCACATGATAGCGGTGGTAATCTCTGGGAGAGAGATAGAAGTTGATAAATTTCCCGCGCTCCACCGGTGCCACGGCATCGGGCTCGAAGCGGTCCGTCAGGAGTTCGCGCACATCGTAGGAGAAGCCCTTGATCTGCAGGGCATGCGCATTTCGGATATCGCCCTCCGCCGTCACATAGGAGTCGGCAGGGGAGATGAAGGCGTTGGGGTCTTTGGTCAGCTCCCTGCCGTAGAGGAGCTTGCGCGTGAAGAGGGCGTTGAGGCTGCGGTAGTGGTCGAGATCCTCGAACGCCCGCATATCGACACCCATCAGCCGGACATAGGCGCTGTTGATCATGTGCTGAATCGGGGCGGGGAACTCCGTCGATGCGAACTTCCCGAAGGCTCTGGAGATCGCATTGGTCCAGGCAGCTTTGATCAGTGCATTCATGCATCTTCTCCCAGATGCTCCAGTGCCTTTTGCATCAGTGCGATGTGGTAGTTCTCCTGATTGTTGATAAAGAGGAAGAAGTCCCCGAGTCGCTCATCCTGCACCATCTGCGCCAGTTTGACGCACTCCTCCTTCGCACCCTCCTCCTCTTGGATACCGTCGATCAGGAACTGCCTGAGATCGTCGAATTTGTAGACCTGCTCCATGATCGTACGCGGCATCGTCAGAATACCCATCTGCATCATCATGCGTGCGAAGCTCTTGAGGTGGAAGTGCGACTCGTAAATCAGATCGGTGAAGATACCCGAGAGGCGTTTGGAATCGGTAAAGAAGTTGGCATAGGTATAGACCAGAATCAGCTCGTACTCTTTGTAGGACTCTTCGAAGAGAAAGCGCGTCAGGGCGTCGGTCTGCGTGCGATCCAGCACGAATCCCGGCAACATACGCGATTTGTCGAAGGCGGTGATCGCACCGTCGCTGTCGGGATCGCTGCGCAGCGATTGCAGCTTCTGCACGAAGTAGAGCTCGTCACTCAGAAATCTCGCAAACATCGTATCCGCAGTATCGGGATAGTGTGCCGCCATCGCCTCGATCTGCGTGATCAGTTTGGCAAAGAGCGCATGGTTGGTCTCGGCGCGGAAGTCGACCTCGCCCTTGTCGTAGTCGAAGGGCGTGCCCTCCTCGGCCAGACGCCCGCCCAGCCAGACCAGATGGCGATACTCGATCATCGCGAAGTCGTAGAGGATATCGGCGATCGCTTCCTCGGCGACGGAGAAGGAGCCAAAGAGCATGGCGAGCCAGAGTTCATGTTTTTGTCGGAAAAGTTCACTTCGTCTCATCGGTCGTACAATCCTCGCTAATCATCAGGGTATAGGATTTCTCATCCCTGCCGCTTCTTCGGTGGTCGAGATTGACCAGCGCCGCCAGATAGGCTTTGGCGACCATCTCGCCGCATGCGCGCTGGCTCTCGGGGACATTGACCAGATTGGCCAGAAACTCCTCCGCCACGCTCTCCCCCTCCGCAATCGTCTCGCCACCGAGCATATCGGTGAAGATCGATCCCGTCACGATCGTATCCATACAGCCGATCGCCATGAATCCGATCTCTTCGATCGTGTCGCCGTCGAGCTTCAGATAGAGCTCCACCATCTCGTTGTTCTGCGGATTCTGCCCTATCCCCATCGCGTCGGGATGCTCGATCTTGCCGTAGTTGCGCGGGTGCATCATGTGATCGAGATACTCCTCTTTGAGCGCTTCAATATCAGCCATATACGCCTCTCTTATCGGTTTTTCCGATTTTAACACATTTGATTTAATCCTGGGAGCGTATGAAAAATATAGA
>CAYLLC010000054.1:3607-12103 GCA_964384355.1 uncultured Sulfurospirillum sp. | reverse complement strand
TCGGCGGTTCCGCTGTTTTTGATCTCCAGCGATCCCTGCCATGTCTGGCCGGTGCGAAAGAGGATCTTGTTGCCGGCGTTGATCGTGACGGTGTTGAGCTTGTTCAGCGTCTTCCATGCCGTTTGCGGTGTTTTGCCGTCGCTGGCGTCGTTGCCGTTGACCGCATCGATATAATAGGCTTGCGGATCGACGACGACATTGTCGATATTACCGCCGCCGTTACCCGGTTGCGGTTGTGTGTCGTTCCCATTGTTGCCGCCGCCTCCGCCGCATGCGGTCAGCGCGAAGAGTGTGAAGAGAAACAGCAGAGAGGATCGTAGATATCGTTGCATGATAAAACCTTGCTTTTTTTTAAAAATTATATCGAAAATATATAATTTTAAAATTAATTTGTTTTTTTATGCTTTTTGATATAAATCGATATGCCTACTGCTAGGGTAATAATTAAAATAATTGTAATTTCTCGGGTATATTGGTGGACAAGGGCTTCGTTTTTGCCGACGAAATAGCCGATCAGTGCGAGAATCGTCGCCCAGATACCTGCGCCGAGTGCGGTATAGAATGCGAACTCCTTCAGATTCATGCGTGCCAGTCCTGCGGGGAAAGAGATATATTGCCGCACGGCGGGGATGAGGCGTCCCGAAAAGGTGGAGATGTGTCCGTGGGATCGGAAGAATTTCTCGACTTTGTCGATCGTCTCTTCGGTGATGAAGAAGTATCTGCCGTATCTGATCAGAAAGCCTCTGCCGAACCTGACCGCGAGGTAGTAGTTGAAGAGTGCACCGGCCAGTGATCCTGCCGTCCCCGTGACGATCGCGACGAAGAGGTTCATCTTGCCGATGGAGGCGAGGTATCCTGCGGGGATCATCGCCACTTCACTCGGAAAAGGGAAAAAGGAGCTCTCCAGAAACATCATCACGAAGATGCCCGTATAGCCCCAGTCGGCGACGACATCGACGATGAATTTGATCAGATCGGCGAGCATGTCATGCCTACATCAGTGCGAAGAGAAGCAGACCGAAGAGGATACGGTAGATACCGAACGCCACGAAGGTGAACTTCTCCAGAAATTTGATGAAAAACATCATCGTCAGATAGGCCGTCACGAAGGCGACCGCGAAGCCGATGCCGAGTGTGACGAAGTTGGCTTCCGAAAATTCGTGATAGTGTTTGAGCAGGTCGTATCCGCTGGCCGCCAGCATGACGGGCACCGCCAGCAAAAAGGAGAACTCCGCGGCGGCGGTTCTGGAGAGTCCGACCAGCAGTGCGCCGACGATCGTGGAGCCTGCGCGGCTGGTACCGGGAATGAGCGCGAAGACCTGTGCGAAGCCGATCCATGCCGCCTGCCGGTAGGTGACATCTTCGACATCGGTGGTGGTGTGGTTCTCCTCTCTGTAGAAGTGCTCGAGTATCAAAAAGACGATACCCCCGACGATAAACATCGTAGCGACGACGGGAACGGAGAAGAGGGCTTTGATCTGATGGCTGAAGAGAAATCCGACAACGGCGATCGGCAGAAAGGCGATGAAGACCTTTTTCCAGAGCTCGATTTTCTCGAGGGTGAACTTCTCTTTGTAGTTGAAAACGACGGCGAGAATCGCAGCCAGCTGGATGATCACCTCGAAAGCGGTGTTGGTCTCGGTCTGCTGCATCCCCAGCCAGTCGGCGACGACGATCAGATGACCCGTAGAGCTGATCGGGAGAAACTCCGTCATACCCTCGACGATTCCCAAAACGATAGATTGAAAAATATCCACGAAACGACCTTATGATTATATTAAAATTAGATTTTATAGTTTTATTATTAATATCAGGTTAATTTTGATCGCTGTAGCATGATAAGAGAAGAAAAAGGAGCGCGATATGACGACTAACAGCATAGTGACGAAATTGCAACAGGCGATTCTGCAGCCGGAGAGATTGTGGCCGGAAGTAGCGGCGGAAGCGAAGGATACGGGGACTTTTCTGACTCGGACCGTTGCACCGGTGATTACGGTGACGGCGGTGCTCAGCGCACTGCTGCTGAAGATCTTCGGCTATCATCTGCCGATGGTCGGCGTGATACGCCCCTCTCTTACCGACATGCTGCTCCAGATGGTCGGCACGGTCGTGATCTATCTGATCTCGATCGCTGTGCTGGGATGGATCGCAGCCTATCTCGCAGGGATGCTGGGCGGTAAAAACGATCCGGCCAGAGCGATCGCGATGCTCTTCTGGATCTCCGTACCCTCCATGCTGGGGCAGATTCTGGGGACACTGCCGATGGTCGGGTGGATCATGTCGCTGGGTCTGGGTATCTATTCGCTGGTATTGCTCTATCGTGCGATACCCGTGTTTCTGGAGGTGCCGGTCAGCGACAGGGTCAAGCACTTTATCTTTTTTCTGATCGCGGCTTTTGCCGTATCGGTGGTGTTGGGGATGACGATCGGGAGGATATTCACTCCGCGCGACATGATGCAAAATATCCGACCCGACATCATGCTGCCGCAGACGACTGAGGGCAAAAGTACCGTCACCCTGTCCGCCGCGCACACTGCCAAACCGGAAAATCCGGTCGAAGATTATGTCAAATCGATGTCGAAAGGCGATTACGACAAAGAGGTGATCCAGAAGAGTGCGGAGGATCGCTTTAGCCCGCCGGCGGATGGCAGGCTGACACCGGAGCAGGTGAATCGGTTTCTGGAGCTTGCGCAAAAGGTGAAAACCGTAGAGAAAGAGCAAGCCGAAAAGCTGAAACAGAAATATGATCGCAAAGAGAAGTCGGAAGATTTCTCGGTGAGCGATATCTTCAACGGTCTCAAAGATTTCACCAGCCTCGCGACACTGGAGATGAAAGTGGTCAAAACCAACGGCGGAAACTGGGCGGAGTATCAGTGGGTCAAGGACCGCGTGCGCGAAGCCTACTATACACCCTCTCTGAATGAGACGACAGCGTACAATGCGAAGCTGCTCAAGGGCAAAGAGGCGCTGCTCAAAGAGATTTTATAGCGTGTAGTGCAGCGTTTTGACCAGATCGCGGCGCATCTTGTAGTCGGGCAGGTAGCGTGCCACCTCCTGCCAGAAGGCGGCGGAGTGGTTTTTGTGGCGGATATGAGCCAGCTCATGCACCACGACATACTCGATGAAGTCGATCGGCGTGGCAGCCAGACGGGTGTTGAAAGAGAGGCGGTTTTGGCTGCTGCAGCTGCCCCATCGGCTTCTGTTTTTGCGAAAGGATACGGCGCTCGGCGTCACCTGCATGCGCGCACTGTGTCTCTCGACCAGCGGCGGGATGATTTCGCGGGCTTTTTGTCGGTAGAGCCGGTCGATATCCTCCTCGGTATACCCTTCTCTCGGGATCGCTTCACCGAGCAGATAGAAGTGCGACTGCACCGCCTGCCGTGCCTCCCGGATCGCATCGACCCTTTTCCTGATCCAGCGCTCTTTCTCTGCGACGAATTGCGCGATCTGTTCTGCCGTGATACCTCTGCCCGCTTTGACGAGGACCGAGCCGTCTTTCTGGATGGTGATGTAGGTGTGTTTGCGCGATCCTGAGCGATCGATGCGATAGACTATTTCGGACATGTCGTCTCCGCCGCACCGAGATCGCGCTCCTTCAATATGGCCGTGAACCGCAGCGGTGCAGCCTGAGCGCATACATGCGCAAGAAAAGTCTCCCGCGAAGTGTTGTCGGTGTAGGAGAGGGCGAAAACCGCTTTGTCATGCTCGGTATAGATGCTGAAGGCTTCGGCATAGTTTTCGAAAAAGGGATCCTCCAGCAGTGCCCAGTCGAAGAGATCGCCATATCTCTGTACCAGCTCGGGGGCGTTTTTCTGCCCGATGCTGAGCCCTCTGGCATGCGCTTCGGCGATCAATGCATCGACATACCCTTTGATATCCTCGATCGTGATGCCAAATCCCGTACCGTTCGCACCGTCTTCGTCGACCCCGTAGATGTCGATATTGTCCGCCTCGATACCGTCGAATCCTTTGGCGGCGATCATATCGAACCGTTTGCGTATCAGGGGCATCAGTTTGTCGGTTGCGCGGATATCGAGAAACTTCTCATCCTCCCAGCCGGGATAGACTTTGCCGATGATCTCCGGCGGAAAGGTTCCGGCATCCTCCCGATAGGGCTCCCACGAACCGACCGACAGATAGGCGAAGACCTTTTTACCTGCTGCATGCAGTGCTGCGATCTGCCCGGGTGTCGTCTCGAATGCGTCCAGATCGACGACCTCTGCTTCGAAATGCCCGGGCAGTCTGCCGTCAAGTACGATGCTGAAGGTGGCATGCGGTCTAGGGATGAAAATGTCTCCGCGCTCTGCAGGGGGATGCGTATCGGATGACGGATTTGTCGTAGCCGTATCGCCGCTGCAGCCGGGCAACAGCAGTAGTATGAGAAATATCAGGGAAATTGTGTGTCGCAAACGATCGTCCTTAAGAGGATTTTGCGAAAATTATAGCAGTTTGCGGGAAATCTGTAAAGGGGAGGGGGAGCTTAACGCTCCCTATTTTGATCGCTCTTCGACGATTAGAGTGGTGTAACGTTTTGGGCTTGTGGGCCTTTGTGTCCTTCACCGATTTCGAAAGTCACTTGCTGACCATCCTGAAGTGTGACACGTCCGGGACCGTTGTGGTTGACTTGTCTGAAGTGTACGAATACATCGTCTCCACCATTCTCTTGTTGAATAAATCCGTAGCCTTTTTCGTCGTTGAACCATTTGACGGTTCCATTAAGCAGTTCTGCCATAATGTAGTACCTTTTTGTAAAAATGTTGAATCAAAATCGGGAGTCTTTCAGTCTAACGCAGTAACATAAATGTAGTAACGCAATACACCGAAGTGTACTCAATATAATTTTTCATCTGGGACATTATAGCACATTTTTGAGATTTGTCAAAGGTTTTCGAGCGAAATCGGCACTTTTTTTTGCAGACTGCGATATCCGGCCTCGAGAATAGCCGTCGTCAGCCGCGTATTTGCAATGGTCGGGAGGGTTTTGTCGAGTGTTTCGAGTGTGGTGTTTTTTTGTCGTAATTTTGTCGCACTGCGTACAAAATGCTCCAGACTTCTGTATCCGTACCCATCCTGACCGGCGAATCTCCCTTCCCTGGGAGTATATTTCATAAAGAGCGGATTGGCACTCTGAAATCCGTTGCGGTCGGTCGCGACCGTGTAGCCGCGATGCGCCTGATCGACGCTGATCTCTCCCGCATGTCCCATATAGAAGAATCGCTGCTGTGAGTGGACATCGGAGGGCGGGGCGATCCACGATGCGGTGTGGATACTGGTGCCGGTGGTGTTGGTTTGGTAGTTTTGCCATGTGACCGTCAGGGTGATCGTATCTTCGACGGGGCGATCGAGGATCTGCCGTGCGACGCCTGTGGCTGCCGTCGCATAGACCGACACGGGCCTGGCGATATCCTGCAGCGCCCAGACGAGCAGGTCGATATGGTGGGCGTTGAGGTAGTAGCTGATGTCGCTGGAGATACCCGCCCATGCGCGGAAGGTCTCCAGCTGGCTTTTGGGCTGGCTCATGTAGGCGTTGAAGTAGCTGAAATCACCCAGCCCCCGTATCCGATCGACCGCATCGGCATAGATCGGATCGAAGCGCTTGTGTACCTCCAGCATCAGCAGCAGCCCCTTTTCGCGGCTCTTTTGCGCGAGGGCATCATGCTCGGCGAGGCGCTTGACCAGCGGTTTGGCGACGAGTACATGCATGCCGGCATCGAGTGCGTCGGATGCGATCCGGTAGTGGGTATCGTCGGGGGTGAATACCATCACGCAAGAGCCCTTGGGCATGCGGGAGAGTGCCACTTTGTAGGCATCCGGATCGACCGTGTCCGTTGCGGGCAGGGCGTCGAAGCCGACATCGAGCGTGGGGTATGCGCCCTTGAGATTCTCGCGGAAATGTCTCCTGATCGCTTCGAACCGTGCACCGTTTCGTCCGGCGAGGGTGATATTGCCCACCAGCCCGCGTGCACGCATGTCGAAGAGGCTCAGCGCGACCACGCCGAAGCTTTTGTCCGATTTGGCGACCGTTTCGTTGGCCAGCCCCGTGACATACTCTCCCGTTCCCACTACCAGTACATCGATCATAATACCGTCACCTTTCCATCTTTGATAGAGAGCATCTGCAGCTGTCTGAAGGCGCGCTCGCCTTTGGATGCCATCTTGCTCTCATGATATTTCGTGCGCAGGGCACACTCCCATGTCGCATCCCAGTGGACCGTGGGCAGCTCGATCAGTTTGGCTTCCATCATGCCCGGTTTGAGGTGTTGCAGCAGGGAGATGGCGACCACCTCCTCCACACCGCCGGGGATACCGTCGATATTGCCGCTGGAGATCGTCAGAAAGCCCGTCAGCCCCAGCTTCTGCAGATCCCAGAGTGCGAGGGTGTTCCACGGGGAGTTCCAGCCGTTGAGGGGTTGTCGTCCCCTCTTTTCGCCATGTTTGGGGTGCAGCTTCGCCCCTACGACGAGCGTGTTCGCATCGAGATGCTGCTGCAATCGTCCGACATCCCGATCCTCCAGCGTCACTTCGATACTCTGAAAGAGCAGCGCGGTCGCCTTGAGCGAGAGGGCCTTTTCGATGATCATGTTGAGCGGCTGGGTGAAGCTGATCCACGGATCGATATGAAAGACCTTGAGCCGGTCGCCGAACCGCCCGAACATCCCCTCCAGCGTGACGAAGTAGCGATGGTCGACGACGAGAATCAGCGTATCGCAGTAGGAGAGCACTTGCTCGCACCAGCGGTCGAGTTTGCCGGTATCGATCGGGATCGCTTCGTTGTTGGTGTGGAGCCGGGTGGCGACGATCAGCTTCTTTGCACTCATCGTCCGGCTCCGGGTGTGTAGTCACCGCTCTGCAGGGCTTCGTAGATCGTCCGATCCAGCGGTATGTAGCCCTCATCGGCGAGTATGTAGTGGGGGATAGTGTCGTAGCGCTCGATCCCCTCTTCGCTGAGCGCTTTTTTCTGGAATTTGAGCGTCGAAGTGGTGGGGTGTCTCTCCTCTCTGATGCGCAGGAAGTGGGGCAGGGCGTAGGGTGCCAGCGTCTGTTTCAGCTCATGCAGGAGTGTTTGCAGCGCCGCCTCGTCCAGCGGCCCGGAGGGGAGGATGGAGGCCATGCCGATCTTGCCCTCGATATGGGGCAGCCTGATGCCGTAGACGACCGCCTCTTCGATCAGGGGGCTTTTGGCGAGCGCCTCTTCGACATCTTTGGTGGAGACATTCTCGCCTTTGTAGCGGTAGCTGTCCCCCGCACGGTCGACGAAGGTGAAAAATCCCGCTTCGTTACGCCGTAGCAGATCACCGGATCGCCACCACATGATGCCCTCTCGCATCACGGTTTTGGGTGCGTCGAGAGTGGGATCGAGGTAGCCGCGGTAGCGGTTGCCCGGGACGCGAAATATCGCTTCGCCGCTCTCTCCCGTCGGTACGGGCCGGCCCGATTCGTCGATGAGCATGATATCCCCGGCATCGGGGTGATCGGGCGGGATATAGCCGCAGTATCCGGGCAGATCCATCCAGTTGGTCAGCGCCGAAGCGGGCATCTCCGTCGCGCCGAAGTGCTCGACGACATGGCGGATACCGTAGCGGTTCGTCGCCTCGATCCAGAGATTTTTGTGCAATCCGTTGCCGAAGATCGTATGGAGCGTCGTGCGGCGCGGCTCGGTGTGGCGGTTGAGCAGGTAGCGCCAGAGCTCCCCGATATAGACCATGTGCGTGACCCCGAAGCGCTCCACATCCTCGAAAAAGTGCGTCACCGAAAATTTGGGGCGCAGTGTGGCGGTCGCGCCGGCGGTGACGACGGCGGAGAAGGCGACGGCGAGGGCGTTGCCGTGGTAGAGGGGGAGGGTGATGTAGCAGTTGTCTTTGGGCTGCATGAAGGTCCGCAGCGACCATGCGATACCTGCACCGATCATACGGCGGTGGCTGAAGAGTGCAGGTTTGCTCGGGCCGCTCGTACCGCTGGTGAAGATGACGAAGGCGGGATCGTCGAGCGTCGTGCGCAGATCGGCCGTACCGATGGGTGCCTGGACAGGGGTGTCGATCATCGTCCCGATATCGTAGCGGCGCAATCCCGCGATCGCATCACCCAGTACGCTCTCGGTCTCGGCCTGTCGTGCCAGATGCTGCAGCCGCTCCTGCGGTTCGTTGGTATTGAAGAGGATCGCGAGCCTTCCTGTTTTGTTGATGCCGATCAGGGCCGCCAGAAAGAGAAAGCTGTTTTTGTAATGCAGCCCGATACGGCTGTCGGGGATATGTGCGCGGATATGGTCGGCGACGGCATCGGAAGCGCGGTCGAGATCGGCATAACTGTAGGATGCACCGCTCTCGGTCTCCCTGATGACGGTTCGCGCCGCATGCCTGCGCGCCTGCTCCCTGAAGAGTTCGGTCCAGTTGGAGATGAGATTGCGCGTGATCTCCTCCCAGCGCCCCGCCTCTTCCTGAGCGAGGGTTTCATACCGCTGTCGATAATCCAGATCAGATATTTGCATACCCGATTTTA
>CAYLLC010000054.1:0-3507 GCA_964384355.1 uncultured Sulfurospirillum sp. | reverse complement strand
CTCCTCCAGAGTCACATCGACGCTGCGCACCAGCGAATCGATATTGTATCCGCCCTCGAGTAGAAATGCCACAGGTTTGTCCCCTGCAAAACGCAGTATCTTGCGTACCACTTCACGAATCCCCTCGAAGCTGATTTCGGCGGTGGAGATCGCCTCGTCGCGCATCAGATCGTAGCCCGCCGAGACCAGCACGATGTCGAAGTCGAAATCCCCGGGCAGTCTGTCGTAGTAGGAGAGAAGCTCCGCATCCTGCAGATAGTCGTGGTAGGGGATGTTTCGGTTGTATCCGATGCCTGCACCTTCGCCGATCTCATCCTCTCCGCCGGTGACATAGGGGTAGTTGTTCTTCTCATGCGTGCTGAAGTAGAAGACGGTCGGATCGTCGTAGAAGATATCCTGCGTGCCGTTGCCGTGGTGGACATCGAAGTCGATGATCATCACTTTGGCGTAGCCTGCCTGCTGTGCGTAGCGCGCCATCATCGCGATATTGTTGAAGATACAGAACCCCTGTCCGGTGATCACTTCGGCATGGTGGCCCGGCGGCCGCAGATTGAGAAAGGCGCGCATGCCGCCCTGCCGGAAAAATTCGACGGCGTTTTTGGTGCTGGTGGCAGCTTTGCGGGCGACATCGTAGCTCATCTCGGAGACGATCGTATCGGCGGAGAGGATCATGCGCACGCCGTTTTCGTAGCCATGCTCGATCCAGTCGAGATACTCGTCGTCATGCACCATCAGCAGCTCCGATTTGTCGCCCATGCGGCTGGGGATGGGGATGAAGTCGTACTTTTCGGTGATCAGCTCGTCGATCGCCGCGACGCGTGCGGGGCTCTCGATATGGCCCGGGCCGGTATCATGCTGCATAAAGAAGGGGTCGTAGAGGTAGCCGAACGGTTTCATTTCGCTTTCTGATCCGTTTTGCCGAAGAGTTTTTCCGCCAGTGAGGGGTATTTTCTGGCTTTGGTCTTCTCCACTTCGGCGACGCTTTCGGCGATGGTGGCCGCGGCTTTGGCTTTGGCGATCTGGGCTGCAGCGACCGCTTTGGCGATTTTGGCTGCCGCTGCCGCTTTGGCTTTGCGGACCTCCTCTTCGGTAGCGGGTTTTGCGCTATGCTCCAGCTCTGCGATCTGGACCTTCGCGACCGCTTTGGCGATTCTGGCTTTGGCGACGGCGTTGGCGCTCTGGACGAAGGCGGTCGCTTTGGCGATCTGTGCGACGGCATCGGCTTTGACGATGTCTACGACCGACGGTACGGCGGGCATATCCGTCGTCGCACGAATCGGTTTGACCGCTTTGATGACCTGCAGTGCGTCGAGGATCTTTTTGGCCGCATCTGCCTTGACCGCTTCGACCGCTTTGACGACTTTGGCGATCTGGGCATGGACCTTGACCGGCTCGACGGGTACGGGCGGTGTGGAGAGGCTGTAGGTGATGCGGTTTTGGGGTTGGTCTGACGCGTGCGGTGCAGGCATGCGGTGTGCCGCTTTTTGGGCGGGCGTGTCATGCGGGGGGTGTGGCTGCGCCGTGCGCGTGCCGTGTGATACCGCTGCATGTATAGCCGATGCCGCTTTGACGCTCTGTTTGGGTGCGGCATGCGGTGTGGCGTGCTGCGGTTTCATCGCCGTTTTGGGAGTCCGCTTTTGGGGAGCCGGTGCGGCATGTGTGTCGGGTGTCGCTGTCGTCTCTTTTGGGGGTGAGGGGAGGGATCGGTGGTCGGCGGTGCTTCGGTGCGATGTTGGAGTTCCGGCGGAGGATTTGGGATAGAGTGTTTTGGGGATTTTGTGCTGTTGATAGTGCTGGTAGAGGGTGTTGGCTTTGTCTGCGGTGCTCTGCTCCTGACAGCCGATCAGCAGGAGTGTGGCTGCGACGAGACTCGGTAGTGTGTAGCGCTTGGGGGACATGGGGATGCTCCTTTTATTTATTTGTTTTTATTATACATAAATATGGAGCAAATTACCAGTATCGTTTCAGATAATCGGCCAGAATCTTCGCATGATCGAATACCAGCTGCTTTGCCGGGATCTCGTCGGGCTTGTAGACGAAGACCTCTTTGGCGTCGTCCGCAGCGCGGGGCGTGCCGACGGCGGAGCAGACATAGACGCAGCTGACGGTATGAAATCTCGGATCGCGCTTCGGGTCGGAGTAGACGCCCAGCAGCGATTTGATCGTCACATCGAGGCTCACCTCTTCGCGCATTTCGCGTCGGAGGGCATCTTCGCATGATTCGCCGATTTCGACGAATCCTCCCGGAAATGCGATGCCTCTGGGCGGGTTTTTGCGCTCGATCAGGATGATGCCCCGAAAGGTCTCATGGTCGTCGTATAGTTCGATGATGCCGTCGGTCGCGACATAGGGTGTCCGGATAGCCATGCGCTGCTCCTTCGTTGTTTGGTCACATGATATGATAAAATAGTACAAAATTCTCTTGGGAGCGGCGATGAAAACAAGTGCGGGCATCCTTCCCTACCGCAAAAAGGAGAAGCCGGAAGTCTATCTGGGGCGTATGGGTGGGCCGTGGTGGCGGCACAGGCAGCGTGCGTGGAGTATCTTCAAGGGAGAGGTGCGGGAAGGAGAAGCGCCGCTGCAAGCGGCTCGCAGGGAATTTTCTGAAGAGACGGGGCAGCGGATCGATGGGGCGTTCATACCGCTGGGAAGCGTCAAAAGCGGGGGCAAAGAGATCTTCGTCTGGGCGGTGGAGGCGGAGCCCCCGACGCAAATCCGCTCCAATCTCTTCACGATCGAATGGCCCCCGCACTCGGGCAAGCGTGCTTCGTTTCCCGAGATGGAGCGGGCGGGGTGGTTCGATCTGGAGGAAGCGAGAGAGATGATCGTCGCATCACAGCTGCCGTTTCTGGATCGGCTCGAAGCGCTCCTCGCCTAAAAGACGATTTTGCCCTCTTCCTGCAGCTGTGCGATGATCTGTCTCGCTTTGCCGTGTCCGTTGAATGCCGCTTTGCGGCACCATTCGAGCGCTTTTTCATGATCTTCGGGGACGCCCTCTCCGCGGTCGTAGAGGAGGCCGAGGTTGTATTGTGCCGAGGAGAGCCCCTTTTCGGCTGCGCGTGAAAAGCAGACAAACGCACGCTGAAAATTCTGCTCGACGCCGCGCCCCTCTCTGTAGAGTACGCCCAGATTGTTGAAGGCTTCGGCATGACCGCGTTTGGCTGCCTCTTCGTACCAGTATGCCGCTTCGGAGTAGTTCTGTGTGCATCCTGCCCCCTGCTCGAACATCAGCGCCACTTCGTACTGCGCCAGATCGACGCCCGCGATAGCGGAACGCAAAAAGAGTTCGTGCGCTTTTTCGATATCCTGCGCGATATATTCGTTGGAGTTGGCGTACATCAGCCCCAGATTGAAGAGCGCGTAAGGCTGCTCCTGCCCGATCGCCTTTTCGTACCACTCGATCGCTTTTTTCAGATCTCTGGAGACACCCTCTCCCTGCTGATACATATAGCCCAGCGAAGTCTGCGCATCGGCATTGCCCTCCCATGCGAGTCGCTCGTAGGCGAC
>CAYLLC010000053.1:0-12189 GCA_964384355.1 uncultured Sulfurospirillum sp. | reverse complement strand
GCCGATATAGGGACAAATCATCATAATCAATACAACAAAGGATTGCAATGCGTTTCTCATTTGACAGTGTGCTCCATCTCTACCGTGATACCTACTACAAGATGCCGCAGTCGCTGAAGACCTTTCTGGGGTCTATCTATGGTTCTATTCCGATGGAGGTGCGTTACGGCAAACTCTATACAGAGTTCAGGAAGCGATTCGATGAGTTTGAGGCGGGGAGTGAGCAGTTCAAACAGGATTTTGTCTACAACAAGACGCTCGAGACGCTGATCTTCGCCGAAGAGAATATCCCTTTTTACAAAGAGCATTTTCAAAAGCATGGCGTCACCGCCAGAGATTACAAAGCACTGGACGATCTGAAGCGATTCCCGACGATCACCAAACACGACATCAAAGCCAATCTCGACCGATTCTATACCGACAAAGTGGAGAAGCCGGTGCCATACTTCAGCGGCGGGTCGCTCTCGACGCCTACGCAGTATTTCCATCCGCTCCATACCAGCCGCGCCAAACACAAAGCCTATTCGATGTATACGCTGGCCAAAGTGGGCTACAAGTACCGTGACAGGACGCTGCTGCTCAAAGGGCGTGAAGTCTCCAAGCCGGATCAGAACATCTACTGGGAGTACGAACCGGTCGACAACTATCTCTACCTCTCCAACAACTACATGAACTCCGACAAGTTTCCGCTCATGTACGAGCAGGCGAAGCGGTTCAAGCCCAAATTCGTATTCGGTTATCCGAGTGCGGTGCTCAGCTTCATCGCCCAGTCGAAAAAGTACGGCCTGGCTCCGCTCGATATCGAAGGGGTGATCGTCTCTTCCGAGAGTATCTACGAGCCCGATTTCGAAGAGATCAAAGCCTTTTTCGGTGATCATATCAATATCCTCGCCGATTACGGACATACGGAGCGCGTCGTCGGCGCCTATCGTCTCAACTTCGAAAACTACCGTTTCGTCAATGCCTACGGTGTGCCGCGTATTATCGACGACGAGATCGTCGGTACTTCGTTCGACAACTTCGTCATGCCCTTTATCAACTTCAAAACCGGCGATGCCGTCTCCGGCGAAAAGATTTTCTTCGAGGGTACCGATATCGCCAAAGAGGTCAAAAATATCGAAGGCCGGACACAGGACTATCTGGTGACGGAGGATGAACGGCTCGTCTCGATCACGACGATGTGCGGCGGGCAGCATCTGCCGCTCGATATGATCCGAAACATCCAGTACCGACAGAACGAACCCGGCAAGGTGACGGTGCTGATCGAGAGTCAGGATGGCGATGTGGACAAGGCGCATGTCATCTCCGGTATGAAGAAACTGGTGCGCGACGGCATCGATTTCGATGTGGAGGTGGTCGACAAGATCGAGAAGAGTGCCCGCGGCAAACGGATCATCTGCAAACAGGGCCTCGATATCGCAAAGATACGCAGCAAAGCGTAAGGCACGCTCCGGCGGCAGCAGAGGCCGCCGTACTTCGCAAAAGAATCCAGCCAAAAGGAACGATCGGTGTTTGCAAAACTCAAAGCATTGCTTGCCAACGAAGGCACGATGTTTTTTATCTCCAATCTGGTCTACAGCTTTTCGACCTATCTGATCGCACTGCTGATCCCCTACCGGCTCAATATCGAGAGTATGGCGGGCTTCTCCGCCGCTTTCAATATCGTCATGATGCTGATCTTCGTCTTTGAGTTCGGTCTGACGGTCAGCTATCTGCGCTTCAACCAGATCTACCGGATATCGGATCAGATCAATGCACTGCTGCAGATCGCCATATTCATCCTGCTCTTTGTCATGTCGCAGACGGCACTGGGTCACTATGCGGATCTCTTTTTCGGGGTGGAGAATCTCGGTATCCGGCAGGAGTTGATCTACCTCTCTATCTTCGCGCTGCTCAGCTGGATCTTTTTCAAGACGACGCTGCTGGCCAAAAAGCGGATCAGATTCATCATCGTCAACTCTTTCGTGATACTGGGGGCACGGGTCCTCTTTCTGGTCTACATTCTCTTCTTCGCGACGACAATCGATCTGGATCTGATCTATCTGGATCTCTTCATCCTCCCGTTCGCGCTGGTGATTCTGCTCAATCTGAAGTACAATTTCGCCTTCCTGTGGGCATGCAGAGCGAAAATGCGCACCAGAGCATTCCGGGATCTCTTCGTGCGCCGGCTGAAGCAGTTTGTACTCTTCTCGGCGCTCACCTACATCATCAACGGCCTCTATATCTATACCAACCGCTATGCGATCATCTACATGGTCGACGAAAAGATGACGACGACGCTGGCGGAGCTGGGGTATGCGATGAGTTTCGGAGGATTGATCATGATCTTCATCACTTCGCTGCGCTCCTACTTTCTTTCGAAGTTCAACATGTCGCAGATGGATGCGGTGACGGCGCATATCGAGGGACTCAAACGCTACAGATGGTATGTGCTGCTGGGCGGTATCGGTGTCGCTGCGGCGATCGCGACCGTGGTCTACTGGATCAAACCGGCCTATCTCTCGGTCGATTCGGCGATCTTCGTGCTGATTCTGATCTATTCGAGCATTCTGATCGCCTACCTGAGCCTCTTCAGCCTCCTCTCCAAAACCTTCAACTTCAACATGCTGGAGCTGAAGCTCAACATCACGCGCCTCCTGCTGGTGGTGATCGTCGTGCATGTGCTCTTCTCCGCATGGCCGATCGCGGGATTTGTCGGGATCAATGCCGTCATCGTCGGCGTGGAGTACTACTTCGCACGCACGGTACTCAGAAAAATCTATCAAAAAGGGAGTCTGGAAACCAAACATGCATAAGAAAAAAATCATCCTGATCGGACCCGAATATGCACCGGATATGCGCAGTGCAGGGGGTGTCACGGTACTTTACGAACAGCTGCTGGAGGATCTGCGCGAACTGGGTGTCGCGCATCTCTCGATCAACTCCAACAAAAACTGCTACAAAAACATCGCGCAGACCTTTTTCACGGTGATGAGACTTTATCTCAAAAACATTCGCCGCTACGACCATGTCTCGCTGCATGGTACGGCCAACCACTATATTATGATCGCGCCGTTTGTCATCTTCTTTGCCAAAATCTTCGGCAAAAGCGTCAGTCTGCGAAAGTTTGCCGGCAACTTCAACGAAATCTACGAAAAGAGCGGTTTTGTCAAAAAGCGGCTGATCGAATATGTCCTCAAAAATGCCGATCTGAGCTTTTTCGAGACCAAATATCTGGTAGAGTACTTCAAGCCGCTCAACCCCGAAACCTACTGGTTCCCCAATGTCCGGCGCAGACCGGAAGGGGTGGCGCCCAAGAACCACTTTCAGCGCCGGTTCGTCTATATCTCCCATCTCAAGGATGAGAAGGGGACACAGGAGCTGCTGGAGGCATGCAAGAAGCTGGACAAGAGCTTCGATGTCAAAATCTACGGCCCGGTGCATGAAGCCAAATATACACCCGAATATGTCGCGCAGTACAACACGAGCTACGAGGGATCGCTGACCCCCGGAGAGGTCGTCGAGAAGCTGAGCGAAGCGGATGTGCTGGTCCTGCCGAGCCACAGAGAGGGGTATCCGGGAATCGTGATCGAAGCCTTCAGCGCCGGCAGGCCGGTACTGGTCAGCAATCTGCCGGCGATCGCCGAAATCGTGGAAGAGGGGAAGACAGGCTATCTGGTCGAGCCCAAAAATGTAGAAGCGCTGATCGAGGGATTTTACAAATTCAGACCCGAAAACTATGCAGCGCTATCCCAAAACGCATACGACGCGTTCGAGGCGTTCGATTCGATGCCTCAGACCAGAGCCTTTCTGGAGCGGATCGGGCAGCTCTGAAAAGCCTCTTCTATTTGAAGAGGATGCTTCCCAGCCGCAGCATGTTCGATCCGCAGCGCACCGCCAGTTCGAAGTCGTTGCTCATGCCCATCGAACAATATTTCGCACCCAGCGGCTGCAGCGCTTCATAGATTTTGTAGGTGGTTTCGAAACTCTCCCGAATCTTCTTCTGATCTTCGGTATGCGCTCCGATCGTCATGACCCCTTTGAGCGTGACATGGCTGAGCGTTTCATCTATCTCGCGGTAGGTGTCGATCGCGGCTTCGGGGGCGATGCCCGCTTTGGTCGCTTCACGGGCGCTGTTGATCTGCAGCAGAATCGGCTGTACCTTTCCTTTGGCTCCGGCGCGTTTGTCGATCTCTTCGGCCATCTTCAGATCTTCGCATGACTGTATCAGGACGGGGTTGAGATCGAGGAGTGCGTTGATTTTGTTGCTCTGGAGCCGCCCGATGAAGTGGCACTCCAGCGGCAGATCCTCGAGCTCGGCGCACTTCTGCTTCATATCCTGCACGCGATTCTCTCCGAAAGCGCGCTGTCCGATCTCGTAAAATTTTCGCATCGCATCGGCATCGACATATTTGCTGACGGCGATGATTTTGATGATCTGATGCTCGTTGGTCTCCAGTCGGACCGCCTCGATGCGTGAGAGTACTTCGTCGAAATTTTTTTCATAGTGTGTCATAAGCTATCCTCGCATGATTCTGATGATGTCGTTGTAGGTGGTGAATGCCATCAGCGAGAGGAGCAGGACCCACCCCGCGACGGTGAGATTGTAAAAGACCTTTTCACTCGGCGGACGCTTGAAGATCATCTCGTAGAGGTTGAAGACGATATGCCCGCCGTCAAGGGCCGGTATCGGCAGCAGGTTCAGGACGCCGAGGTTGACCGAGATGAGCGCAGCCAGCGCGAAGAGGGTGGTGATGCCGATCGCACTCGCCTGCGAAGTGACCTGTACGATCGAGACGATGCCGCCCATCTGATCGGCAGGGATGATCCCCTCGATCAGCTTTTCGAGGCTTCTGACGATGATGCCGGTCGCCCAGACCGTCTTCTCCCATGCGTAGGAGAGGATGTCGGAGAGGGAGTGCATCGGAATCTTGACGAATTCGCCTGAGGGTGCGATGCCGATCATCTTTTTGCGGATATCTTCGCCGAAGATCGATTTCGCTTCGTGCACTCTGGGTGTCATCACCAGATCGATCCTCTTGCCGTCGCGAAGCAGGGTGATCTGCAGCGGCCCTTCGGAGCGGGTGATGATTTTGCCGATGTCGTCCCAGATCGTCACCTTTTGGCCGTTGATCGCGACGATTCTGTCTTTGGGCTTGATGCCGGCTTCGGCTGCAGGGGAGTCTTTGATCGTCGCGCCGACGCTCGGTGCGAGTGCTTCGGCGCCGATCACGGCGATGGCGATATAGAGCAGAAAGGCAAGCAGGATATTGGCGAAGGGGCCTGCCAGCAGGATGACGATCTTCTGCCACGGCTTTTTGGACATGTAGCTGTCGGGATCGTCGCTCTTTTTGCTCAGGTCGAAATCGTCCTGTCCCTTCATACGTACGAAGCCGCCCAGCAGCATCGGATAGAAGGCGTAGGTCGTCTCTCCCCACTTCTTTTTCCAGAGCGGTTTGGTGACGAGGATCGGCATCCCGAGGCCAAACTCCTCCACTTTGACGCCGAAAAAGCGCGCTGCCAGAAAGTGTCCCCACTCATGAAAGATGATCAGTGCCGAGAGCACCGCCAGTGATACAAGAATACCCATCAGTCGTAAAATCCTTTGATATATTCATAGCCCGAATAGAGTGTCAGCGCCACCGCTGCCCAGAGCAGTTCGGCGGCGAAGGGCCACTCCATCAGCAGAAAACCGATCGCGATCATCTGCAGCACCGTTTTGGCTTTGCCTGCGAGCGAAGCCGAGACGCTTCTGCCTTCGCTCGCCGCCTGAATACGCAGCCCGGTGATGAAAAACTCACGCGTCAGGATGATAAAGATCGCCCAGGGACTGGCACGGTGCAGATAGACCAGGCCGACGAACGCGGCCAGCATCAGCATCTTGTCGGCCAGCGGATCGAGAATCCCGCCCAGTTTGGTGATCTGATTCCAGCTTCTGGCGATAAAACCGTCGAAAAAGTCGGTCACCGAGGCGAGCACGAAAACCAGCCCCGCCGCATAGTCGAGCCAGCTGTGCTCTATATCGGCAAAAATCGCATTGTCACGATCGACCAGCAGCCAGAACATCAGCGGCGCCATCACGATACGCAGCAGCGCCAGCAGATTGGGGAGATTCAGCATTTGGTGTTGAATGTGGTACCGCCCTCGACCAGCAGGGTCTGCCCCGTGATCCACGAAGCTTTGTCGCTGCAGAGAAAGAGGCATGCGCCGGCGATATCTTCGGGTTGGCCGATGCGTCCCAGCGGTGAGACCTGCTCCGTTTTGGCTTTGACCTCTTCGTAGTTGACGAAGGCCTTGAGCGCGTCGGTGTCGATCGGGCCGCCGCTGACGGCATTGACACGGATATTTTTCTCACCCAGCTCCATCGCGGCGTAGCGCACCATCGCTTCGACGGCCGCTTTGTTGGTACCGTGCCCCGCATAGTTCTCGATATAGGTGATGTTGCCGGTGGAGCTCATCGAGATGATACTGCCGCCGCCGACCTTCTCCATCCGTTTGGCAGCCTCCTGTGCACCGAGCACGAATGCGACGACCGTCGCCGTGTAGATGTTGTTGAGGCCTCTGGGACGCAGCTTCATAAACTTGCCGTAACCGCCCACGACGGGTCGGCCGTAGATCATCGCATTGGAGATAAAGTAGTCGACACGGTCGAAATCTTTGTCGATCTCCTGAAAGAGCCCTTTGTACTCTTCAGGCTCCAGAATATTGAGAGGGTAGTAGCGCACTTTGACGCCATATTTCGATTCCAGATCGTCGGCGATCTCTTTGGCGGCATCGGCATTGGAGTTGTAGGTGAATGCGATATTGACGCCCTCTTTGGCGAATTCGTAGATGATCGCTTTTCCGATACCTTTGGTCGCGCCGCTGATCACCAATGTTTTATCTTTCATGCTCATATATCGTTGCTCCTTGTAGTTTTGAAAAATAGAGGCTCTAAAAGCCTTTGATCTGATACTTTCTGAGTGTCTCTTCGATCTTTCTGTAGTTTTCCGGACTCGGTTTGACCAGCGGCAGACGATATTCGAGGCTTGGCATCAGCCCTGCGATATGCATCGCCGCTTTGATCGGAATCGGGTTGCTGTCGCAGAAGAGGACCGAGTTGATATCGTAGAGCGCATCGTTGATCGCTTTCGATTTTTTGTACTCCTCCTGCATGCCGAAGTGTGTCAGATCCGCAATCATGTCGGGCAGCAGATTGGAGGTGACCGAGATGACGCCGGTACCGCCGTTGGAGATGAGCGGGTAGTTGATCATGTCGTCGCCGCTGATGACGGCGAGTCTGGGCTCTTTGGCCAGCAACTCCACACAGCGCTGTATCGATCCCGTCGCCTCTTTGATGCCGTAGATATTGGGGCACTCGTGAAAGAGTTTGATCGTCGTCTCGGCGAAGAGATCGACGCCGGTGCGTCCGGGTACATTGTAGAGCAGTACCGGAATCTCGATCGATTCGGCGATCGCTTTGTAGTGTCGGTAGAGGCCGTATTGCGGCGGTTTGTTGTAGTAGGGGGTGACGGAGAGAATACCGTCGGCGCCATGTTTCTGTGCGAACTGTGCCAGCTCCACCGCCTCGCTGGTGGCGTTGCTGCCGGCACCGGCGAGGACTTTGGTCCCGGAGCCTTTGCATGTCTCTACGGCGATTTCGATGCATGCCTTGTGCTCGTCGTGGCTGAGCGTGGCGCTTTCGCCGGTGGTTCCTACCGGCACGACGGCGTCGATACCGTTGGCGATCTGTCTTTTGATCAGCTTCTCGTAGGTCTCGGTATCGATTCTGTTGTTTTTAAACGGTGTGATGAGTGCCGTCATGGCACCGATAGGTCCGTTCATTCTGACTCCTTTGTTTCCGGTTTGCGCAGTATAACCGTTGTCGAATTTTTATGGGTGAAGTAGCGTTTGGCGACGCTTTGTACCGTCTCGGGCGTCAGCTGCATCAGACGCTCCTCATAGTGCAGCAGCGGTTCGATGTCGCCTCTGGCGAAGTAGCTGCCGAAGATACTCACGAGTGACTGGGAATCCTGCATCCCGAAGATAAAGTCCGATTTGGTATTGATCTTGACCTTCCCGAGCTCCTCCCGGGTCACGGGATGATGCTTCAGCTTTTCGATCTCTTCCCAGATCACCTTTTCGACCTTTTCGGCTTTGACACCGGGATTGCAGACGGCGAGGAAGAGAAAGATACCGGGATGTTTGTTGTCCATGTTGTAGGCAGAGATGGAGTTGACCAGTTGCAGTTTGTCGATCAGCAGGGCGTTGAGGCGGCTGCTTTTGCCGCTGCTGAGCAGTTCGCTGATCGCCGAGAGTGCGACCTGATCGGGATCTCTGAAATCGGGAATATGAAATGCGATCGCGAGCATCTCCACTTCGCTCTCTTTGGCGATTTCGATCCGTTTGGCACCGTCCTGTACCGGCTCGATCTGATGGTTTCGGTGGATCTCCCCGCTGTTTTCGATCTTGCCGAATGCCCGCTGGGCCTCTTCGAACACCTGCTCGGGCGTGATGTCTCCTGAGACGACCAGTACGGCGTTTTTGGGCTGGTAGTACATCTTGTGAAAGGCCCGGATATCGTCGATCGTCCAGTGTTTGATATCCTCGACGAATCCGATCGGCGTCCAGTGGTAGGAGTGGTAGATGTAGGCGTTGTTGAAGAGGCGGAAGTAGAGATATCCGAAGGGGTTGTTGTCGGTTCGCCAGCGACGCTCTTCGAGTACCACTTTCCGTTCCGGCTGGAACTCTTCGTCTTTGAGACTCAGATTCTGCATCAGTTCGGCGAAGAGGTCGAATGACTTGCCGAGATTTTTCGATGAGGATTTGATGAAGTACTGCGTGTAGTCGAAACCGGTCGAGGCGTTGTCGACGCCGCCGAAGCTTTTGACGATCTCGTCGAATTCACCCGCTTTGAGATGTTTGGTCGATTTGAAGTTGAGATGCTCGAGCATGTGTGCGATACCGCTCTTGCCCATGATCTCGTCGCCGCTTCCGACTTTGTAGAAGATGTCGGTCGTGATCACATCCGAACTGTTCTGCATCGGGATGACGACCACTTCCAGTCCGTTTTTGAGTGTTTTGGTGTAGTGCTTCGGCAGTGTGCTTGCCATACAGACTCCTAAAAATAGTGATAGTGTCAGAAAAAGAACTCTCATCGATCCGCTCCGACTGCTTCGGATATATGGTTGAAACCGTCGCGCTCCATCAGCCGCAGCAGACCGCTGTTGATCTTTTTGGCCAGAGAGGGGCCTTCGAAGATGAATGCGGAGTAGACCTGAATCAGATCGGCACCCGCACGGATCCGTCTGTACGCCTCGTCGGCATCGGAGATACCGCCGACGGAGATGAGTGTGGTCTGCCCGTAGAAAGCTTTTGCGATGGCTTCGAACATCGCGAAACTCTTCTCTTTGAGTACCGCTCCGCTGATTCCGCCGAACCCTTTGGCGTTTGGCAGCAGCGAGTAGTCGATCGTGGTGTTGGTGGCGATGATCCCTTTGGCGCCGTTTTGCAGGGCGATATCGCAGATGGAGACGGCATCGTCTGCTGCCAGATCGGGGGCGATTTTCAGCAGAATCGGTTTGTCGGTCATCGTCGTGGCGAGGGTGAAGAGTTCACGGATGAACTGCTCGTTCTGGAGATCCCGCAGGCCCGGCGTGTTGGGCGAAGAGATATTGATGACGATATAGTCGCAGAGATCTTTGAAGCTCCCGATCAGCAGCTCGTAATCTTTGATCGCTTCGGCTTCGCCGGTGCTTTTGTTTTTGCCGATATTGGCACCCAGAGGTATCGTATAGGGGTAGAGCTTTTCGACGCGGTCTTTGATCTTCGTCATGCCGTCGTTGTTGAAGCCCATCGCGTTCTGGAGCGAATTGTATTCGGGAAAACGGAAGAGTCTTGGTTTGGGATTGCCCTCCTGCGGTCTGGGGGTGACGGTGCCGTACTCTACGAAACCGAAACCGAGTGCAGCGAGAAAAGGGATCATCGTGGCGTTTTTGTCGAAGCCGGCCGCCATACCGACCGGATTGGGGAAATTGACCCCGAATATCTCCTGCGAGAGGCGTTCATCATCGATGGTATAGCGTGATCGGATCGGCCCGAGCAGAAACGGCGCATAGCAGGAGAGCTTATGTGCACCGAACTCCACGAGGGTGTGGGCCAGTTCAGGATCCAGTTTGTAAATATATTTTTTGATATCACTGTATTGCATGCGTTTCCGGTATTCGAAATTTTTGATAAGAGATTATACAAATATATTATTAAAGGGCACTTCCAAAGCGTTGCCGTGCAGCATATTGTCCGGGAAAAGTAGCGCGATTTCGGCGGAGTGTCGGCGGGTACGGAGGGGGTACCCCAGACGATATCAATCCTTACGGATATCGTCCAGGGTATCGCGGATCAGCTGGGAGAGTGATTTGATTTCGATATCCGCATCTTTTTGCTGCGGCTTCTCCTCTCCGCGCTCCTGTCGTTTCAGCGGTTTCGGTGTGGTCTCTGCGGACTCTTGGTCAGGCGTCGGTGCTTTTTGCTGCTTGCATCGTCGCAGTGCCGCTTGCTTCTGCGAGACTTTTTTCCTGAGACGATTGACCTCTTTTTTGAGCCTCTTCTTTTCCGCTTTGATCTTCTCGACCTGCGCTTTGAGAAAGAGTACGCTCTCTTTGATTTCGGCCAGTTCGGCAGAAGGGGCGCGCGCTTGCATGACAGGAAATATGCGATCCTCCTTTTCCAGCTCTTCTCTGAGCTTTTCGTTCTCCCCTTTGAGCACCTCCAGCTCTCCGATCAGCTTTTTGTAGTTCTGCTCATACTCTCTGTAGTTGTCGATCCTGTCGAGCAGCTGCTCCTTTTCCGCTTCGAGGGCTTTGAGCTCCTCTTTGAGCAGCTGGTTCTCATCTTCGCACAGTTTCTGCTCTTTGATCTGAGAGATGAGCATGCCGTTTTCGGAGCGCAGCTCTTCGATCTGACGGAGGTATTTGTCGCAGCCGCTCTCTTCCATCTGTGCGTTGAGACGCTCTTTCTCGCACTGCTGATACTCCTGCTGCAGCTTTAGCAGGCTCTCGTCACGGTGTGCGATCTCCTCCTGTAGCTGTTTGATATCGCTCATTTTGAGCTCATACGCTTCATAGAGTTTGTTATATTTTTGGGTGACCTTCTCTTCCTTTTTCAGCCGGGAGAAGAGCCAGCCGATGAGGAATCCGAGCAGTGCCGCAAGCAGCAGGCAGAGTGAGATTTTGGAGATAATTTCTATCATAGTCATATGTCAGTTCCTTTCAATCAACAGGAGTTCGATTTTACCGTTTTCTTTATCAAAATGGACCGCTTCGCTTTCCGTCGCATGCGATGTGGCTTCGATACGGATTCTCTTTTCGGAGAGGCCGTATCGGTGTAGATAATGCGCGATATTTGCGAGGTATCGCTTCATCTTCGGTGTCAGCGGCCGGTCGCTGCGCAGTACGATCGCCAGCTCTCTGTTGCGCAGAGTGCGTGTCGCGATTTTGCTCAGTTTCAGGCGGTCACGGCGATAGAGTTTGCCGCTGCGTGAGGGCGTGAGCATTTCACTCTGCAGGACCGGTTCGACGATCAGTGCCGGAGTCGTTTTGATCTTCAGATCGACCGTGGCAGAGGGTGTCGTCTTGTGCTGCTTGTGCGGTTTGGTTTTTGGCACCTTCAGATGCTGCTGCACCGGAGGTTTGCTCTGCGATGCCGGCGCGACGGGTGGGGTCGCAGCGGCAGAGGAGGCTGCCTTGGCAGGGACGGTGAGCGGCTTGCTTTTGGTCTCTGACTCTGGTACATGAGGGGCGGGGAGCACGGTCCGGTTGGACTCCTCTGCTTCCGGCATTGTGGCGATCGTGACATGCTCCGTGAAGCGATCCTCCGCTATGTTACCGTGGGACTGATGTACCGGTGGCGCGGCTCTGTATGAGACGGCAGTGATCTGCGGATTGAACCGGTCGATAAAAAAGGCGATACATGATGTCACAAGCAGCAGGAACAGCAGTGATCCCAGCCAAAGTACATTTTTGCTCGACATAGCAGCCTCTTTTTAATTTTTAACAGAACCCTCTGAATAATCTGTTCCATAGAACAACCTCTGCAGTGGAAGGGTCGGAATTTCGTAGAAATTCCGTGGCCCCGCCGTGAAGCTGTTTGAGATGGAATAGATTGTTCAGAGGGGTCTGTTTCGTTATATAAAAAGAGTATACATAAAAACTTTACTTTTGTAAACCTTTTAGC
>CAYLLC010000052.1:0-12306 GCA_964384355.1 uncultured Sulfurospirillum sp. | reverse complement strand
GGTTCGATTACGGGATGTTCACCCCGATTCAGGTCGCGGCGACGGTAGCGCTGGATGGACCGCAGGAGTGTCTGCAGGAGATCACTGCCAAATATGAGAAACGCCGCGATGTCCTCTGTGAAGCGTTCGACAATGCCGGATGGCATATCGAGAAGCCCAAATCGACGATGTTCGTCTGGGCGAGACTGCCCGAAATTGCGCTTGCACGCGGCATGCGAAGTATGGAATTTTCCAAGCAGCTGCTGACGGAGGCGAAAGTCGCGGTGAGCCCCGGGATCGGATTCGGTGAGCATGGGGACGAATATGTGCGTATCGCACTGATCGAGAACGAGAAGCGCACCCGACAGGCCGCGAGAAATATCAAGCGCTATCTCCAGACACTCAAAGAGGAGCCTGCATGATCAGAGTCGGTATCATCGGGGTCGGTACGGTCGGAGAGAGCGTCGCCAATATCCTGCAGAAAAACAAAGCGCTGATCAGTGCCAGAGCCGGCAAAGAGATCGTCGTCGTCAAAGGTGCGGTGCGCACGCTGGAGCGGGAGCGCAATGTCGACATCCCGCTGACGGACAGTGTCGACGAGATCCTCGAAGATGAGAGCATCGATATCGTCGTGGAGCTGATGGGCGGTATCGATGCACCCTATCAGATCATCAAAAAGGCGCTCTCGAAGGGCAAAGCGGTCGTCACGGCCAACAAAGCGCTGCTGGCGTATCACCGCTTCGACCTGCAGGAGATCGCCGGCGATATCCCGATCGGGTACGAAGCGAGCGTCGCAGGCGGCATACCGATCATCAATGCGCTGAAAGTGGGCCTGAGCGCCAATCAGATCACCGCGATCCAGGGGATCATGAACGGCACATGCAACTATATCCTGACCAAGATGATCGAAGAGGGCGTCAGCTACGAGAGCGTGCTGGCGGAGGCGCAGGCACTGGGATATGCCGAGGCGGATCCGACCTTCGATGTCGGGGGATTCGATGCGGCGCACAAGCTGCTGATTCTCGCCTCGATCGCCTACGGTATCGATGCCAAACCGGAGGATATCCTGATCGAAGGGATCGAAAACATCAATCAGGACGATATCGATTTCGCCAAAGAGTTCGGATATCGTATCAAGCTGCTGGCGATCGCCAAACAGATCGATTCGCAGATAGAGCTGCGTGTCCACCCTGCACTGATCAAAAAGGATCGCATGATCGCCAAGATCGACGGCGTCATGAACGGCGTCAGCGTGATCGGCGACTGTGTCGGCGAGACGCTCTACTACGGTCCGGGTGCGGGCGGCGATGCGACGGCGAGCGCGGTGATCTCCGATATCGTCGAGATCGTACGCGCAGGCCAGAGCTCTCCGATGCTGGGCTTCAAGCGTCCCTTTCAGAGTGAAAATCTCACCCTTCTGCCCAGAGAGGAGATACGCAGCGAATATTTTCTGCGCATGCTGGTCGACGACAGGCCCGGCGTACTGGCGAGCATCGCCAATGTGCTCGGCGAGCATGGTATCTCGATAGAGACTTTCCTGCAGCGCCCCTCCGACAACGAGAAAAAAGCGACACTGCTCTGCGCGACACACCGCTGCAGAGAGCAGGATATCACCGATGCTATCGCACAGATCGGGCAGCTTTCGCACATCGATGCAAAAGTGGCGATGATACGCATCGAGGAGTAGGCTATGACCGTCGATTCCGTCTGTACCTATTGCGGTGTCGGATGCGACATCGCGGCAGAAGTCGAAGACAATACCATCCTCTCCGTCAAAGCGCGCAAAGAGGGGGAGGTGAGCGAGGGAAAGCTCTGTGTCAAGGGGTACTACGGTTTTGACTTCGCGACCTCTGCCAATCGTCTCGGCAAGGTCAAGATCAGGCGATCCTTCCTGGAGCGGCATGAGCTGCTGCTGCCGACCGATCTGAGAAACAGGCTCTACGCTTATCAGGCGGATGATCGCGGCTATATCCATCCGAAACTCGACGAGGCGTATGCCCTGATCGCATGGAAGATCCGTCAGGTACGCATGCAGCACGGCAACTTCGCGTTCGCCTCGATCGGCGGAGCCAGAGGCAACTGCGAAAGCAGCTATGTCTTTCAGAAGTTTACCCGCAAGGTACTCCACTCTCCCCATATCGACAACTGTGCCAGAGTCTGTCATGCGCCCACCCTCAAAGGGATGCGCTCGATCATCGGAGAGGGCGCCGCGACCAATCCCTTTCGCGATATCCACAAAGCGGAGTTTATGATCGTGATCGGTTCCAACACGACCGAAGGGCACCCGATCGTCGCCAACAAGATCATCTCCGCCGTCAAAAAGGGGGCAGAGCTGGCAATCTTCGATGTGCGCCGGATCGCACTGGCAAAATCGGCGAAATACAATGCGATCATCCCGCATGAATCGAATCTGATGATACTCAACATGCTGGCGCATACGATCATCAGCGAGGGGCTTTTTGACGAGGATTTTATCCGCAGACGGTCGAAGCATTTCGAAGCGTACAAACACGAAGTGCTGCGCGACCCCTATGCCAATCCGGAGTTTTTCCGTCAGGTACCCGGCTATGAGCACCTGAGCGAGACGATCCGCGAGATCGCCAGAGCGTACGCCGCGAAAAAGTCGGTGATCCTCTGGGGGCTGGGAATCACGGAGCATCTCGACGGCTCCTACGCGGCGGCAGCGATCTGCAATCTGGCGGTCATGACGGGCAACATCGGCAAAGAGGGGGCCGGGCTGATGCCGCTTCGCGGTCAGAACAATGTCCAGGGCACATGCGATATGGGATGCCTCCCCTACTACGATCCCGACTATGAAAAGCCGCTGATCGAAGGCAAAAAGACACCCGATATCATCGATGCGATCGATCAGGGCGAGATCCGGGTGCTCTTCAACATGGGGGAAGATATCGCCCATATCCACCCCAATCAGGAGAAGATCCACCGCGCACTGCAGAAGCTGGAGATGCTGGTCGTCAACGAACTCTTCGACAATGAGATCACGGCGTTTGCCGATATCGTCTTCGGTGTGAAGAGCGCCTACGAAAAGAGCGGCGTCTATGTCAATGCCGAGCGGCGCCTGCACCTCTCGCAGCCTCTCGTGCACAACGATCTGCCCGACGACTGGGAGGTGATCTCCGGCATCGCCAAAGCGCTGGGCAGCGATCTGGGATACAGAAGCAGCCGGGATGTCTGGGAAGAGGTACAGGTGAAGGTACCCAAACGCTTCTCGGGCGCCGACTACGACAAGCTGGCGGAGCATCGCGTGGCGGGGCTGCAGTGGCCGATCTTCGAGGAGGAGACGCCGATACTCCATATCGAGCGCTTCCGTACCAAAGACGGTCTCGCGACATTCCGATACAAGCCGTGGATCATGCGCGGCATGGTGCGCGAGCTGGTGGAGGGGCGGCGCAAACACTTCTACCTGACCACCGGACGCGTCATCGCCCACTACAACAACGCCGCCCAGACCAAAGAGAGCCCGAAGCTGCTTAAGCGCCACAGCGAAGATGTCGTGCTGGTCTCCACCGCCGATGCGGCAACCGTCGAGGGCAAAGAGAGGATCGTGCTCAAATCACGATACGGCAAAAGCGCGCCGCTGGCCTACAAGCTGACCGACGCCGTGCCGCAGGGGACGCTTTTTGTCTCTTTTCACCATGCCAAAAGCAGAATCAACTTCCTCTTCGGCGACGCTTCGGACGAGCTGACCAAGACGGCGCGCTTCAAATCGCTCAAGGTCTGCATTGAGTAGGGCCAAAGGCGATCTGGGCGAAGATCGGGCCGTCGCGTTTCTGGAGGAGAAGGGGTACCGGATCGTGGCGCGAAACTACCACTCCCGATTCGGCGAGATCGATATCATCGCCTCCAGAGAGGGGGTGCTGCACTTCATCGAAGTCAAGAGCGGCGAAGGCGAACCGATCTATCGGATCACACCCGCCAAAATCTCGAAAATCATCAAAACCGCAGATATCTACATGCAAAAGCACCGCACCGCATGCGACTACTGTATCGATGCCGTCATCGTCACCGATACGGTCGAACTGATCGAAAATATCACACTATGAAGCACTTCTCGCAACTGCCCCTGCCGCCTGAGATGGTACAGAATCTGCAAAATCTCGGATTCGAAGAGATGACGGCCGTTCAGCGTGCAGTGATTCCTGCCGCATTGTCGGGGCGGGATCTGATCGTACAGGCGCAGACGGGCAGCGGCAAGACGCTGGCATTTGCCATCCCGCTGCTGCAGCAGCTCAAAGCGCGCAGCACTCTGCCGCAGGCGCTGGTCATCGCACCGACGCGGGAGCTGGCGGAGCAGATCGCAGAGACGCTCAGAGAGGTGGCGCGATACCGCAGCAATACGAGAATAGCGACCCTCTACGGCGGAAAGCCGATGCGTGCCGAGATCGAATCTCTGCGGCATGGGGCCGATATCGTCGTCGGGACACCGGGGCGGCTGATCGACCATCTGGGCAAAGCGACTATCGATCTGCGTGATATAGCGCATGTCGTGCTGGATGAAGCGGATCGCATGCTCGATATGGGCTTCGTCGATGCGGTGCAAAAGATCGTGGATCGGACATCTTCGCAGCGGCAGACGCTCCTCTTTTCGGCGACCTACAGCCCGAAGATCGAGCATCTGGCGCATGCTCTGATGCAGCATGCACAGAAGATCACGATCGAGACGGCGGCGCAAAAGCCCGATGTCGAAGAGCACTTTGTCATCGCGGGGGAGAGAGACCGCACGCTCTTGCAGGTACTCGCATGCTATCGTCCCAAATCGGCGATCATCTTCGCGACGACCAAAGCGACGGTCTGTGCCGTGACGCAGTTTTTGCAGCGTGCGGGGTACGATGCGCTGGATCTGCAGGGAGATCTCGATCAGCCGAGCCGGCAGGAACGACTGATCGCCTTTGCCAACGGGAGTGCGACACTGCTCGTCGCGACCGATCTGGCTGCCCGCGGACTCGATATCGCCGATGTGGAGATGGTGATCAACTACGAGATGCCCGAAAAGGAGGCGCACTATACCCACCGTATCGGACGCACCGCCAGAGCAGGCAAATCGGGTGTAGCCGTCAGTCTGGTCCACCGGAGATATCCGGGTGCACGGGAGATCGGCACATGTGATGAAGCCGGCGCTGTAGCGCGGGCTGCGATGCGGACTATCCGGATCATGGGCGGCAAACGGCAGAAACTGGGCAAAGGCGATATCGTCGGCGCACTGGTCCGTGATGTCGGAATCGCGAACGACAAGATCGGCAAGATCGATATTCTACAGATGCGCAGCTATGTCGCGGTCGAGAGAGCGGTGTTCGCCGAGGCGCTGGAGGGGCTCGGACGCAAAAAAATCAAAGGCAAAAAGTTCAGAGCGGAGCCGCTGTAGGCTATCTGCCGCCTACGGCGACGCTGCCGAATCTCCCCTCGGCAAAATCGTACGCCTGACCGAATCCGAACACCGCACGCCCGCGGAGAGGCATCAGCTCGAAGAGCTGGAAATCGGGCATATTTTTGTAGATCGAAGCCATTTCGCCGAACCGGTCCTCAAAAAGCGTCATCGTACCGTTGAAGAGGATGCTGTCCCGCTCGACCGGCGTCGCTACGGCATCGAAGCTGACACGCTTGCGGGCGAAGATATTGGCGGATTTGGATTCATCTTCGATGAAGAGCAGCGCGATCTCGGGATGGTGGAGGAGGTTGGCCGTGTGTGTGGAGAGCATCGAAAGCGATACATAGAATCGATGGTCCGATTCGACGAAAGGTGCATAGGAAGCATGCGGGGCGCCGTCAGCGGAGACGGACGAGATGACGACACTCTGCATCGATGCGATCAGTTTCCAGGGATCGTGTTGCAACATAGCCAATCCTTTTTTCTGGCTATGTTAGCAAAAAAGGGTTTAGGCTTTTTATTCGCCCTGCGGGTGTGCGCTCGGAAGCACGGTGATTTTGAGCGTATCGACGGCGTACATGCCGGTTGCCTTGTCGGTGACCCTGAATCGGACGATATGCTCTCCGACACCGAAAAGATACCCAAGCGTTGCATTCTCGGAGAGGATCTGCTCCCCTTCGCTCCACTGATACTCGAAATCCCCCTCTTTGCAGACGGCATGGCCCGTGACGGTGACGGCTTTGCCCGCCGTGGTGACGATATCGGGACCGGCTTGGGCGATCAGGGGGATATCCTCCGGTGTGATGTCCGCAAGGACGCAGACATGCGCCTGTGCCGCGCCGTTTTTGTCGTCGATGACGGTGAGGGTTTTTTCATAGACTGCAGGCTCGTAAAAAGTACGGGTAAAACTGGCGTCGGTACTCAGAATATTGGCATCCATATCGCTCCAGATATAGTGTGCGATGCTGCCGTCAGGATCATAAGAGCCTTCGGCCGTGAAAAGGACAGGTTCGCCGGTGTGTACCATGAGATAGCCGCTCGTGCCGTTGGCCTTGACGGAGGCTACGGGGAGTTTGTTGAGGCCGGTGATGCTGCCGTTGTCCGGATTGTCGGAACCGTCGTCGGGTGCGGAACTGTTGCCGTCTTCGATATGGATGATCAGTTTGTCGCCGGCGACGGCGAAGATCGATTTGGTATCGAGTGCTCTGGCTGTTTTGGTACCGCTGCCGCAGCCGATCAGCATGAGCGCAGCGAGTGAAAAGAGACCGGTAGTCAGTAAACCTTTTTGCATTTTGTTCTCCTCTTTTTATGATCTTTTATACTCGCATATCGGAAGAAATGAAAATTATTTTAGAGAAAAATGGAAAAATTTGAAAAATTGTTTGCAAACCGATTTATGATATAATAAATCTTTATAGTAAGGAGAGATGATGCGAAACCAATTCGAAGAGGCGTTGCACTTTCGGCATGCCTGCAAACTGTTTGACGAAGCGAAGAAGATTGCGCCGGATGATCTGCGCTTCATTCTGGAAGCGGGGAGATTGTCTCCCAGTTCGTTCGGGATGGAGCCGTGGGAGTTCTGGGTGGTGCAGGACGGCAAGCGCAAAGAGGCGCTGCGGCCGCTCTGCTGGAACCAGCCGCAGATCACGACATGCAGCGATCTGGTCGTGCTGCTCTCGCGCAGAAATATGCGCTCGACCAATCCCTATGTCGCGGAGCAGTTCAAGCCGCGCGGAGCGCTCTATGAAAAATATCTGCAGACCTATCACGATTTCATCGACTGGCGCAGCGATGAGACGATCGACTGCTGGAGCGGCAAGCAGGTCTATCTGGCGTCGGGATTCATCATGCTGGCCGCTGCGTCGATCGGGATAGATTCCTGCCCGATCGAGGGATTCGACAAAGAGAAGGTCGAAGCGCTGCTCGAAGTGGACACGCAGCAGTTTCAGATCGAATATCTGATCGCGCTGGGATACCGGGTCGATGAGCAGCCAAAGCGCTATCGACGCGATTTCGACGATGTGGTGCGGTTTCTGTGAAGCGTACCTTCGCATCGACGGCACGGGCGCAGCGGGCGTACGAACTGGTCGAAGGGTTGCAGCGCTTTTTCACGGAGAAGCTCGATGATCTGAGCATGCGATACGGCGAAGCGCGGGCGTTCGTCCCGGTGGAGTGGCTGCGCGAGGCGGGGCGATTCGGCGGCGGCGTGCGTTACGAAGCGGTCGATGAGACGCTTTTCAATCGTGCTTCGGTCAACATCTCGCAGGTGCATTACGAGGGTGCGGAGGAGAAAAAGCTGGGGTCGGCGACGGCGATATCGGCTATCGTGCACCCGCAAAACCCCTGGCTCCCCTCGATGCACATGCATATCAGCTGGACGGAGATGAAAGATGGCAGCGGATACTGGCGCATCATGGCCGATCTCAACCCCTCTATAGAAGACGAGGCGTCGAAACAGCGCTTTATCGAGAGACTCGAGAGCGTCTCGGAAGCGCACTACCGGGAGGGCACGGAGCAGGGGGATCGATACTTCTACATTCCCGCACTCGGTCGTCATCGCGGTGTCGCGCACTTCTATCTCGAAAATTTCAACGGCGGAGATTTCGATGCCGATCTGGCGTATGCGAAGCGGTTCGGCGAAGGGGTGATAGCGCGCTATATCGCGATACTGCAGCAGATGCAGGAAGCGCATCCGCACTATACGACGCGTGAAAAAGAGATACAGCTGGCATACCATACCCTCTATCTCTTTCAGGTATTGACGCTGGATCGGGGGACGACATCGGGTCTGCTGGTGCATGACCAGAACGATGTGGGGATTCTCGGGTCACTGCCCGCATTTGCCGATCCAGAGCTGCTGCTGTCGTGGAAGGGGGCGGTGCCCGCTCCTCAGGATGCGCTGATCGAGGATATCGTCGCGGCGCTGGGCAGTAGGTTCGATCTGGTGGAGATCACCGCCGATACCAAAAAGAGGCTGGCCGAAGCGGTGCGGGCGCACTATCGGAAATATCCGCATGCGATCGGGCTGCAGGCCAGCGGCAATACGACGCCGCCGACGGTCGAGAATCACCGCTGATCAATAGTGTCCGAGCAGCTCGGCTCTGTGTCGCAGCTGCAGCTGCCGGATATGTTCGGCTCTCTGTGTCAGAGAGATATTCGAAACGGATAGATGCTTCGAGGCGTCGTCGGATGCGTCGGCTCTGATGTCTCTGATCTGTGCGCGGATATCGCGCTCCTGCTGGATAGTCTCCGCTTTGAGGGAAGCGTAATCTTTCTCCTCTGCCTGGAGGGTTGGTATTGTAATGAGCATGCCGAGAATGAGTGTTGTTGTTTTTTTCATAAATATTCCTTTGTATGTTTTATATAACCACTATATCGGCACAAGGCAGAAAAAGTTTACTATAAAAAGATATTGAAAAAGATTTTCAATATTAACTTATTTTTAAGATAAGTTGGGCTAAAATTCTTCCAGTTCAAATATCAGAGGCTTAAATGCAAAAAATAACCGTTGCTCTTGTGGGGCAGCCCAATGTCGGTAAGAGTTCGCTGATCAACGCTATCAGCGATGCGAAGCTCAAGGTGGGAAATTTCAGCGGCGTCACGGTCGAAAAGACGGAAGTGGTCTTCAACTATTGCGATCAGCAGCAGTGTGAAGAGCATGAGATTCATGTCATCGATCTGCCCGGGGCCTATTCGCTCAACGACTATACGATCGAAGAGCGCGTGACCAAAAACTTCATCGAGAATGAGGATTACGATCTGATCGTCAATGTCATCGATGCGACCAATCTCGAGCGCAATCTGCTGCTGACGGCGGAGCTGCTGGAGACGGGACGCAAGATGGTGATCGCACTCAACATGATCGACGAAGCCGAAAAAGAGGGCATCCATATCGATGTCAAACAACTCAGCGAAATCCTAGGCGTACCGGTCATCGAGACATCGGCGACCGAGCACAAGGGGATCGATGCGCTGCAGGAAGCGATCGTCAGAGTCTACAAAAAGCCCAAAACCTCCTCCAAAATCGTCTATTCGGATGTGATCGAAGAGGAGAAGATGCGCATCGTGCAGTTTTTTGTCGAGAAGAAGTTCGCATGCCGTATCCCCTGGGACAAAGTGGCGATCAAGCTCCTCAAAGAGGACAAAGAGATCTACCGCTATCTGCATGACGAGCCGATCTGGCTGGAGCTGCAGCCGATCGTGCGCGAAGCGCTCAACCATATCTATGTGCATTACGGCACCAAGGATCTCGAGGAAATATTCGAAGATGAGCGCATCGCGTTCGCCAGAGGTGCCGCACGGGAGGTGACACGGGAAGATCAGCGCAAAGAGAAGAGTCTCACCGATCGCATCGACGATATTCTGATCAACAAATATTTCGGTATCCCGATCTTTCTCTTTCTGATGTGGGGGCTCTTTCAGCTCACATTCGAGTTCGGTGCGATACCGATGGATTATATCGATCAGCTCTTCAGTGCGATGGCGGATCAGGCGCGCCATATCTTCGGAGACGGTGAGCTCGGCTCGGTGATCGCGGACGGTATGATCTCGGGTGTGGGGGCGGTGGTGATGTTTTTACCCAATATCATCATCCTTTTTCTGGGGATCGCGCTGCTGGAGACGACGGGCTATATGAGCCGTGTCTCTTTTCTGCTCGATGGCTTCTTTCACAAATTCGGGCTGCATGGCAAGAGCTTCATCCCGCTGGTGACGGGGTTTGGCTGTTCGGTACCGGCCTATATGGCCGCACGCACGCTCAAAAACGAGAAGGACAGGCTGCTGACGCTCTTCATCATCGGTTTTATGAGCTGCGGTGCGAGATTGCCGATCTATGTCCTTTTCACGGCCGCTTTTTTCAGTCAGGATATCGCAGGCAACATGCTCTTTCTGATCTACTTTACCGGTGCGATGATCGGACTCTTTGCCGCCAAACTGCTCAATATCCTCGTCTTCAAAGGCGAAGATGAACCGTTTGTGATGGAGATGCCCAAATATCGCTGGCCGAGCCTGCGCCTGCTCTGGCACACGGTCTACTCACAGTCGCTGATGTATCTGAAAAAGGCGGGAACCTTCATCCTCGCCGCATCGGTACTGGTCTGGTTCGCGAGCAACTACCCCAAACAGCCCGAGCTCGAAAAGGCGTACGCACAGAAGATCGAACAGGTACAAAGCAGCGATCTGAAGCAGCAGCTTGAAAACGAACTTCAGGCAAAATTGCTCGAGCAGAGTTATCTGGGGCGCATCGGAAAGGCGACGGAGCCCTTCTTCGCGCCGCTGGGAATGGACTGGAAGCTGAGCGTCGCCCTCGAAGCGGGTCTGGCTGCCAAAGAGGTGGTCGTCTCGACGCTGGGGGTACTCTATTCGCTCGGAGAGACCGATGAGACATCTGCGGGGCTCAAGGAGCAGATCCGCAAAAATATCCCGCTGCCGGTGGCGATCGGATTCATCGTCTTCGTGATGATCTATCTGCCATGCTTCGCGGCATCGGCGGTCTTCACCAGAGAGGCGGGCGGGGTGAAGTATCTGGTCTATCTCTTTTTGTTTACGACAGCGAGTGCCTGGATACTCAGTTTCATCGCATATAAAATCGCAGGAGTCTTGTTGACATGATGCATATCTACCATCTGAAAACGGGTGACAAAGCCCGTATCGTACAGATCAATGCCGGCAAAGCGCTCAAGGCGCGCATGAAGTCGTTCGGGATCTATCCCGGTGTGGAGTTCACTGTCAAGGCTTTTTCGATCGGGAAGAACAATGTAGAGATCGAAGTGGGGCGCTCGCGTGTCGCGCTGCGCAAAGGCGAAATGGATAAAATAGAAGTGGAAAGAGTGGAGGAAGAGAATGAAGCGTAGTTTCTATGGTCTGTGCATGCTGGTATCGGGACTCACCGCAGGGGAGAGCGCTCACGGCAGTCTCATAGGGAAAACAGAGGCCAATTTGCGTCTGGGATACGAATGGCATGACCAGCAGCAGAGCAAGCGTGACGCGGCTGTCGGCGGCAGCCTGAAAATAGAGATGCAGGCCTGGCATGGCATCGCATCGGGTGTCGGATTCTATACCGTGCAGGGCATCGATCATCATGATAATCTTTTCATTCCATTTTATGATAACGATAATCATAGTTATTCTCTTTTGGGAGAGGCTTATCTGCAGGGAGCCTACCGCAACTCGACACTGACCGTCGGTCGGCAGGTGATCGATACGCCCTTTGCGGACAGTGACGACATCGGCATGATGCCCAATCGATTCGAAGCTTATACGTTCCGCAACAGGGATCTGCAGGATACGACGCTGACGGTGACGCATATCGTCAAAATGGCCGGTGTCGATGCGGCCGATCCGGGCAGATTCACCTCCGTCAATCCCGGAAATGGCGTCGATGCGATCGGGCTGGAGTACGAGGGGCTTACGGATACGGCGGTTTCCGGCTGGTACTATCATGCCAAAGGGATCGAAGATATCGCCTATCTGGAGGGATCGCATACGCGCAAGGCTGACTGGGGGAGTTATCGTATCGGACTGCAGTATGCGCTGCAGGATGCCGCAGGCCCCTCCAAAGCGCACATCTGGGGCGTGATGGCGGAGACGACGCTGGAGAGATACGGCATCGATCTGATGCTGGCATGCAACGGCGTCTACTCCACGGCAGACGGCACGGCCGACAATTTTCTGGGCGGGGGACCCTTCTTCACCAGCGACGAGCACCTCACGCTGGCAGAAGCGGGCGTCAACGGCAAGTCCGTGATGGGGTCACTCTCATACGATGCGGGTCAAATCGGCCTCGACGCGCTGACACTGACGGTCTCGACACTCTATCTGCGGGGTGATGACGGCGTCAAAGCCGACGAGGTAGACCTGATGGCCGGATACGCACCCGGGGATGATTTCTCTTTCGATCTGATATACAGCGATGTCGACGACCACCATATCCATACCAACTC
>CAYLLC010000051.1:0-12502 GCA_964384355.1 uncultured Sulfurospirillum sp. | reverse complement strand
TATGATAGAATAGCGCAAAGCATTCAGAGAAGGAGCGATCTATGGCACTGGCGATCATCTGCTCAGGCGGCGATGCCCCGGGCATGAATCCGGCTATCAAAAAGTTCGTCGATTACGCTTTCAAGTGCGACGAGACCCCCTACTTCATCTACGACGGGCTCGAGGGCATGATCGACGGCAAGATCGAAAAAGCCACCCATCGGGATGTCGCGGGCATCCTCCACAACGGCGGCGCGATCATCGGCTCGTCACGCTCGAAACGCTTCTACGAGCCCAAATATCGCAAAATGGCATGGGAAAACCTGCAAAAACACAGCATCGACGGCGTCGTCGTGCTCGGAGGAGACGGCTCCTACAACGCCTTTGAAGTGCTGGGGCGCGAATACCCCGTCAACTTCGTCGGCATTCCCACCACCATAGACAACGACATCTACGGCACCGAGTACTGTCTGGGCGTCGATACCGCACTCAATGTCATCCGCAGCGCCGTGGACAATATCCGCGATACCGCATCGACTTTCAAGCGCGCTTTCGTCGTCGAGACGATGGGACGGGAGTGCGGCTACCTCGCGGCGGTCACGGCGATCTCCAGCGGTGCGGAGGTGTGCGTCATCCCCGAGATGAACTTCAACAAGAAGGTCGCCCAGCACTTCCTCACGGAGGAGCTCGCGCACGGCAGAGGCTATATCCTCGCGATCGTCGCCGAAGGTACCGGCATGACGGACGAGATCAAAAGATGGCTCGAGAGCGATATCGGGATGGAGACCCGCGTCACGGTGCTGGGGCATATCCAGCGCGGCGGCAATCCCACCGTCCGTGACCGCATGATGGCGTTCGAGTTCACGGTGCGTGCCGTCGATCTGCTCCGCCAAAACCGTCAGATTCGTCAGGCGATCGGCTATCGGCACGGCGGCTTCGAGACGATGGAGATCTCCGAAGTCAACAGCGGCACCTACACGATACCCGGCCATATCCTCCGCGATCTGCACTATCTCGACTAAGGAGACGACATGCTCAGGATTCAGAATCTCAAGCTCCAAAACGGCAGCCTCTTCATCCGCTGTGACTTCAATGTCCCGCTCGATCATTTCGGCAATATCCTCGACGACCGGCGCATCCGCGAAAGCCTGCCGACGATTCGCTACGCCCTCGACCACCACTGCAAAATCATCCTCGCCAGTCACCTCGGCCGCCCCAGAGGCAAGCCCGACCCCAGCCTCTCTCTCGCGCCCGTCGCCAGACGGCTTGCCAGACTGCTCGGGCAACCGGTGCACTTCTCCCGGGATGTCGTCGGAGAAGATACCCGCGCCAGACGCGCAGCACTCAAAAACGGCGAAATTCTGCTGCTCGAAAACCTCCGTTTCGATCCCGGAGAGAGCGCCAACGACCCCGAGTTCGCCCGCCGGCTCGCCGATCTGGCGACCTTCTATGTCAACGACGCCTTCGGTGTCTCCCACCGCGCCCATGCCTCCGTCGAAGCGATCACCCGTTACTACGACGATGCACACAAAGGCGCCGGTTTTCTCCTCCAGAAAGAGGTCGAATTCTTTCATGATCAGCTGCAAAGGCCACCCCACCCCTTCACCCTGATCGTCGGCGGCAGCAAAGTCTCCACCAAACTCGAAGCCCTCCGCCATCTGCTGCCCAAAATCGACAAGATGCTGATCGGAGGGGGTATGGCATTCACCTTTCTTCATGCACAGGGATACGAGATCGGCAAATCGATCGTCGAGGCAGACCTGACCGATGCGGCGAACGAGATCATCGCGGAGGCGAGAGCCCGCGGTGTCAAACTCTTTCTCCCCGTCGATCTGGTCATCGCCGAAGCGATGGCACAGGAGACCAAAAGCAAAGTCGTCACCTTTCAGGATATCGAGCCGGAATATATGGGGCTCGATATCGGACCTGCGACGGTCACGCTCTTTTCGGAAGCGATCCAAAAGGCCAAAGCGATCCTCTGGAACGGCCCGATGGGTGTTTTCGAGATCGAGAAGTTCTCCTACGGCAGCATGGAGCTCGCCCATGCCGTCGCCTCGCTGCATGCGACCAAGATCATCGGAGGCGGCGATACCGGCGAGATGATCCACAAAGCGGGCGTCACCGACAAGATGACCTTCGTCAGCACCGGCGGCGGTGCTTCACTGGCCCTGCTGGAGGGCAAGGAGCTCCCGGCTATTGCGGCACTGGGCGGTATCTGAGACTTTTGTCAGCTCCCTAACACTCTTCTGCCCGAAAAAGGGGTATAATAACGGATGAAAAAGGTGCGGAGCACCGCAGTAGCCGTCGCTCCGCCGGACAGACCGAAGCGTTTGCACGATACAAAGGAGCAAAAGATGGGACGCTACAGCGAAAAACTCGAAGATGTCAAGAGACTGATCGGCAGACTTCAAAAACAGGTGCCCGAACAGATCGGCGCTTTTCACAACTTCATGGAGGCGGTCGAAGCACCGGGTGCGCTCGATGCCAAACAGAAAGAGCTCGTCAATGTCGCACTCGCCGTCGCCGCGCAGTGTGAGTGGTGTATCGCACTCCACACCAAAGGCGCGCTCAAAGCGGGCGCGACGGCAGAAGAGATCATCGATGCGGGCATGCAGGCGGTGCTGATGCACGGCGGCCCGGCACTGATGTACATGACACCGCTCGAAGAGGCGCTCGAGGAGTTCTCCGATGGATAAGCTCCTGATCGAAGAGATCTACTATCTGATGGTGCTCGGGCGCAATTTCGAATATGCCGCCAAAGAGCACTACATGCAGGGCGATATCTCCGGATTTCTGCATCTGGATATCGGGCAGGAGGGCTTCAGCGTCGCAGCGATGAAAGCCTTCGAAAAGGGAGATGTATTCACCACCTATCGTGAGCATCTCCTCGCGATCGCCAGGGGGATGGATCCCGGAGCGGTCATGGCGGAGCTCTTCGGCAAAGAGGCCGGCGTCAGCGAAGGCCGAGGCGGTTCGATGCACCTCTTCGACCCCTCTCACTTCTTCTACGGCGGCGATGCGATCGTCGGCGGGCAGATCCCCAATGCCGTCGGATGCGCCTACGCCAGAAAGTATCAGGGGCAGGAGGATGGCGTGATGGTCATCTTCGGCGACGGTGCGACCAACGGCGGCGCCTTCTTCGAGTCGCTCAATATCGCAGCGGCACAGAAACTGCCGCTGGTCTTCCTCTGCGAAAACAACCGCTACGCAATCGGCACCCGTATCGACCGCGTCGCGCCCTTTGAGAAGCAGGCGCACAAAGCCACGCCCTACATGCCTACCCTCGAAGTGGACGGTATGGATACGATTGCCGTCTACGAGACGGTGCGCAAAGCGCAGCAGCATGTCAGCGAAGGACACGGGCCGATCTTCGTCGAAGCGATGACATGCCGCTACGAGGGGCACTCGATGAGCGACGCCAACGCCTACCGCAGCACGCAGGAGATGCAGATCTGCAAATCGCAGGATCCGATCGAGCGGCTCAAAGCGAAGCTCGATCCGCAGACAGCGAAATCGCTCGAAGAGAAGGCACAGAAGGTGATCGACGAAGCCGTCGCTTTCGCGACAGAGGCGCCGGAACCCGCGATCGGGGATCTCAAAAAACATACATTCAGCGAGGAGTTCGGTCATGTTGTATCGTGAAGCACTCAACAGAGCACTCGACGAGACGATGGCGGCGGATGAAAATATCGTCGTGCTGGGTGAAGATGTCGGACTTTACGGAGGCTCCTACCGCGTCACCGAGGGGCTCTACGCCAAATATGGCGAAAAGCGGCTCATCGACACGCCGATCGCGGAGCTGAGCATCGTCGGCAATGCCGTCGGTATGGCGATCGGCGGGCTGCGTCCCGTCGCGGAGCTGATGACCGCCAACTTTTCGCTGCTGGCGTTCGACCAGATCATCAACCACATGGCCAAATACCACTACATGAGCGCGGGCAAAATCACGCTGCCGATGGTGGTGCGCTTCCCGCAGGGTGTGAGCCGGCAGCTGGCGGCACAGCACTCGGAGAGCTACGAGCAGATGCTCTCGGCGGTGCCGGGGCTGATCGTCCTCTCCGCTTCCAATCCCAACTACGCTTACCACGCCCTCAAAAAGGCGATCATGATGGACGATCCGGTCATCTTCATCGAGCATGAGCTCCTCTACAACAAAAAAGGGGATGTCGATTTCGAAAAACCGATCGACCCCTTCAAGGTGCAGCTGCGCAAAGAGGGCAAAGATCTGACGATCGTCACCTACCTGAAGATGTGCGACGATGTGATGGCCGCAGTTCCCGAGATCGAGAAGCGGCTGGGATGCAGCTGCGAAGTGATCGATCTGGGTGCACTCAATCCCGTCGACTACGAAGGGCTCAGGAAATCGATCGAAAAGACCTCCCGCGTGGTCGTCGTCGAAGAGGATCACAGGACGGGCGGCTACGGCGCGCAGATCGTCAGCTGGGTAGCCGAAAATCTCTTTTATACGCTCGATGCGCCGCCGCTGCGGATCGCGGGAGAGGATGTCCCGATCCCCTACAACAGACGCCTCGAGCTTGCATCGATTCCGACACCCGAATCGATCGCGGCCGACATCATCGCATGGGGAGAGAAAAATGGCTTATGAAATCGTCATGCCGCAGCTCTCCGACTCGATGGACGAGGGGAAGCTGATCAGCTGGAAAGTCAAACCGGGAGACCATGTCAAAAAGGGTGATGTGATCGCAGAGGTCGAATCGGACAAAGCGGTGATGGAGGTGCAGACCTTCAGAGACGGGACCGTCGGACAACTCAAAGTGTCAGAAGGTGAGAGCGTGCCCGTAGGCACGCCCATCGCCACAATCGATACCGAAGGCGGCGCGCATACGCAGGAAGTGTCGCAACCCTCGCATGCCGACGCGGCACCTGCACCGCAGAGCCCGCCCGAACCGCCGACCCCCGCTCCCGAACCCGAGCCGGCAAAAGCGCCCGAAACGGCACAGAAGCACCCCAAGCCCGAGCCGGCCGCCCCGTCACAGCCATCCACCGCCCACTCGATCCTCGACGAGATACTCGGCATGGACGAGGAGCACGATACCCAGGCACCCCCGATGGCGGAGGGAGCCGCTTCGCCCAGAGCCAGAGCCCTCGCCGCCCGATACGGTATCGACATCGCCGCGCTGCAGGAGACGGGCAAACTCCCTCGCCCGGCACACGAAGAGGATATCCGCAGCTACCAACTCGCGCGCTACTTCACGCCCAAGGCACTGAAGCTGCTCGATCTCTACCGGCTCGATCCCGCCCTCTTCCCCGAAAAACACAAACACACCAGCGACGATATTCTCGCCTATGTCGCAGCGCATGACATCCCTCTGCCCCAGCCGCTGACACCGTTTCAGAAGGCGCTGATCCATACCGTCGAGCATGCGGCACAAAAGCCCGTCTATCACCTCGCGGACACGCTCGACATCAGCGTACTGCTGCAGCACAAACACTATTCGGTGACGGTCTCGCTGATACAGCTCTTCGCCCGGGCGATGATGGCGCATGACCCTTTGCGCTCCGTGATCAAAGGCGAGAGTATCGTCACATGGCCCAACGCCTCGATCTCCCTCGCCGTCGCGCATGCATCCTACCTCTACATGCCGGTCTTTCGAGATGCCAACCGCATGACGGGGGCACAGATCCACGATCTGCTGGCCGACTACGAAGCCAAAGCCGGGGAAGGAAGAATGACGCCGCAGGATATGGAGGGCTCGACCTTCGGCATCTCCAATCTGGGCATGCTCGGCGTCGAGCGATTCGATGCGATGATCAACCGCGACGACAGCGCCATCGCGGCGATCGGCGCTGCGAAAGAGAACCGTATCAGCGTCACGCTCACGCTCGACCACAGAGTCGTCAACGGCTATCAGGCGGCGCAGTTCATGCAGAGCCTCAAAACGATGGCGCTCGATCCCATGACCTACAAGGAGTAGCGATGTACGATATCATCTATATCGGAGGCGGGCTCAACTACGCCGGGGCGGTCGTCGCCGCCAAAAACGGGCTCAAAGTCGCACTGATCGAACGCGATCTCGCTCAGCTGGGCGGCGTCTGCCTTCACAAAGGGTGCATCCCCTCCAAAATGTTTCTCCACCATGCCGATACGATACGTCAGAGCCGCAGTGCACTCTTTGACGGGCAGCTCACGCTCGATATGCGCCGACTGACGGAGCGCAAAGCGCACCTGATCCAAAACGCCACCAAAGCGGTCACGGCCCAGTGCGCCAAAGTCGATCTGATCGAGGGGAGCGCCAGCCTCGTCGCGCCCCGTACCGTCGAAGTCGCAGGCAAGAAGATCGAGGGAAGACACATCGTCATCGGCACCGGCTCATCCCCCTTCATCCCCGAGGGGATCGACTACGACGGATCGGATATCATCACCAGCGACGAAGTGCTCAATCTGCAGGAGCTGCCCGACAAGATCGCAATCTACGGCGACGGTGCGATCGGGCTGGAGATGGCGAGCTTCTTCGCAGCATGCGGTGTCGACACGACGATCATCTCCCGGCATGCCGGCAGGCTCAAAGGGGCACATCCGCTGCTGCAGAGCGCGATGGAGAAACAGCTCGAAGCGGCGGGCATCACCCATCTGACAGACCATCCCGTCGCCACCGCCAAAAGCACGGCGCGCGGCGTACATATCACATTCGCAGACGGTAGCTCCAGATACTTTCCCAAGCTGCTCGTCGCCACCGGCAGACACCCCAACACCGACCTCGTCGCCACCGACGGGATCGAAATCGCGCACGGTATCGTCACCGACGATCGCTTCGAGACCACGCTGAGCGACCACTACGCCATCGGCGACTGCAACGGCAAACTCCAGCTCGCCCATGCCGCACGCGCCCAGACGCTCTATGTCACGCAGCGCATCCTCGGCAAAGAGCCCGCCACGCTCAACCTCGACCATGTGGTGCGATTTATCCATACGCTGCCGATGGCTTACGCGACGGTCGGCGAAAACCGTGCGATGCTGCAGCAGCGCGGCAAACCCTTCAAAGAGAGCATCGTCCCGCTCTCACACTTCACCCAGTCGCGCTTTCATGACGCCGGCGACGGGGCGGTGATCCTCTACGGAGACGAGGAGGGATTCATCCTCGGTGCCGAAATCCTCGCCCCCGATGCCGAAGAGCTGATCGCACCGATCGCGACGGCACTCGCGGGAGAGATGGACAAAACGAGCGCGCAGCGCACCATCATGGCGCATCCTACTTTCTCCGAAGCGGTGGAGCGCGCCTGGTTCAGGCTATGATCCTCCACGACTGGGGATCGCTCCCCTACGAAGAGGCCAGAGTGCGGATGGAGGAGATTCACACCCTTGCATGCGAAGATGGCCAAAACCACCTCATCCTCGCATCCCACCCCGCATGCTTCACCGTCGGTCGCGATGCGTGGGAGGAGCAGTGGCCGGTTCCCGTCATCCGTTCCGACCGCGGCGGCTCGATCACATGCCACGGCGCAGGGCAGAACATCTACTACTTCTGCTTCCAATCCCCCTATCCCGCCCGCTTCTTCCGATCGGTACGCACCCTGTTTGCGCGCTTTTTCGACCGCTTCGACCGCCCTTTCTACTACGACAGGGCCAATCCCGGCTTCTATATCCAAAACAGAAAAATCTGCTCGATGGGGTTTCGCTACCGAAACGGTGTCTCGCTGCACGGCGTCTCGCTCAATGTCGACATCGATCTCGATTTTCACAACCTTATAGCGCCGTGTGCCCTTGAAAACATCACCGCCACCTCCCTCGCAGCAGAAGATATTCACATCGGCTTTCACGAGGTGAATAACATGATCGTCTCAGAATGTTTAAAGGTTTTCGATGAAACCCTATAAACCGAAAGTCAAAGCACCCGACCCCGAAAAGGTCGCGCAGATCACCGACATACTGGGACGATACCGGCTCACTACCGTCTGCGAAGCGGCGGCATGTCCCAACCGCAGCGAGTGCTATGCAGCCAGAAGTGCGACCTTCATGATTCTCGGCGATACCTGCACCCGCGCATGCAGCTTCTGCAATGTCAGGACGGGCAAGCCGCTGCCGCCCGACCCTGCCGAACCGGTCCGACTCGCCGAAGCGATCGCGGCACTCGATCTCTCCTATGTCGTCGTCACCTCCGTCGATCGCGACGATCTGCGAGACTACGGCGCAGGGCACTTCGCAGCATGCGTCGCCGCGATCCGGGCCGCCTCCCCCGAGACGAAGATCGAACTGCTGACGCCCGATTTCAGAGGCGACCGTGCCGCACTCGATACCCTCGTCGCATGCGGTGCCGACAAGCTGGCGCACAATCAGGAGACCGTCCGCCGCCTGAGCAAAAAGGTCCGCCCCCAGAGCGACTACGACCGGTCGCTGCGCACGCTGCGCTACTACGCGACGCATGCCGGCATCCCGATCAAATCCTCCCTGATGCTGGGGCTGGGAGAGCAGAAGCAGGAGCTCGTCGATACGATGCGGGATCTGCTCGATGCGGGTGTCACGCAACTGACGCTGGGACAGTATCTGCAGCCCTCACCCAGGCACCATCCGGTCGTCGACTACTATCCGCAGAGCTATTTCGACGAGATGGGAGAAGTGGCCCGCGAGATGGGATTCGAGGCGGTCGCATCGGGCATACTGGTGCGCAGCTCCTATTTCGCGGAGCGGCTCGGGGCATTTTGACATGCAGCACAAAATGCACTATCAACAAAACTTAAGCAAACTTAAAGTATAATTCTGTTTTTATACAAAAGGCGCTAACGACTTGATAAAAGCGAAGAAAAAATTTGGTCAGAATTTTCTCAAAGATGGCGCGATCAAAGCGAAAATCATCCAAGCGATGCCCAATGACGCCAATCCGGTCGTCGAGATTGGGCCTGGCTTAGGTGATTTAACGAGAGAGCTGTTGCTGCGTGACAAGCGCGTGACGGCTTTTGAGATTGACTTAGAGTTATGCGGTTATTTGCAGAACAATTTCAGGGCCGAGTTGGAAAGCGGGCAGCTGGAGCTGGTTTGTAACGATGTTTTGGAGGAGTGGCAACACGACTCTTTGAGAGATGAGCCTTATCACCTCATCGCAAACCTGCCCTACTATGTCGCTACCAATATCATACTGAAAGCGCTCGCCGACACCCGGTGCAAAACGATTTTGGTCATGATACAAAAAGAGGTCGCTGAAAAGTTCGCCGCCCAAAGCGGTGAAAAAGCCTTTTCAGCACTGTCCGTTCTGGCAAATAGTATTTCAAAAGCGCAGATACTTTTCGATGTGGGACCCGAATGTTTCGATCCCCCGCCGAAAGTGACATCTGCCGTTTTGCGACTGGAGAAGGTGAGAGATTACCGTGATCTTTTTGAGAGCGAAGAGCGATTCGACGCTTTCAAAGACTTTTTAAAAGCTGCGTTCAAACAGCCCCGAAAAGTGTTGATCCGGAATCTGCAGAGCCTCTACCCCAAAGCGCTGCTTCTCGAATTATTCGAAAAGCTTGAGATAGCCCAAAACGCAAGGCCCCATCAACTCGACACTTCAAATTATCACCTATTGTTTAAAAATTTAAATAAATAGGACTGTATAGATGGAAGAGAACAACCAACAAAACAATACGAACAGAGAAGAACAACCAAAAGAGAACGGGCAGGAACAGACCCGCAATCAGAATAGAAACCAGAACCCGAACCAGAACCGAAACAGAAGAAACAACCAGAACCGAAACAGAAACCAAAACGGCGGCCAGAAACCGCAAAACGGCAACCAACCCGGCAAACAGGGGCAAAACCGCCCCAAAAAGCGCAAAGGACCGCCGAAATTCTCCGCCAAACTGGGCAATCAGGATTGGGAGATCAAAATCAAAGATGCGATCAAAGCCAACAAACAGGTACGCTCCGACGCACTGAGCACCTACAACAACATCAAGCCCTCCAACGCCTCCGTCAAAATCACGCCGCTGGGCGGACTGGGTGAGATCGGCGGAAACTTCATGGTCATGGAGACCAACACCTCCGCGATCATCATCGATATCGGGATGAGCTTCCCGAGCGAAGATATGCATGGCGTCGATATCCTCGTACCCGATTTCAGCTATATCCACAAGATCAAAGACAAGATCGACGCGGTCATCATCACCCACGGACACGAGGATCACATCGGTGCCGTGCCCTACTTTTTCAAGCAGTTCAAATTCCCGATCTACGGGACGCCGCTGCCGCTGGGCATGATCTCCAACAAATTCGACGAACATGGCCTCAAAAAGGACAAGAGCTACTTTCACCCCGTACAGAAGCGCAAAGTCTACAAAATCGGTGATTTCGAGATCGAATGGATGCATGTCACCCACTCCATCATCGACGCCTCTTCGCTGGCGATCACGACCGATGCGGGTACGATCATCCATACCGGCGACTTCAAGATCGACCACACCCCGATCGACGGCATGCCGACCGACCTGCACCGATTCGCCCACTACGGCGAAAAGGGCGTCCTGCTGCTGCTGAGCGACTCCACCAACTCCTACCGGGAGGGCATCACCAAGAGCGAGAGCACCGTCGGGCCGACTTTCGACAAGATCTTTTCCCAGGCGAAGGGGCGTGTCATCATGTCGACCTTCTCCTCCAATATCCACCGTGTCTATCAGGCGATCCAGCACGGTATCAAATACAACAGAAAAGTCTGCGTCATCGGGCGATCGATGGAGCGAAACCTCGATATCGCGATGGAGCTGGGATATATCAACCTCGACCGACGCATCTTCATCGACCCGCATGAGGTCAACAAATACAACGACCGAGATGTCCTGATCGTCACCACCGGAAGCCAGGGAGAGACGATGAGTGCGCTCTACCGTATGGCGACCGACGAGCACAGACATATCAAGATCAAGCCGACCGATCAGATCATCATCTCCGCCAAAGCGATTCCGGGCAACGAAGCGAGCGTCTCGCGCGTGCTCAACTTCCTGATCAAAGCGGGTGCAAAGGTGGCTTATCAGGACTTCAGCGAGATCCATGTCAGCGGGCACGCCGCGATGGAGGAGCAGAAGCTGATGCTGCGTCTGGTCAAGCCGAAGTTTTTCATGCCGGTACACGGTGAGTACAACCATATCCACAAACACTCCCAGACCGGTATCGCATGCGGCGTCAATCCGCGCAACATCTATCTGATGAGCGACGGCGAGCAGATCGAAGTGAGCCAGCGCGGCCTCAAAAAGGTGGGCAGCGTCAAAGCGGGCAAAACCTACATCGACAACCAGATCAACAAACAGATCGACGACGATGTCGTCATCGACAGACAGAATCTCGCCGAAGCGGGTATCGTCATGCTCGTCGTACAGATCGACCAGCAGACCAAGAAGCTGATCAACAAACCGGTCGTACGCACCTACGGTATCGTCCCGGACAAACGGGACAAAGCCTTCAGCAAAGAGATGGAAGATCTGCTCGACCAGTTCCTGATCAACGCCAAACCCGAACAGCTCGAAGATCCGAAAATCGTCGAAAACAACCTGCGGCAGGTACTGCGCAAACATATCTTCCGTACCTACAAAAAGTATCCGACAATCGTACCGACTGTCTTCATCATGTAGGGAAGAGATGGATTTCACACAGATAGCACGACAGGTCCTCGCGACCGAATCACAGGAGCTGGTGCGCGCCGCATCCGCTCTGGGCGACGAAATCGCCGAAGCGGTCGGGCTGATCGACCGCATCAAAGGCAAGCTGATCATCACCGGCGTAGGCAAAAGCGGCCTGGTGGGCAGCAAGATGGCAGCCACTTTCGCCAGTACCGGCACGAGCAGCTTTTTTCTCCATCCGACCGAAGCGCTGCATGGCGATCTGGGCATGATCGGCCCCGACGATGCCGTACTGGCGATCAGCTACAGCGGAGAGAGCGAAGAGCTGACCAAGATCCTCCCCCATATCAAACGCTTCGATATCCCCCTCATCGCGATGGCAAAGAGCCGCAACACGACACTGGGCAGATACGCCGATGTACTGATCCCCATCGCCGTCACCCGCGAAGCATGCCCGCTGGGCGTCGCACCCACCTCCTCGACGACACTGACGATGGCGCTGGGCGATGCGCTGGCGGTCTGCATGATGCAAAAGCGCGGATTTCGCAAAGAGGATTTCGCCTCCTTCCACCCCGGCGGCAGTCTGGGCAAGATGCTCTTCGTCAAGATCAGAGATCTGATGCGCACCGACCATCTGCCGATCGTCACGCCCGATACCCCGCTCAAAGAGACGATCGTCGTCATGAGCGAAGGGCGGCTGGGCAATGTCCTGATCGAAGAAAACGGCAAACTCGCAGGTGTGCTCAGCGACGGCGACCTCAGGCGCGCACTCATGCGGGAAGATTTCTCACTCGATGCCAAAGCCGAACAGTACGCCACCAAAAACCCCAGATACCTCACCGATGCCGACATGCTCGCCAGTGATGCCCTCAAAATCATCGAAGCGAACAAACTGCAGCATCTGGTCATCACCGACGAAGCGAAACGGATCAAAGGGATACTCCATATCCACGATCTCATCGAAGCAGGAATAAAATGA
>CAYLLC010000050.1:0-12527 GCA_964384355.1 uncultured Sulfurospirillum sp. | reverse complement strand
ACCTTCCCGACACTGATCCTGATCATCACCCTCTATCGCCTCTCGCTCAATATCGCGACGACGCGTATGATCCTCTCCAAAGGACACGCCGGGCCCGAAGCGGTGAGCGACATCATCACCTCCTTCGGGGAGTTCGTCGTCGGGGGCAACTATGTCATCGGCACGATCGTCTTCACGATTCTGGTACTGATCAACTTCATGGTCATCACCAAAGGCTCCACCCGCGTCGCCGAAGTCGCTGCGCGCTTCACCCTCGACGCGATGCCGGGCAAGCAGATGGCGATCGATGCCGACCTCAATGCCGGGCTGATCGACGAAAAGACCGCCAGAGAGCGGCGCGAAGCGATCATCCAGGAGGCGAACTTCTACGGGGCGATGGACGGTTCGAGCAAGTTCGTCAAGGGGGATGCCGTCGCGGGTATCATCATCACGATCATCAATATCATCGGCGGTTTTCTGATCGGGATGTTTCAGTTCGATATGGATGCGGCGAGCTCGGCACAGACCTTCACGATTCTGACGATCGGCGACGGTCTGGTGAGCCAGTTGCCCGCACTCGTGCTCTCCACGGCGACGGGTATCATCATCACCCGCGCGACCAAATCGGAGGGCAACGACAGCTTCGCGACCAACGCGGTCAACCAGCTGCTCAGCGACTACAAAACCCTCTATATCGTCGGCGGGATTCTGCTGCTTTTCGCGATTGTGCCGGGTCTGCCGACGATTTCGCTCGGGTTTGTGGGGCTGGTCTTTCTGGGGCTGGGGTACCTGATGAGCCACTCGGCGGAGGCGGTGCTCGGCACAGAAGAGGGCGAAGCGGCGATCGCCGAAGAGGAGGGCGGCGCGGAGACGCCCAAATCTCCCGAAGAGGCCAGAGAGGAGGAGTCCAAAGTCCTCGAAGATATCCTCAAGCAGGAGGTGCTGGAGCTCGATCTGGGGTATCAGCTCATCCGTCTGGCCGATCCCGCGCTCAAAGGGGATCTGCTCGACCGGATCAAGAGCATGCGTCGCAAGATCGCGACCGATTACGGTTTTCTGATTCCGCAGGTGCGTATCCGTGACGATCTGCATCTCAAGCCGACGCAGTATCAGCTGCTGCTCAAAGGGGTGGAGATCGGCAGCGGCGAAGTCTATCCCGACAAATTTCTGGCGATGGACAACGGTCTGGTGAGCGAGCCGATGGAGGGGATCGCGACCAAAGAGCCCGCTTTCGGACTCGATGCGATCTGGATCGATGCCGATCAGAAAGAGGAGGCGATCACGCGCGGTTATACGGTCGTGGATCCCTCCACGGTGATCTCGACGCATCTGAGCGAGCTGATCAAAAAGTATGCCGACGAACTGCTGACGCGACAGGATGTGCAGGATCTGCTCGAAAACGTCAAAAAGAGCTATCCGGTGGTGGTGGAGGATGTCCTCAAGGTCGCTTCGGTCGGCCTGATCCAGCGGGTGCTCAAAGCGCTGCTCTCGGAGAAGATCCCGATCAAGGATATGCTGACGATTCTGGAGACGATCAGCGATGTGGCGGAGGTGACGAAAAATGTCGACATCATCACCGAGCAGGTGCGGGCGAGGCTGGCGCGGGTCATCACCAACCAGTACAAAGACGAAAACGGCCTGCTTCGGCTGGTCACGCTGGCCGCGCCTACCGAGCAGAAGCTGCTGGAGCATCTGCAGGAGCGCGACGGGCTGCGTGAACTGATGCTCAATATCGGGCAGATCAACGCGATGGTGCAGAAGGTGAGCGATACGGCGGCCGAAGTGCTGCATCGGGGTGTGGCGCCGGTGATTCTGATCGTCGATCCAGCTCTTCGTAAGCCGCTGGCGGATATATTTAAAAAATTCAATCTCGATATCGTCGTGCTCTCGCATGCCGAGGTCGATCCCTCGGCGAAATTCGAGGTGCTGAGCACGATCGACATAGAAGATCTCTGATCATGCAACTATCATCTGAAAGGTTTTTTTCTCCATGCCAAAACGAACACAACGCGTCTACCATCTCTCGCATACCGATCTCGACGGCTACAGCTGTCAGCTGATCACCCGCCGCTGTTTCGACGATATCCGATACTACAACTCCAACTACGGCTCGGAGATCGACAGCCGTATCGATACGATTCTGCGCACGATCTATATGGAGGGGAGTGACGACAATCTGATTCTGATCACCGATCTCAATCTGACGATGCAGCAGGCGAAAAAGCTGGTCAAAGGGGTGGAGCATTCGCCCAAAAATATCGAGCTTCTGCTGCTGGATCACCACAAGACGGGGCAGGAGTGCGCCGATACCTACGACTGGTACTATCTCGATACGACGCGCTGCGCGACCAAAATCACCTACGACTACTTTCTCGAGAGAGGATACGACATCGCGGAGCTGGCGCACTATGTCGATGTGGTCAACGCGATCGATATCTGGCAGAGCGAGAGCCCCGATTTCGAGCTGGGCAAGGTATTTATGCGGCTGGTGGCAGGCTCGAGGGAGATCAACCGCATGCTCTTCAGCGAAGAGAACAGCGCCTATATCTTCCATTCGCTGGAGCGGGCGATGGGGTATCTGGGGGAGTCGGATCCCCATATCGCGCTCGACGATGCGATTCACCAGATCAAGAAGAGCTACTTTCTGCAGACACTGCAGAAAAACGACACCCTCGAAAATCTGATCGCATCCTTCGTCGTCGACATGCTCTCGGCCAAAAAGGAGCAGATGGCGGTCCACTACAAAGGGTACAAAGGGATTCTGACCTACTCGATCGGCAACACCTCCCTCATCGGCAACGAATTTCTGGTGCGCAATCCCGATTTCGACTTTTTTATGGATATCAACGGGCGCAAAAATATCTCGATGCGTGCCAACAACAAGGTGGATGTGAGTAAAATAGCGCAGGAACTTTTCGGCGGCGGCGGGCATGCCAACGCCAGCGGCGGGAGAATGGAGAGCTTCAGGGATTCGTTCGAGTATGCGAAGGTCAAAGAGCAGATCCAGGAAATCATGACAATAGGAGAGAACAATGAATGACGAAATCGCACAACTCAAATCCGAAGTGGAGGATCTGACGATCCATCTGGCCGATATGCTCGAAGCGGTGCTCTACTTTGCCGGGGTCAAAGAGAAAAACCTCGAAAAGGGTGTCAAAGCCTACATCGAAGCGCTCGATGCGGTATTCGACGATGAGGAGGATGCCGATATGGGGTATCGGGAGATGGTCGAAGTGGTCGAATATATGAAAAAGAAGCATCCGGAACTCTTCGCCTGACCAAAGGCCTCCGGTGCATATCTTCCTCTCGGTCGGAGGTATCTACCTCTTCATCATGCTGGGCTTTTTCGCCAAGCTGCGGTTCAAAACCGAGCTGCATGAGAAGACGCTCGTGCTCTTTTCGATCTACTTTCTGCAGCCCGTGCTGGTCTTCTGGGGGCTCACTTTACGACCGATCGATTTCAGCGTCATCGAAGCACCGCTGCTCTTTCTGTCGGTGACGGGCATCGCGCTGGCGATCAGCATGCTTCTTTCACGGATGCTCTTTGCAGGGCGCAAAGAGCGCTCCATCGCTACGGTCGCAAGCATCGTCGGCAATACCGGCAATCTCGGCATACCGCTGGGGATCGCGCTGTTCGGTGAGCAGAGCGTCATCTACACCAGTATCATCAACATGGCCAATGTCTTTCTCGTCAATACGGTCGGCGTCTACTTCTATTCGCGCGGCAACTTCGACATGCGCGAGTCGCTGCACAATATCTTCCGGCTTCCGCCGATCTGGGCCGGTTTCGCGGCGCTGGGGTGGAACTATCTGGGACTGCATGTGCCTTCGGATCTGCAGATTCCGCTGCGGATGGGTGCCTACGCGACGATGGTGCTGCAGCTGGCGATCTTCGGGATGTATCTCTACAGTGTCGAGATCCGCAGGATCGACTGGAAGCTCTTTTCGTTCGTCACGGCGATGAAGTTTGCCGTGATACCGCTCATGGCGCTGGCGCTGCTCTATCTGTGGCATGTCGATGCGACGCTCTACAATGTCGTGCTGCTGGAGCTGGTCGTACCGCTGGCGGTGACGAATGTCAATCTGGCGGCGCTCTACGACTGCAAACCGACGGTGGTCACCTTTCTGGTCTTCTCCTCTTCGCTCATCTTTCTGCTCTATATCTTCCTCGTCCTGCCGCTGTTTCATTTGTAACCGTTTTGTAATCAAGTTTCAATATGATTACGCCGACACTACAGAAAAAGGAAGCAAATGAAAAAGATCATACTCTCTACACTGGCAGCCTCTGCGATCACATGCAGCGCACTGAGCGCGGATGTGACGGTCAAGTCCAAGGCGACGACCCTGCAGTTCAACGGCACGCACTATATCGGTTTCGTACACAAAGATGTCGAGACAGGCAACGACGACGACTACTTCGAGACCAGAAGAAACTACCTCCAGGTCAAAGCCTACTTCAACGACAGCAAAGATTATGCACGCATCACCCTCGACACCCACAACGAGAAGAGCGGTGAAGTCAATGTAAGACTCAAATACGCCTACCTCTATCTCGACAATGTTCTGCCCGATACCGGTGTGGAGATGGGTCAGGTACACAGACCGTGGATCGACTACGAAGAGCATCATGGCTGGCTCTACAGAAGTATCGCCAAAACCTTCATCGAAGAGTCAAACGGCGCGCACTTCTCCAACTCCGCCGACAAAGGTATCAACTTCAAAACCAAAACGGCCAACTTCTCCAGCGAACTGGCGATCGTCAACGGCGAAGGGTATCATGGCAAGGACAACGACGGTGAAAACGGCCTCTCCTACGAGTGGAGACTGACCACTTCGCTCTACGGCAATGCGAACAAACATGTCCACGCGACACACGATACTTACGGTGAGATCTCTTTTCTGGGGCAGTACAACACCAAGACCCTCAAAAACGACAAAGATTTCGTCTGGTACGGCGTGCATGCGGTCTACAACCAGCCTGAATTCCTGCTGGCTGGTATCTATGTCACGGCGGGGGATCAGGGCGCAGCGAACAACGCCAAAACCGGCAGCGGCTGGAGTCTCAACGGCGAGTACAGACCGGCACCGAAATGGGCGATTCTGGGTCGTTACGATACTTTCAAAAACGACAACGACATCACCCGCAACGAATATATCGCCGGTGCGGCATACAGCTATAACAAAAATGTCAAATTCATCGGCAATATCTTCCATATCGATCCCGATACGGACACCGACGACGATGCACAGACCAGATACATGCTGACTGCCGAAGTCAACTGGTAGGATTTTTTCTTCTCTTCTCCTCACAGGGCGGCGCTTTTCAACTCCTCGTGCGCCGTCCTTCTCTCCTGTTCAATCTTTGAATGTCAGCGTGATGCGGGTGCCCCGGTTCGGCTCTGAATCGAGCGAGAGCGCGATGCCGTAGCGTTTGCAGATTTTGTAGACGATATTGAGCCCCAGCCCGAATCCCGCACCGCTGTCGGTCGCGCGGTAGAAGCGTTTGAAGATCTCCTTTTGCAACCCTTTTTCGATGCCGATGCCGGTATCGCTGATGATGAGGCTGCGCTCCTTCGTCTCGACGGTGATGGTGCCTCCGGGACGGTTGTATTTGATCGCGTTGCTGAGCAGATTGTCGAGCAGGCGGGTGAGGCTCTCCCTGTCGATCACGACGGTCGGATCGTCGGTGTAGCGCTCTTCGACGGTGAGTGCTTTTTTCTCGGCGAGCGGTTTGACGGCTGCGATGCGTGTATGGAGGTATGGGGCCAGTCGGATCGGTTCGGGCCGGTCGAACTGCTCCTCTTTGAGCAGCAGATAGGTCAGATCCCCGTAGATATCGGCGATGCGTCTGGCGCTGATCTTGATGCGTTCGTCGTTTTTGTCCGCTGCGCTGCCCTTGGCGTCGACGCTCATCAGAAGTGCGGAGATCGGGGTATTGAGCTCGTGGGTGCTCTCTTTGATGAAGTTGTCGAGCTGCATGCGCCGCTGCGTGATCGGCTGCATGAAGAGGCGGGCGAGAAAATAGCCGATGACGGAGATGACGGCATAGAGCACCAGCAGCCAGAGTATGATGTCGCGCCGGGCCGCTGCGACACGCGCCGCGAAGGTCTTGTCCTGCATGAGGATCGAACCCACCCCGAGATGTCCGAAGGTGCTTTTGTCGATCAGCACGAGATGCCCCTTTTGGGTGCTGAAAGATCTGGAGCGGTTGATATCGGTGACCTGTGATCCGGTGATATATGCGCCCGCTTTGTCGTAGAAGGTGACAGCGTAGGGGCTCTCTCTGGCGAGTTTTTCGAGATCGAGGTAGCGGCCGTTCATGTGGGCGAAGATGATTTTGGAGGAGAGGTCGTGGGCGTAGCGCTGCATCTTGTGGTGCGCCTCCTCCTGATAGTACTGATAGGTGAGTCGGTAGAAGAGGTAGGCGACGAAGGCGAAGAGCAGGAAGAGCGAGCCCAGATAGAGTGTGAGAAACCGAAAGAGCGACCGTTTTTCCGCTTTAGTGAAATCGATAACCGACTCCTTTGATGTTGGTGATGGTACCTTCGGGGAGGAGGGCTCTGAGGTTTTTGATATAGGTGCGAAGCGTCGCATGGCTGGGGGCGTCTTCGTAGCTCCAGACATTGTTGAGCAACTCTTCGAAGCTGATGACTCTGGCGGGGTGTTTCAGGAAGTACTCCAGCACGGCCGCCTCTTTTTGTGAGAGGTGATGGCTCTCTGCTCCGTCGGTGATCGCTCTGGCGGAGAAATCGTAGGTATGGTGCGCATCGATCGGGTGCAGACGACGCGCATCGATCTGAAATCGCCGCTTGATATTGTCGATACGCGCTTTGAGCTCCCGCAGATCGAACGGCTTCTTCAGATAGTCGTCGGCACCGACGGCGAACCCCTTCTCCACATCCGCTCCGCTGTTGAGCGAGGTGATGAAGATCGCCGGGGTATTGTCGCTGACATCGCGCAGACTCTGCAGAAAGGTGAATCCGTCCATGCCCGGGACATGCACATCCAGCAGCATCAGATCGAACTTCTCTCTGAGCGCGAGATCGAGCGCCTCTTCGCCGTCGTATGCGGAGACGGTGTCGCATGCGAGCTGCTGCAGATACTCCAGAATGATCTCATGCAGTATCGTATCGTCTTCGAGTAGCAAAACTTTCATCACCTTTCCTTGATTACCGCTATTATATCACAGATTGAGACTGCCGCGAAGCGTGTGGATGGCTCCCTGTGCATCTTTGAATTTCAGATGATACTGCCATGTCCCGCTCATCGAGAGATTGATCATGCCGGTATATCTTCCGTTTTCGGGTTTGAGTTTCGTTTTGTACTCCATATAGGGCATACCGGGCATCTCGGGCATGAAGAGTTTGATCTTGACTTTGACATCCGTGACGGGTTTGCCGTCTCTGGTGACGGTGACGGCGATTTTGTTGTTGCCGGTGGTGAGCGGTTTGTCGGAGGAGAGTATCAGTCTATATCCGTCCTTTTGCATGCGGTCCATCAGCCGCTTGTCGGTACCGCCGCTTTTGGCGGAGCTGCCGCATTTGCCTGCACCGCACTGCATGCCGTCAGCTGCGAGCGGGCTGAGTGTCAGCAGTGAGAGAAGTGGTATGATCGCGATTTTTTTCATGTTCATTTTGGTTCCTTTCTGATCTGGTATATGGTGAAAATGATAGGGTTTTTGTGTGGAGCGAGTGTGTAGTGCATAAAATATCCGAATGTGTCAAAAAGCGGCATGTGTGCAAAAGCATAAAAAAAAGTTATGCCCGTTTAAAATTTATCAAAGATAGTTTTGGTTAGAATTAGCGATGTAAATTATAAAAAAAACGAATAAAGGAACATGATGGGTTTTATTAAAGGTCTGTTGATGCTGATCGGAGCATTGGTTGTGGCGGGATTGCTCTTTGCGGGTGTGAAGTTCGGAGGGCTGATCGGTTCGGCTGCGAGCCTCGACTCCAAGGCGATGCCACTCTACATGAATATGTTCGGTACCGTACTCAAAACGGGTAATGCCGCGGATGGAATGGTCAGAATCGTCAAAGTCAAGCCGGATGTCACCAACGAAGATATCCATGATACGATCGAGAGTGTCGCCGGTGACGGAAACATGCAACTGGTCGGCGATGTGACGATGTTTGACGGGACGCCACTGCGCGAAGGCGGTCCAAAGACCAAATATACGCGTATCTTCTCTATCTGCAGCCGACCGATTGCAGACAAGTTCCTCAACTACTCCATGGCGTACGGTGCATTCATGCCGTGCCGTATCATGCTGCGTGAGGATGAGAACGGCGACAGATGGCTGATCACGATGGATATGGGACTGATGATCCACGGCGGCAAACCGCTTCCGCCCGAGATGCTGAAGATGGCACAGTCCGTCGAAGATACGATCTATGCGGCGCAGGACAAAGCGGCCAGCGGCGACTTCTAAACCAATCCTCTTTTTCGGTGTCGGCATGTTGCAGCGTGCCGACACCCTCTCTTCTGCTTCTTTTTTGTAACCGAAATGTAATCAAATTATTCTATACTCACTTCTGAATTACAAAATTTAGGAGATTATGATGAAACTCAAAACAATAGCGACTTTGACACTTGCCGCTTCCGTGGCGGCTACGACACTCTTCGCGGGTGAACTGCAGGGACGCGGTGCCTCTTTCCCCGGGCCTGTCTATCAGGCATGGACCAAAGCCTACTACGCCAAAACGGGTGAAAAGGTCAACTACACGCCGACCGGATCGGGCGACGGTATCAAGTCGATCAAAAAGCGTATGGTAGATTTCGGCGGCAGCGACAAGCCCCTCAAGCCCAAAACGCTCAAAAAGAACAAACTCTACATGTTCCCGACCGTCGTAGGAAGCATCGTGCTGGCGTACAACATCCCCGGCGTCAAAGACGGCGAGCTGAAACTGAGCGAAAAAGCGATCGCAGGGATCTTCAGCGGAAAAGTCACATATTGGGACGATGCAGCGATCACGAGCGTCAACCCCGATCTGAAACTCCCGCATGAGAAGATCACGGTAGCGGTGCGTGCGGACAAATCGGGTACCACCTACAACTTCACCTACTACCTCTCCAAAATCGATGCAGCCGATTTCAAAGCGAGCAAGAAACCCAACTGGAACGCCAATGTCGTCGCCGGCAAGAGCAACTCCGGAGTCTCCGCCAATATCGAGCAGACCAAATACTCCATCGGATATATCGAGTACTCCTACAAGCAGAAGCTCGGACTCCCTGCGGCACAGGTAGAGAACAAAGAGGGCGAATACATCCTGCCTACGCTCAAATCCTTCCAGGATGCGGCAAAATATGCCAAATGGACACCGGACAACGACTTCTATGCGCTGATCGCCTATCCAGACGGTAAAACCTCCTATCCGATCGTCGCAGCGACCTTCATCCTGCTGGCTCAGGAGAAAGTCGATACCAACAAAAAAGTGACCAAATTCTTCGATTTCGCCTACAAAAACGGCGACAAGATCGCGACCGATCTGGGATATGTACCGCTTCCCAAAGAGACCAAAGATATGATCCGCCAATACTGGAAATCCAAAGGGATCTTCTAGTCATCTCCTCATGATCGGGTGAAGCCTCCGGGCTTCGCCGCTTCTTATCCCTCTTCCCCTTTTACCGATCTCTTTGCAAACTCCGTGAACGCTTCGAAAAGCCGGCTGCGGTAGGTCTCCCGATGGTAGACGAGATAGAAGGCGCGCTCGAAGGAGAGGTTGATCAGCGGGACTTCATGCAGCTGGCCCCGTGCGAGCTCGTCGGCGACGGCGATACGGGAGATGGAGGTGATCGTCTCGGGATTGTGCAGCAGCAGCGATTTGATCTCACCGAACTCCGAATACTCCATGAAGATCTCCAGCTCCTTTGCCAGCGCCCCCAGCCGCTGCAAAAAGAGCGCTCTCGTACCCGATCCCTTCTCCCTGATCAGCCACTTTTTGTGGAAGAGCTGATCGACATAGCATGGCGAGGCGGCTATTTTGGGGTCGGAGGTGACGACGACGAGGCTGTCCGTGCGCAGATGCTCTTTGATGATTTTGGGTTCGCTGCATTCGGTCTCGATGAAGCCCAGATCGATACTGCCCTCCAGGATATCGTGTATGATCTGCTCGGAGTTGCGCGTGCGCCGCTCGATCTCCACTCCCGGATGCAGCGATCGGAAGTCGTAGACGATCTGCGGCGTGATATAGTCTCCGATCGTCTTACTGGAGGCGATCTGAAGCGTGCCTGAGAATTGCTGCTCCTGGAAGTGACGCTGCGCCTCTTTCAGGGCGAGGAAATGGGGGTAGGTTTGTCGGTAGAAAAAGCGCCCTCTGGCATTGAGCAGTATCTGCTTGCCGATACGGTCGAAGAGGGGCTCTCCCAGCTTCTTCTCCAGTGATTTGATCGCCAGAGAGATGGCCGACTGGCTCATCCCGATTTCACGGGCGAGCTGTGAGATATGGGGTATCTCGCATAGGGCATAGAAGAGTTCGAGTTCGCGGAGGGTCACACCGTTTTCCTTATTGAAAATATCAATCATTATATCAAAAATAATATATTTTACAAATCTAACCAAAGCGGCTATAATCTCTGCATCACAATTCAGGAGCAGCGATGAAACGACGCGATTTTTTCAAGACATCCCTCGCCGGTGTGGCGGGTGCGGCGGCTTTCGCCACCGATGCAGAAGCGGTCGGCAGACCGGTAGAGAACCGCAAGGTCTCCGATATCCCCTTTCCCGAGAAGCGCCCGCTGATCACCTATTCGGATCGGCCGCCTCTGTTGGAGACACCCAAAGAGTACTTCACCTGTGCCCATACGCCCAACGATCTCTTCTTCGTCCGCTGGCATATGCCCGATATCCCGACCCATATCGATCCGGCCAAATACAGCATCAAAGTGGATGGCGAGGTCGATCACCCACTCTCCATCAGCCTCGATCAGCTCAAGAGCGATTTCGAGCCTGTGACCGTATCGGCGGTGCTGCAGTGCGGCGGAAACGGCAGAAGCGCGTTCAAGCCGACCCCCGGCGGTATCCAGTGGGGCAACGGCGCGATGGGATGCGCGAAGTGGAAAGGGGTGCGCCTGCGCGATATCCTCGAGCGTGCCGGACTCAAAGAGGGCGCCGAGTGGGTCGGCTTCAACGGTGAAGAGAAAGCCGCCTACTACAAGACGCCCAACTTCGTGCGAGAGCTCCATCTGGACGAGATCGGCGACCATGTGATCGTGGCGTATGAGATGAACGGAGAGGATCTCCCCTATCTCAACGGCTATCCCGTGCGTCTGATCATCCCCGGATACTACTCCGACAGCTGGGTCAAGATGCTCAGCCGCCTGACCGTGACCAAAGAGTATCAGCACCTCTTCTTCATGGATTACGCCTATCGGGTACCCGACAACGCCACCGAGAGCCAGAAACCGGGTGAAAAGGTCAAAACCAAACCGATCACCAAGATGAACGTCAAATCGGTCATCGGTTATCCGGCACCGGGCATGCAGCTCTACCACAATTCGCATGTCGTCGTGCGCGGTGTGGCCTTCGACCATGGTGCGGGGATCAAGAAGGTAGAGATCTCTCTGGACGGCGGCAAGAGCTGGGAAGCGGCGCAGCTGGGTGCAGATGAGGGGCGCTACGCCTATCGTACCTTTCGCTACGCTTTCAAGCCGACGGTACACGGCAAGATGCAGATCATGGCGCGAGCCACCAACCACGCCGGAGAGCGACAGCCGATGGCCGAAGAGATCGGCTGGAATGCAGGCGGATACAAATACAACGGCGTCGATGTCGTCGATGTCACGGTCGTATAAGGAGAGATGAGATGATGAAAAAGATAGCGTTCGGACTGATCGCGGCACTCGGTGTCGCCTCGGCGCAGGTGAAAGGGGATATCGAAGTCCCTTATATCGCGTTTCCGATCAAGATGGGCAAACATTTCGATGCCGTACAGGCCAACTGCCTCACATGCCACTCGTTCGGCTATGTGCTCAATCAGGGGCAGCAGAGCAGGGCGTTCTGGGAAGAGAAGGTGCACAAGATGGTCCATGCCTTCAAAGCACCGATCTCGAAAGAGGATCAGAAACTTATCGTGGAGTATCTCTACAGCGAGTATGGCAACGGAAAGCTGAAGTAGTCGAGACAGAGGAGGCGAAGCGTCGAACGCTTCGCCTCGCACATTACGCCTTTTTGACGAACTCTTGCTTGAGTTTGATCGCCCCGACACCCGGCACTTTGCAGTCGATATTGTGACCGTCGCTGCCTTCGACGAGTCGAATCCCTTTGATCTTGGTACCCACTTTGATACCCGATGCACTTCCCTTGACCTTCAGATCTTTGATCACGGTGACCGTATCGCCGTCCTGCAGGATATTGCCGTTGGCATCTTTGACGACAAGCCCGCTCTCTTCAGCTTCTGCCGCCTCTTTGCTCCACTCGTACCCGCACTCGGGGCAGATCAGCAGCGGGCCATCTTCGTAGGTATATTCGCTGCCGCATTTGGGGCAGTTTGGTAGTTGTTCCATATAAGTTCCTTTCATGATTATTCGAAATTGCATCATAGCACAAA
>CAYLLC010000049.1:0-12715 GCA_964384355.1 uncultured Sulfurospirillum sp. | reverse complement strand
AAAATATTGGTTTCTGCATGTCTGCTTGGTGAGCGTGTGCGTTATGATGGTGTGGCAAAACCTGTCAATGCTCTCTTACATGATTTGTATCAAAAAGGGCGTATTATTGCTGTTTGTCCTGAAGTCGATGGCGGTTTGCCGGTACCGAGATTGCCTGCTGAAATTGTGCATGGAGACGGTATGGAGGTGTTAAAAGGTCAAGCGGATATATTGAGAACAGATGGTGTTTCCGTCAAAGATGCATTTTTGCAAGGGGCGTACAGGGCTCTTGAGTTGGTAAGAAAACACGACATCAAAATAGCGATATTGAAATCCAAAAGCCCATCATGTTCCTCGGGGATGATCTATGATGGAACTTTCAGCGGCACGCTGAAAGAGGGTGCCGGTGTGACGACCGCTCTTTTGGAAAAGCATGGAATCAAAGTCTTCGATGAACAGAGTATCGAAGAAGCGATAGAGGTATATCGCAAATTATGAGGTGAGCGCCTCTCTGTTGTCTTCAAGGATACGATCGAGCATCTTTTTGAATCTGTTGGCTTTTGATTTGTGGGTATCGAAGTAGGCTTTCGATGCCGGGAAGTTTGAAGAGAGTTCATCATAATAGGATATTTTGATATCTACATGGTTTTTCATCACATCGAACAGTTTCTGCATCTCTTCCACGGTAAAGACACTTTTGAGGATATCCGTAATCATACGCTGCCGTTGTTTTGGGGCGATTTTTTCCCCACACTCGAGCCCTATAGCCCTGATGTCTTTTTTTGAAAAATAGACCCCACAGCGTGCGGGAGAGAGCATCTTTGTCGTAATCTCTACAATATAATCGGGAAACTCTTCATCGAGATCGGTATCGCAGCCCTCTTCGCACTCCTGATTCTGTTTGCGCAGTCTGTCGAATTCTGCTCTTAGATTTTTGATATCTTCCATTATTCGCTCCATTCTTTGGCTTTTATTTGTGCAGTATGTGTCATAATCTGATCTTTCATGTTGTGAAAATCAAAATGGTGTTTCGTTTCGCATGTGAGTGGACCTTCCGTAAAATTGAATACGATATCGCTCTTTTCATCCAGATAATTATTCTGTATGCGGACAATATCATGCGAGATATTTTCAGGTATAATCGATGCCATAGCAAGCAACTCCTCTACGATATCATTCGCAAGTATCAATTTGGCCGGCTCGTAGCTGCGAAGATGATAGAGAAAACTTTTTGCGGAGGGTGTTGCACCGGCGATAGTGACCGTTTTGCCGGATATATTTTCGATTTCATCGACTGCCTGTGCCATTGCCCTTCCCTGTGTGAGGTGTACCGCATAGCGATTATCGACGATGTCGATCGTGTCGCAGATGCCGCAGAATTGTACCTCTTCGTCACCCTCCTGCAGGAGGTTATAGACGATCTCCCAATACTCCTCTTCAAGATACGCACCGAATATTTTGGAATCTTTCAATCCATGCAGAAAAAAGCCCAGATCATCCTCTCTGATGTTCAGCGGCATCATTTTGCAATCTGCATCAAGTGCCTGAAAGGCTGCATTGAAGTATCGTGCGAGGTCATTTTCGATGGCGTTGGCACCTATGAGAGAGAAGAGCTTGGTCTCCGTTCCTATCTGATCTACTGGATACCCCATAGCGACTTCGCCTCCTCCTCTTCTATTTTGCATCTCGGGCAGGTCTTTTCACCGCCGAAATAGGTAAAGTAATTGGCACACTCGTCACACCGGACAACCTTGAAATTGATCAATTCGTGTATTTTGGGCTCGAACAGCTCCTGAGTACTGTAAGGGGCGAGGGTGATTGCATCAGGTGCGCAGACATCATGACAGAGTGCGCATTTGACGCACATCAGCGGATCGAACATGATCTTGGTTTGTCGTTTGTCACTCTGCAGTGCGCCGGTAGGACAGATACGATAGCACATCGAGCAGTTGTCGCAATCGTCATTGATATTTTTATTTGATGTGAAAGAGATCTCATCGGGCATATATGTATGGTAGCTTTGCGGTGTCTGTGCGCGTTTTAGCGCCATAAAGAGGAGTTTTCGTTTATCCGGAATCTCTTTTTTGCGTATATTTGCCGTATCCTGTTCGCTGATTTCGGTTTTCTCTGCTTCGAGTGCTTTTTCAAGCTCCGCTTTGCTCTGGACGGCACCTTTGACGCTGAATCGCTTCAGAAATGCACGCCGATCCGGCTCTTCTTCACTCTCTTCCTGATAGCCGACATACTCGGTTTGAATCCTTTTGTCGCTCTCGATATTTTCCAGAAATGCATTGGCTTCGGCGATATTTTTTTCTATCTGTGCAAAGAGCGGCTCTTTGATCTCGCATGTCGCACAATGACCGAGATCGAGGGTGCATGTCTCTCCAAGCAGAGCCAGTGAGATCAGATGCTCTACACTGAGTGAGGCGAGGCAGGGGACGTTTTTTTTGCAGCTGATCAGCGACTCCTGCGCTTCGAGAAATGTGAAGATGAAGTCAAGCGTATCGAATGCCTTGAGTGAGATCGCCTCTGTAGGGCAGACACCGAGGCACCCGCCGCAGTCTGTACAGCTGTCACTGACGAGAGGCACATTGTTTTCGGCATAGGAGATAGCCTGATGCGGGCAGATCTCTTCACATTTGGTGCAGGTGGAGTCCTTGGCGTAGACTCTGACGCAATTGCCAAGATCTATTTTGAGACTATGCATGCAGGTATTCGTTGTCGTTGAGCAGGAATTCCAGTCCGGTCATCGCACCGTCATGATAGAGCGGTGTCTCTGCCTCGTTTTTGACATTGATGAAATAGAGCGGTGCCCACTGCATCAGATGTTTTTCGATAAAGGATTTTTGCCTTGCTCTCAGCTCGTCGGCTGCCACTTCGTCGCTGTTTTTGAGTGCTTTGGCTTCCGCATCACAGAGCATATACATAAACTCCAGCTCGACGCCGATATGATCGGGTGAAACGACTCTGGCGACATCCTTCTCGACGATATAGTCGAACTCTTCGTAGAACTGGTAGATAGGGTTGTCTCCGCCACTCTCGATCATGCCGTCCTCTCTGGTGTAGAATGTCTCATAGGGGATCAGATTGATCAGGGATATCTCCGCAAAGTCGACATTGAGGTGTCTATCGATCAGTTCATCTTTGGGCAGTGTCTGATAGAGATCCCAGTCGTAGAGATTGGGAAAGAACTCTTTTATATCTTTGTGCTCGAGTGTCTTCAAGAAATCTGTATCGACCTCTTTCATAAATAGTCTCGAATAAAGAGCATAAAAAAATCCTCTCTGTTCCGTGTCTGTCAATCTTTGGTTCATGTGATTCCTCTTGTGTTTAGGATAGGTGTGGAAGGAGGAGAGCCTCCTTCCTGAGTAGTGTTACGATTTTATCGAAATCGAATAAGCTTTGTCTGAAAGCTTCGCTCCCGGACGCTTCATGTGTCTTGGGCGTCTCAGTTTGTCGCCCGCAGCCAATGGTCTTGTCAGCGTATCTCTCCAAATCTGGAATGTTTTGAAGTTGTTCTCGTAGTTGACATAGATATCGCCGATTTTGTCGTTTTCACCCGCTTTTTCCAGGATGACTTTCTGGTGCCATCCGTGGTTACCCGCGATTGGATCGGGGTGTACAGGCGCGACGGCGTTTTGCCATGCACCGGTGAGGCCATCCCACCAGATATTGTCGAGATCTTTGTTGTACTCTTTGAACTGCCAAGGCTTCATCGGCTTGATGCCGCCTTTTGCCGTCATCGTCGCTTCGGTACCGTCGTCTTTGATCTCATAGAGCGGCGCACCGACACCCATGACTCCCAGTTTGTGCTTGAAGCCCGGGATAGAGACGGCATTTTTGACTTTCCAGCGTCCTGCATGGTGTGAGCATGCCAGTACGCCGGGTCGTGTCGCTTCCGTGACGATCGCCATACCGATGAAGTATCCGCTCTCCAGGCCGCTGAGCGTATCGACGATGCGCACTTTGACGGCTTGTCGGTTTTTGATACCCAGACGCTCTGCATCTTTGGTATAGATCCAGACCGGGTTGTGGTTCTGGCTGATCTCCATCAGGTGCTTGGAGTTGACCGATCTGGTATGGATATTGTAAGAGAGTCTGTAGATCGTATTGAGTGCGAACTCGTTCTCTTTCTCCATATAGTCGTGGTGTACCTGTGTGACGAGGTGAATCATCTTCTTTCTCTCGCCTTTGTTTCTCGGATAGATGGGTATACCGTACTCAGGCCATTTCCACTCGTTTGCAAACCAGTCTGCATAGAAGTCGAGTTTTTTGTCGAGGGTATGGAACCCTTGATAAAATTTACCGTCTACCTCTACACCGATAGAGTGCTTTTTGCCGTCATGCTCGGCCCAGAGCACACCGAAGTCGTCCTGTTTGACTTCGTCCGCTTTGTAGGTATGTCCATGTGCCGTGATCGTTTTGTTTTTCTTGTCGATCTTGAGCTCTCTCTCCTGCGGTTTGTAGATGTTGGTCTCTTCGGTCCACGCACCATGGTCTCTCATGTACTCATAGCATGGGTACTCGCTGTTGGGGTATTCTGCTTTTGCTACTGAGAGCAGATTTGGCAGCAGGCTGAACGCCGCATCGTAATACTCTGCGATGGTGACCGGTCTGGACGGATCTTTTTTGCTTGCGGCATATTTTTGGATACCGAGGCTTCCATCCGGATCGACATGGTAGTAGAGCAGGTTGAAGAAGAATTCGTTCTCTTCCCAGATCTCTCCGAGTCCCGCTTTCATGTGTGCTTCGAGCGTCGCTCTCTCCGGTCTTTTCGGTTTCCATCCCATCTTCTCGAGTGTCACTCTGAGTGCAGGTTGTCTGAAGGCGGTCCAACGCTCCGGCTTGGTCGGTGAAGATTGCTGATCGTGTCGCTCACCCGCCAGACCTACCGGCAGAACATAGTCGCAGAACCAGTTGGTCTCACTCCAGGTTGGAGAGAGGTTGAGGGTCATCTCCATCTTTTTCTCGTTTTTGAGGATATCGATCCAGCGGAATCCGTCAGGGTTGATCCAGACCGGGTTATACATTCTCGGGATCCATACCGCCAGTTTCTCAGGCACCATCACGCCTTTGTCGCGCCACTTTTTCTGCCACTCTTCATCTGCGAGGAGGTGTGGCAGAATCATACTCATCTCATAGGTAGAGAGCGGATACTCCGGTGGCCATGCCAGTTCGTTCCAGACATCGACTTTGTCAGGGTATTTGCCGGCGACAGTCGCTTTGTCACCTTTACCGCCGACGGAGATCTCATGCCAGTGGTGCCAGCTCACACCACCGATATCACCCTTCATCGCACCGACGAGTGCCATCAGGAGGAATCCGGCTCTGGTGTTCATCCATCCGCCTCTGTGTCCGATCGTACCGGCTCTCCAGAGGTAGGTCGCGATTCTCGGACCGGCATCTACGATCAGATTGAAGAGCTCGTCGAGTTTGTCTTCCTGACCTTCGAGTTTACACTCTTTGATCGTGAACTCTTTGGTATAAGGTGCATAGATCTCTTTGAGCATTTCGACAAAGGCAGGGTAGTCTCTCTTTTCGGGAATCGATTTGATGTAGCCATATTCAAGCATCTTTTTGAGATATTCGTCGTCAGCCATCAGACGATCCCAGTTGACCCACTGTTTCATGAAGGTATGGTCTACGAGATCATCACCGTTGAGATTCTTCTCGTTCAGTACGCGGTTGACCAGGTGCAGGTAGAGTGCCGCTTCGGTACCGGGCCATGGAGAGATCCACAGATCTGCGATACCTGCAGAGTTGGAGAGTCTCGGGTCGATGACGACCATCTTCGCACCGTTTCTTCTCGCATCTGCAATATAGCCGGCAGACTGCTGAAAGTAGTGCCCTGCGTCAGCCGCATGCGAGGATTGGAGGAAGATCAGTTTGGCGTTCGCCCAGTCGGGAGAGTTTCTGTCATCGTTCGCCCACTGGATAGAGCCTTCACGCGCACCGGCGGAGCAGATGTTGGTGTGCGAGTCGGAGCCGTCTACGCCGAGCATCGCAGGGACACGACCGGTAAAGCCGTTTTCGTTCGGACGACCGACATGATACATGATGTACTTTTTGGAGAGTTCGTCACCCACTTTGAGCGTATCGTGCATCTTCTGTCCGATCTCTTTGAGCGCCTGATCCCATGTGATTCGGATCCATTTGCCGTCACCGCGCTTGGAGCCCGGAGCTCTCTTGATAGGGAAGGGGATACGATCGGGATCGTACATCTGACTCATAGCACCGTAACCTTTGGCGCAGTTTCTGCCGCGGCTACCGGTGTGCAGAGGGTTACCCATATATTTTCTGACGGTCAGTGTCTTTTTGTCTACCCATGCCGTCAGACCGCAGCCTGCTTCACAGTTGCTGCATGCCGTGGGTACGATCGTATAATCGTGTACGAGGATACCGTCGGGGTTATCTTCGGATTGTACGCCGTTTCTTTCCGTACCGCCTCTTTTCCAGTCGTCACCGTCCAGCTCCTTGAAGCTGTCCCACTCACTCTGTGAAGGGTAAAAATTGAGATTGTCCGGTGTCGGCGTGAATTTTGTCTCTTCTTTTGTTTCGTCAGCTACTACAGAGGAGAAAACACCTGCCGCTACCGTGGCACCCGCTACACCGTATGCAGTACCCTTTAAAAAATTTCTTCTACTTTCTAAAAACATTTTCTATGTTCCTCCTTAACTTAACGGTAAAAGTTGTGGTATGATCAGCCATACATGTTTGGCGATGAACAGACCGATAAGCGCTAATATCGCTGCTAATTTCAGAGTGGCACCGTTTCCGTTCCTGATAGCACCGATCGCGATGAAAAACGGCAGGATATAGCCGATAACCTGACCCATCCAGAAAAGTACATGCTCTGAACCGCCTGCCTGAACATATGCCAGAGTCGCTTCAGCCTCTTCGGATTTGAAGGAGAGGTAGTATTCACCCATATACATGATGAATGAGAGGAATGCCGCCGTCGCAAGAATGATCGCGAGGTCTCTTCTGCTCTCTTTGCTCCATGATCCGCTGAAAAACGAAAGTACGGCAGAACCGGCGACAAATGCGGCCAGCGCCATCTGAATCAGCTCGGCAGGTGTCTGCCAAAGCTCGCGTGCACTCGCTTCGCCCATAATCGCTGCGGTGTAGAGTGTGACGGGAATCGCAAGGACGACTGCCGCTTTGAGCAGCGTATTGTAGAGACCGTCGGTCTGTTTTTTGAAAATGACCAGATATGCCATCAGTGCGATGATACCTGTCAGTACGGTCGCCATCCAGGCACCTACGGTAATCGCGGAGGTGAAGTGAGGATGGAAGAAGATGTTGACCATTCTAAACGGCTGATGCAGGTCGAGCAGCGTAAAGAGCAGGAATATATTGAGAAATACAAACGCCACGATCGGCAGAATGTTTTTCAGGCCCTTGAGGTTATCCTCTCCATATCTTGCCAGCAGATAGCCGCCTACCAGAATAGAACCCGTCGCGATACTCTTGGCCCAGAGGTTGAGGGTAATCATCCATCCCCATACGATACCGGGTAGCGCGACATCCATCGTAACGATTGCATTGTTGATTGTTTCTGCATGCATTAGTGGTGTCCTCCTATGTGTTTCAGGTGCGTGATGTTGTTGAAGAGATTGTATCCCTCTTCGCGTTTCGCTGCGAGTGGGTTGAGCTGTGCCTGACCGCCGCCGACATAGAAGTGCTTAGGTTTGGTGTTTTTCTCTGGCTTCCTGACCTGGACACGCTTGTCGGCACTGATATAGCGGCTGATATTGCTCATCGGATCGTCGAGGTCACCGAAGATATTCGCTTCGACAGGACATGCGACGACACATGCCGGCATCAGACCGCCTTCGATTCTGTGCGCACAGTAGGTACATTTATCGGCTGTATTGGTTTCCGGATCCATATAGATCGCACCGTATGGACACGCCATGATACAACCCGCACAACCGATACACCGTGCACTATCGATATTGACGATACCGTTTTCGAGATAGTGTAGTGCGCTTACCGGGCAGATCCTTTCACATGGTGCCGATTCGCAGTGGTTACATCTCAGAGGTGTAAATGTTCTGGATGTATTCGGGAAGGTTCCCTGATCCACATACTTGACACGAAGTCGCCATGAGCTGACAGGCACTTCATTTTCAACTTTACAAGCTACCTCGCACCCTTTGCATCCCATACAAAGGTCGAGGTCTACTAAAAAGCCTAACTTCATAAGTCCTCCTTATAACTATTATCTAAAAGATAATAAAAATTTATATATAACGCTATAATTATATCCCAATACAGTATAAACGAAACTTATGCACAGAGAAAATACGGGAAAATTTGTCATGCTGTTTTGATTTTACGCACTTCATAATTAGATAGAAAATTTAATTTTTAAATATCAAACTTTTCCGTTTGCGCCGCTATTTTTCTTTCGATCTCTCTTTTCAGACGCGAGAGCGGAACGCTTTTGCGGTGGTAGAGTATCTCTTCGAGGCGTTCTATCTCCCCGGCGAATCGTTCGCTATCTTCGGCTAAAAGCAGCTGCAACAATGCCTTGTGTGTTTTGGTATCTTTGATTTTCCTCATGAGAGATTGTTGTGACGGCAGCGTGCTCTCCCTGCGCTTTCGGTAGCGCTTCATGATATGAAAAGTCAAAAATCCCGCCGCAAAAACCAAAAACGCGGTGAAAATCTCTTTCAAAGCGTACAGAGAGATATTTGGAATGACGGAGGTCTTTGTCTGTGCATGCGGTATCGGCTTCGTCACCGATATTGGCATCTTCGGTGCGGTGATGTGATAGAGATGCCCGGTGTGCGGATTGTAGGCGGGTATATCGATCGCAGGAATCGTGAAGCTTTTGTGTGGAATAAGCGCATAGTGATAGACGCTCTTGTGAAAAAGCTTGTTGTCGAAATGCTCTGTCGCGAGGAACCTCTCGACACCTGGTATAGGCGGCAGAAGCGCATCTATGTCACTCTTGTATCCCCTCCCGCTGAGGGTATAGGTGAGATCGATCTGCCGGTTTGCTATCGTATGGTTGGTATCTGCGCTGAAATCGAGACGATAATCACCGACTATTTTCGCTGCCCGGGGGACGGGGGAGACATCCAGCTTGAGAGTCGGGAGCGGATAACGCCTGTCGGTCGTGCGCAGATAAGTGAGCTCGTCGGCCGAACCCGTGACGAATTTTTTGAGCTCTTCGGGAGATGCCTGCTGTACGGTGACATGCAGCGGTATCTCCAGATGCTTCGGCCGCAGCGGGAAAATAGCATATTTGATCACGATATGGGTGCGGTTACGGGCATCCTGTTTCTCATCCTCTTCGAGCAGCGATGTCTGATAATCGTCACTGTTCGCCATCGAGAAATCAAAACGCATCACATTGCCCGTCCTGGTCTGATTGAGCTCCAGTGTCAGGATCACCGCCTCTTTGACGACGGGCCGCGGATTGCTGATATGCATGCTATAGGCAAAATCCTCCACCGCATGCAAAAGCGTCGTCCAGAGGAGTATCAGCGCGACAAATCTCAGCATCGGTCTCAGCTCCTGATCAGGAGAAAATGGTTGACGATGACGGAGAGATCGGAGATACGGATATTTTCATCTCTTTTCAGATGTGCGAGCATCGTCTTGTACTTTTTGAAATCGAACTGCTTCTCTTCGAGATAGTGGGCGATCGTCTGGCGGTTCTCTTCGCCGCTGCGCTGGTAGGAGAGCAGATCCGTCGTCAGCTCCGTCAGCAGCGACTCCAGCAGCATCTGCAGCTGCTCCTGCAGGACCGATTCGTTGGGGCGGGTGATCGTGACCGATTCGATCTTTTCGATCAGAAGCGGTATCTCGAACTCCTGAAGAATCTGAAAGAAGAGCAGCGCACACCGCTTGAAAGGGACACCGGTCTGTTTGGTGGTCTTGATGACGGCAGTCGCAAATTTGAGATAGTTGATTTGCGAGAAGAAGCGGTTGATCGTATCGTTGTCGGCGACGACACTCTGTGTCGGTATCTCGATCTCTTCGGTGATGCTCTGGATCGCACTTTTGTAGTCGAGGATCGTTTCGAAGCAGAACTCTTCGGGCTTGAGTGTGCGCAGCATCCATTTGATATTGTATTCGATCTTCTCCTCGATCTCCATCAGCATGCGGTACTGCTTCTGTACGGGGATTTTGTAGTCGTTTCGGTATATTTCGAATCGGACATCGTTGGCATCGTAGAGCTGATTGGTGATGAGGTAGGCTTTGATCTTGAGCAGAAATTTCTCCTCCCCCAGTGTCTCATAGTCACTCAGAAAAGTCGCACCGTACTGATCGATGATTTTGTTGGCGATGATCATGGAGATGATCTCTTTTTGCAGAGGGTGGTTCAGCACCGCATCTTCGTAGAGTGTGACGAACTCTTTGGGAAAATATTTGAACAGATACTTCTGAAAGAAGGTCCGGTTCTCGAAGAGGTCGCTTTCGTTGAGAATCTTTTTGAGAAAGATTTTGGCGTAGAGCAGTATGACGGAGAGGACGGGACGGATGATCAGGCCCTTTTTGTCGAGCACTTCGTCGATATTGGCATCTTTGGGGAAGTTGAAAAAGCGCCGCTTGAAGACATCGAGGCTGTTTTCGAGCAGATTGACGACGGTGATGAAGGCATCGCGTTTATCGGCCGACCGCTTCTGCTCCAACGCGATGGCGAGTGCTTGAAAATAGTTGGTCCAGAGCACACTGTTGACCACATGCGGTGTCAGTGATTTGAGTGTCTCATGTTTCTTTTGCGGGGTGATGAAGTTTTTGGCGACGAGGGCGTTGAGGATGATCTTGAGATTGACTTCATGGTCGCTGGTGTTGACACCCGCGGCATTGTCGATACTGTCGAGATGGATTTTGCCCCCGCCCAGCGCATATTCGTAGCGTGCTTTCTGCGTCAGCCCCAGATTGCCCCCTTCGCAGATACAAAAAGCCTTCACATCACATGCATCGACGCGGACATATTCGTTCTCTTTGTCGCCGACTTCGATGTTGCTCTCTTCGGAGGATTTGATGTAGGTGCCGACGCCGCCGTTGTAGAGCATATCGACGGGCAGCTTCAGCAGGGCGCTGGCCAGCTCCTCTCCGTCCATCGTCTCCCGGCGGGTTTTGAGCAGCGTGCGGATCGTCTCGTTGAGCGGAATGTCGCGATCGGAGCGTTTGAACACGCCTCCGCCTTCGGAGATTTTCTCTGTGTCGTAGTCGGACCATTTGTGTTTTCTGCTGCCAAAGAGTCTTTTGCGCTCTTCGTAGCCGGTTTTGGGGTCGGGATCGGGATCGATAAAGACCTCGTCATGGCTGATCGCGCCGATCAGTTTGAATTGGTCGCTCTCGATCATGCCGTTGCCGAATACATCGCCTCCCATCGAGCCGATACCCACCACGGTGATGGGTGTTTCGTAAAAGTTGACACCCTTTTCGATGAAAAAGCGCTCCACCGATTTGAGTGCGCCCTTCGCGGTGATGCCGAGCTTTTTGTGGTGAAACCCGTTGCTGCCGCCGCTGGCGAAAGCGTCGTCGATCCAGAATCCGCGGTCTCTGGCGATCTGGTTGGCCACATCGCTCATGTTGGATGTGCCCCTGTCCGCCGCCACGACAAAGTAGGTATCCGCATCGTCATAGGCGACGATGTTTGCATCCCGGATGATTTTGTCGTCCGATTTGTTGTCCACCAGATCGAGCAAGGCATCGATAAAATCACTGTAATAGCGGGTGAAATCCTCCATACTCAGCACATTTTTGGGGGTGTCGATCACAAATCCCCCTTTGGCACCGCTGGGGATGATGACGGCGTTTTTCCCCTCCTGCGCAGCCATCAGCGATTTGATCTCCATCCGGTAGTCATCTTTGCGGCTACTGTAGCGCAGCCCGCCTCTGGCGACTTTGCCCATTCTCAGATGCAATCCTCTGTATTCGGGATGGTAGACATAGGCTTCGATCCGGGGCTGGAGCCCTTTGAGAAAGTTTTTGAGATTGGCGACATCGATTTTGACGGCGATACTCTCTTTGCCGAGGTAGTAGTTGGTCCGCAGCATGTGTCGGAGTATCTGGAAAAAGAGCTTCAGGATTCTGTCGTCATCACTGTTTCGTATATCTTTGAACTGTTTGAGAATCTTCTCTTCCGTCTCCTGAAGCCTTTTTTTGCGTGCCTGGCGGGCGGGATCGAATCGGATCGAGAAGTAGTCGAGGAAGCGCTTCGAAATCGCATGGTGGCGGACCAGCACATCGAGAATTTTGGGGATGTTGAATTCCGATACGAGCTGGTTTTCGTAATGTACCAGCGTACGAAAGAGCAGTATCTCCCGCAGACTGAAATCTTCGGTATAGGTGAGTGCGAAGAGTGCGCAGCTCTCCTTTTTGCGGTCCCTGAGCGCATGCAGCAGGATCTCCCGGATATGTGCCCGGTGTGCCGCAAGCAGCACAGGGTGTTTCGACTCGATATAGAGTTTGGTGATGTAGAGCGTTTTGCGCTCCGGTGTCACGGCAAATGTCACTTCGCTGGTGACGCGAAAGCCGAAGTCATGCATGATCGGGATGATGTCGGAGAGGGAGAGTCTGGCATCCGAAAAGATCCTGATCACCGGCGGTTCGTCGGAGATATCGACGGCGATCCCGCTTTGCGCGATCGATTCGAGTATCTCCGATTCGAGGGTGAGATCCTCCTCTTCGATCAGTTGGTTGCAGATATGCTCTAATCTTTTTGCTGGCATGGTCGCTCCTTTGGTTGTCGCTATTATAGCGAAAG
>CAYLLC010000048.1:0-12789 GCA_964384355.1 uncultured Sulfurospirillum sp. | reverse complement strand
CGTCCAGCCGAAGCAGTAGCAGAGGGTGGCAGGGGAGGCGCCGGTTTTGAGACCGACCGTGATGGTCAGGTCGCGTTGCGTCAGCAGCGTCTGATCGCGGAAGTAGACCACTTCGCAATCGGGACTCTTGCAGTAGTGAAATCCCTCGAGTGTCTCCAGCCCCCGCCTGGTCTCCTCTTTCAGCAGATGGGCGAGGGTTTTGGCGAGGACGCCTTTGGCGCTTTTGTGGCAGCGCGGACAGAGTGATTTGCCTTTGGGTTTCGGGCTGCAGCAGTCGTGGCTGTCGGTGGTGCAGAAATTGGTCGCTTTTTGCATGCTCTTCTCCCTGATGCGGTGGTAGCGTATTGTACCGTACCGCAGTGTAGCGTTCGTGTAGCGAAGGGGACTGTCTCTTTAGCTTCGATTATAAAAATCCTTGACATACAGATACTAAAGGTAGTATAATTTCTCTATCACATGCAAGGAGAGAACAAATGGAAAAAGTGACACCTCAGGATCTGTTGAAGATGGGACTCGGTGCGATGTTCATCGCCAAAGAGAAGGTCGAGAAGCTGATCGACGAATCGATGAAACAGGGCGACATCACCAAAGAGCAGGGGGAGGAGTTTCTCTCGAAGCTCAAAAAAGAGATCTCCGAGAAGTCGGATGAAGCAGACAAAAAGATCAAAGAGGAGATCCATCATCAGCTCAAGGAGATGGGGCTGGCTACCAAAGAGGATCTGGCTGCACTCAGACGCGAAATCACCGCTTTGAAAAAGGCGATCGAAGAGAAGAAGTAGCGCGCGGGATGAAAGTACGGGAGACTTTCAGGCAGCTCGAGCGCTATCAGCAGATTGCCGGTGTGCTGCTGCGCAACGGATTCGAGAATCTGGTCGTCGCGCTGGAGGTAGAAAAGCATATCCGTCTGCCGTTTGTCAGGCCTCATCCCGATATTCTGCATCTCAGCCGCAGTGAGCGGATCAGAAAGACGATCGAAGAGCTGGGGCCGACCTTTATCAAATTCGCCCAGATTCTCTCGACCCGTCCCGACCTGATCCCGCTGGAGCTGGCGGAGGCCTTTTCGAAGCTGCAGGATGAGGTATCGCCGATCGCGTTCGCGAAGATCGATCAAGTCTTTCTGGAGGAGTTCGGCAAGCGTGCCGGTCAGCTTTTCGACGGAGAGCTGGAGCTGATCGCTTCGGCGTCGCTGGGGCAGGTCTACAGGGCGCGGCTCGCCGAGGGTGATATCGTCGCCGTCAAAATCCAGAAGCCGGATATCACACAGACGATCGCCTCGGATATCGCGATCATGCGTCAGATCGCTTCGCTCTTCCGGGAGCGGCTGTCGGAGTACGGGATCGACGATGCCAATCTGGTTATCGACGAATTTGAAAAGACGATCAAAAAAGAGCTCGATTTCAATATCGAAGCCCTCAACCTCAAACGATTCGCCAAAAATTTCGCCCACAATCCAAATATCAAAGTCCCTCGGCTCTACGACACGCTCACCACCGGACGAATCCTGACGATGGAGTATATCGACGGGGTCAAAGTCTCGGATATCGGGGCACTGGAGGCGCAGGGTATCGATCCGCATGCCGTCGCCAAAATCGGATTCGACCTGCTGTGCGAGCAGATATTTGTCAACCGCTACTTTCATGCAGATCCCCATCCGGGCAATATCTTCGCGCTCGATGACGGCAGAATCGCCTTCATCGACTTTGGCATGATGGGGCGCATCAGTCAGAAGGATCAGCGTTACTTCGTCGATATGATCTACTACATCGTCAAAAACGAAGAGGAGAAGGCCGCCTACAACCTCCTCAAGCTCGCCAAAGCCAAAGACGAGAACATGCATGTCGACGCCTTTTGCAAAGATATGGGCGATATCATCTCGACCTACTTCTACGGCTCGCTCAAACATATCTCGATACAGAACATGCTCAACGATATCGTCGCTTTGATGAACAGATACCGCGTCTATTTTCGCGAAGACAACTATCTGCTGACCAAAGCGCTGATCACGATCGAGGGAGTCGGCAAGCAGCTCGATCCCGACTTCAACGCGGCCGAAGAGATTCGCCCCTTTGTGATGCGTTTTTACAAAGAGAACCGTTCGGTCGGTGCCTTTTTGCACAAGGCGGGTGAGCTGCCCAAGGATCTCTCCGATTTCGTGACCGATTTCCCCGACGATATGCGCGAACTGGTAGAGAAGCTCAAAAACGGCAACTTCAAGATGGAGTTCGAGCATGTCGGGCTGGAGGCGCTGGAGCACTCGATCGAAAAGTCGTTCAACCGCCTCTCGATCGCGATCATCATCGCTGCGGTGCTGATCGGTTCGTCGCTGCTTTCGTTCGCGAAGATGCCGCCGCTGGTCTTCGGGATACCGATTTTCGGGTTGATTGGCTTCATGATCGCGCTGCTGATGGGTACGGTGCTGATCGTCTCGATCTACAGAAGGGGCAAACTGTGAGCAAGATCGACAAAAATGTCCTCTATCTGGGGTGGGTGAGTTTTTTCACCGATATGGCTTCGGCGATGATCAATCCGATACTGCCGGTCTTCGTCGTCTCGGTCCTGCATGAGGGGTATGACAAGCTCGGTATTATCGTGGCGGTGGCGACCTTTGTCTCCTATGCGCTGCGGCTGGTATCGGGCTATATCAGCGATCGATACGGCATCGTCAAGCCGCTGGTCGTCAGCGGATATCTCCTCTCGGCCGTGAGCAAGCCGCTGATCGCCTTCACGCATGGATACAAAAGCGTCGCGCTGCTCAAAGGCGTCGAACGGCTGGGCAAAGGCGTGCGCTCCGCCCCCAAGGATCTGCTGATCAGCCTCTACAGCCGGAAGCGTCAGGAGGGCAAGACATTCGGCTTTCACAAGACGCTCGATATCGCGGGAGAGCTGAGCGGTACGCTGCTGGTCTTCGGGCTGCTCTGGTATTTCGGGCAGAGCGAGCATGTCATACGCAATATCTTTCTGGCGACGCTCTTGCCCGGTGTGATCGGTGTCGTCATCGTCACCTTTCTGGTCAAGGACGCTCCGGCACAGAGGGGTGCAGGATACGCATTTCGGGTGACGCAGGCGGACAGGGCGGTGATCGGGAGACTCTTCTTCTATTTTCTCTTCGTGCTCTTCTTTTTCAGTGATGCCTTTTTTACGATGCGCGCGAAGAGTGCGGGGTTTGCGACTTTTCTGATACCGCTGCTCTTTGTCGTCTCGACCGCCACGCAGACGCTGATCAGTTATCCGATCGGCAAGCTGATCGACCGCTACGGTGTGCGCTATCTGCTGGCATTCGCCTATCTGTGCGGTCTCGCGGCACAGCTGCTGTTGCTGGAGGGGAGCATGCTCTCGATCTGGACGGCTTATGCGCTGCTGGGGATCTTCACCGTGACATCGCTCAACGCCAACCGCGCCTACATCGCAGCCTACGCGACCAACCGAGGCTCGGTCTATGGTGTTTTCTACGCCGGGGTCGCACTCTTTGGTGCGATCGGTGCACTGGTCAGCGGCTATGTCTGGGAGTATCTGGGCATGCGTGATGCGCTGCTGCTGGCGCTGTCGGGAAGCGGTGCAGTTTTTCTGCTCTACATGCTGTCGGTAGTGAAAGATAAAACAGGGGAGGCGAAAGCGTAAATGTTCGCCTATCATGCTGCGACCAGACACTCATGGCAGTCGGTGCGCGCACACCCGAACTATCTGGAGTGGGAGAAGCAGCCCGTACCCTTCAAGATCTACAACGACTTTCTCGATATGATCGCACTCGACGATGCCGATCCCGTGCACCGCATGCTCTACCGTATCGGCGGCATCACGGCCAAAAAGGTCTATCCGGGTACGGAGTACTATCTGCGGACGATTCCGAGTGCCGGTGCGCTCTATCCGGTGGAGTTCTATATCCAGATACGGGATGTGGCGGGATTCGAGGATGGGATCTACCACTTCGATGTGCGAAACAGCGCGCTCAAGCTTCTCCATCGTCTCGGCCTGGAGGAGGGGGTGGAGAGCCTCTTTTCAGACAGGCGCATGGTGCGGGGCTTTCTCTTTTTGCTTTCGACGATCTATTACCGCTCCTCGTGGAAGTACAAAAAGCGCGCGTTTCGCTACTGTCTGCTCGATGCGGGGCATGGGCTCGGCACGATCGAAGCGAGCAGCTATCTCTACGGGCATGCGGCCAATATCCGCTACCGATTCGACAAACCGGCACTCAACGAAGCGTTCGGATTCGGATACAAGGAGTTTTTTTTCTCGGCGGTCATGGTAGGCAAGCCGACGGATGCACGGGCCTCGTGGCTGGATCTCTCGCTGCCCGATATCAATCCCCCGATCGAACGGGAGGAGCTGATCGAAACGGCCTATGTCGATTCGCTGGCGCTTTATGCATGCCATGCACAGCGGCGATATGTGCCGTTCGGGTACGATGCAGGGCGCTTCGAGGAGGTGATCTATCAGCGGCGCTCGGCTCGGGAGTTTCGGGGCGAAGCGATCTCGAGGGCGTCGCTGGATGCGATCCTCGGGAAGCTCTCCCTGCCGATACTGAGCGACTGTGACGAGCCGGTCCATATCTACTATGTCGTCAATCGTGTCGAGGGGATGGCTCCCGGCCTCTATCTGAACGGGAAGCTTCTGAGAGAGGGCGATTTCAGTCAGAAGGCGGGCTACCTCTGTCTGGAGCAGGCGCTGGGAAGCGAGAGTGCGGTGACCTTTTTTCTGACGAGCGGTTCGGCGAACTATCAGGCGGCCTATCAGAAGGCGGGCATGATCGGTCACAGGCTCTACCTCGCCAGCGGCTATCTGGGGATAGGATGCAGCGGTATCGGCGCCTATTACGACGACGAGACGGCGGCATTTCTGCAGACGGAGGAGATGATTCTCTATGCGCTGGCGATAGGGGCTTAGTAGGGTAATAAAGCCCCTATATGGTATTATAATTGTACTAATTACTTCTACAGGGGTGCATGTGCTCTTTGGCAAGATCGATTATATCAACCTCGCCCCGTTTCATATCTTTCTCAAGCGCTATATCGCAAAGAGTCAGTTCAAGCAGTCGATCGAGTACAAGAAGAGTTACCCCTCGCGCATCAACAGACTCTTCAAAAGCGGCAAAGTCGATGCGGCCTTTATCTCCAGTATCGAGAGCAGACGGGGCAATTTCCGCTGTTTCGATGCCGGGATCGTCGCAGGGAGGGAGATACGCAGCGTACTGGTACGACCGGGAGCCTATCAGCGGGACTCTGAGTCGGCGACCTCCAATGCACTCGCGAAGATGCTGGATATCGAGGGGGAGGTGATCATCGGAGACAAAGCGCTCAAAGCCTATCTCGAAAACCCCGATGCCTATATCGATCTGGCGACGGCATGGTATGCGCGGTATCGGTTGCCTTTCGTCTTCGCGCGCTTTTGTGTCAGGCGGCACAGCCGATACTATCGCAGGCTGATCGAAGCCTTTTTGCGCAGCGAAGTCAAGATCCCCCACTACATGCTCAAACGCTACGCAAAGCGGGAGAATCTGCCGCTGTCGGAGGTCAGAGCCTATCTGGAGCTGGTGCACTATCGTGTGGATCGACACGCTGCACGGGGATTGCGCAAATTCCTCAAAAACGCTCCCGATATGGTATAATCCGCATATAAATTTATCAGGAGGGACAGCGTATGGTACCAGAGGATATCAAGAAGTTTTCGGAGGTTCGTGCCAAAGCGAGAGCCTACCTGTGCTATCTGCTCAACCGCACCATACCCAACTACCTGCCCAATCCCGATCTCGATGTCATCGTCAGGGGTCTGAAAAATATTGAAAAAGAACTGCCTAAATTTCAATCTATTTATGTTTTGGATGCCAAAGGGGTGCAGGTCATACATAATCTCTCGCACAATCCCAACTACCGTGTCGGCAAGGGTGTCAACCGCAGTGCGAGAGCCTACTACTACCGTGTGGCGAGGGAGAAGAAGTGTATCCTCACCAATCCCTACCCTTCGCTCCTGACCAACGACCTGACCGTCACGGCGGCCTATCCCGTCTACGACGACAACAAAAAGCTCCGCTACATCGTCTGTATCGATATCTCGCTGCATGATCTGCTCAAGATTACGCAGGAGACCTCTATGGAGTCGGTCTTTCATGTCGTCAGCAAGGTCTCCTATACACTCTTTTCCGCGGCGCTGCTCTTTGTGGCGTTTCTGCTCTTTTTCCACGGTATGATGAGTATCTTTACGCATGGCTTGTCGATCGAGGAGCTGGAGATCAAGCAGATGTTCGAGGCGACGATTCTGATCACGCTCGCTCTGGCGATTTTCGATCTGGTCAAGACGATCTTCGAAGAGGAGGTGCTGGGGCACCACCTGGGCAAGAACAAAGATATACACCGCACGATGATCCGCTTCCTCGGCTCTATCGTCATCGCACTCTCGATCGAAGCGTTGATGCTGGTCTTCAAGTTTGCGATCATGAGCCCCGACAAGATCAAATATGCCGTCATGCTGATCGGCGGCGTCTCTATCCTGCTTGCGGGTCTGGCTTTCTACCTCAAGGCGACCGAGAGCCGCGAACAAGATGAGAACCGATAGGCGATGATCGAGCATTTCTTCATCTGCCCCTACTGCTGGCAGGAGATTTCGATGCTGCTGGATCCGGATATGCGCGGGGAGAAGTATGTGGAGGATTGTCAGGTCTGCTGCAATCCGATCGAAATCTGCTTCTGGATCGAAGCGGATGAGGTGACGCGCTTTGAAGCCGTCAGGCTCCAGTAGCGTCTATATGAGGTGTCTGCTGACCATCTGCACGATCTGATCTTCGGGCAGGGCGCCGCTGACACGATCGACCTCCTGACCCCCTTTGAATACGATGATCGTCGGGATCCCGCGTATCGCGAACTGCGCCGCCGTGGTCTGGTTGGTCTCGGTGTTGACTTTCAGAAATCGCGCTTTGAGCGGGAATCTTGCCGCGGCCGCTTTGAATGCCGGTGCCATCATGCGGCATGGCCCGCACCACTCCGCCCAGAAATCGACGACGACGGGAATGTCGTTGCCCTGTATATGGCGCGAAAAGGCAGAGTTGTCTACATCTTTGGGCGTGGTGTCGAGGAGTGAGTTTTTGCAGTGCCCGCAGTTGGCTTTCTTGTAGTGCTCTTTGACGGGGATTCGATTGATTTGCAGGCAGTGTGGACAGACGACATTGATCATGAAGTGCCTCCTATGTTGGAATTCGATGATCGAATTCTAACACAGGAAAGCTAACAGAAGATTACTGGATGTAGTCCGAAGCGGCGCGGAAGCCGATGTTTTTGTTTTTGTATCCCAGACCGTATCCGAAGTCGGCCGTGGCGATACCTTTGGCTTTGTCGAGACGATCGTCGTCCGAACCGCCGCGTGTCATGACGACATAGTTGTTGGCGATAGTCGATGCGACCGTATCGGTGGTGAATCGTCCGCCGATATTGATATAGATACCGATATTCTTATCTTTGGTGATGATCTGGTTGTTGAGGATCGGCAGCCACCACTCAGGCATCAGATTGCGCTGTGCGACGACATCGAATCCATATGTACCGATCAGCTGTGCAGGTACGGAGGCGTCGATCAGTGTGCGTGTCCACTCTGCGTTTTTGTCCGCCATCTCGTCTACCGTCGTCGTATAGTCTTCGGCTGCGTTGTCATCGTATCCGAGTACGGAGTTGCGTACGGCGAGTGCACCGCTGTTTTTGAGCACGCCGGAGCCGACCTGACCGTCGGACCAGTTCTGTGCGAGGTGATACATCAGCTTGGTGACATGCGTCCACTGCTTGTCGGTCGGCAGATTGACGCTCCATGGCAGGCCTGTCAGCGAATGCTCTGCCATGTATGCCGCTTCGTACGGGGTGACATCGGTGGCCGGCGTGCCGGAGGCGGCATTGAAGTAGACCACTTTCAGCGTCTCTGCGTTGATTGCGTCGGGGATGATCGGTTTGCCGCTCTTGTCGAAGAGGACAAAGGTATTGGTCACATAGTCGGCGCTCAGATCACCTGCCAGATCGGTCGCTGTGGTGCGTGCCTCTCTGACGGCCAGCCAGAATCCCTTCTCCGTGCCGAATCCGTCGACATCGAAGCCGCCGGGGATATAGGTATATCCCGCTTCGACCATCTTCTTGCCGTTGTCGGTTTCGTAGATCCATGGGTTGCGGCTCTTTTTGTTGAGCGGATCGGTGCCGTCTGTTTTCTCCGTTTTGTTCTGTTTGGTATCCAGATCGCTGTCGTTCATCGGATCGAGTGCATCGACGAGGTCGGTAGGATCGGTGAATTTGTTTTTGTGGATGTTGGCAGGCTGTTTGTCGCCGAATGCATCGATAGAGATCGGTGCGTCGACTTTGAGCGTGCCGTTTTCGATCGGATAGGTTTTGTGTCCGGCAGTCGTGACATCGCCTGCATCGTTGACGGTCTCGTCGGGATAGGTTCCCATCACTTCGATACCGTCGGTGACGCCGTCGTCATCCGTATCGGCTTTGAGCGGGCTGGTGCCGATCTTGACCTCCAGGCCGTCGTCGAGTCCGTCATCGTCGGTGTCGGGATCGTTGGGATCGGTACCGATCTCTCCCTCCTGTCCGTTGGTGAGCCCGTCGCCGTCGTCATCGGCGTTGGGATCTATGACTGTACCTTTCTCCTGCGGGTTGGTTTTGTTGCCGTCCGCAAAGATCGCGCGGTCATCGACACATCCCGAAAAGGATGCGACATACGCGCAGACCAGTGTCGAGAGTAATCCTGTTTTGATCAAATCTTTCATTCTTTTTCTCCTGCATCGATATATTGTGGATAGGTAAGTCTCACTTCGGTTCTTCTGTTGAGCGCCATACCTTCAGCTGTTCTGTTGGAAGCGATCGGATCTCTCTCGCCTCTTCCCTCCGTAGAGAGTCTGGATGGGCTGACGCCAAATTCGACCAGTGCATCGCGCACCGCTTTGGCTCTGCGCTTGGAGAGTGCCATGTTGTACTGGTCGGATCCTCTCCAGTCGGTGTGGCCTATGATATGGACGAGACTTCCTTTGTTTTTGATCAGGAATTCGGCGAATCTTTTGACCAGTTTCATAGATTCGGGCGTGATGTCCGCTTTGTCCGTGGCGAAGTGGATCATCAGGTTCGCTTTGACCGGGCATCCTTTGTCGTCGACGCTGAAGTCACACGGTGTATTGGGACACTGATCGACATCGTCGGGCACACCGTCCCGGTCGCGGTCGGGTCCGTCGATTTTGACCGGGCACTCTTCACCGGAGAGTGAAGTGATGGTCTGTTTGATGATCTCCGTCTTGGTCTCTGGCAGCGGGCATCCCGAACCGTCGACGCGTGTGCCTTTTGGCGTGTTGGGGCATTTGTCGAAGCGATCCATGACACCGTCGCCGTCGCTGTCGGTCAGATCCACCTTCGGCTGTTCGTTCAGGATTTTGCCAAACGGCACGGCGAAGCTGAGCGTCGTGATCACTTCGTTGTCTTCCGATTTGCCGTTGATCGTCTTGCCTCCGAGGATCTGGAGCAGTTTCGCTTCGAATCTCAGCACGAAGCTGTTGTCGCGAAAGCGATATCCGGCACCGAGACCGCCCTGGATGAAAGGATGGCTCTCGAATCCCTGTGTATCGTCGGTCACATACTCGTACCCTGCACCGACCAGTCCGTAGGGGAAGAAGTTGGTGGTGTTGGGGAGTTCGTAGAGTGCGTTGACGGAGCCTTTGAGCAGAGAGTTGACCTCTTCGGCCTTGAGCCCGTCGATCAGTTTGTCTTTGTCGGTGATCCGTACATATTCGAAGTCGAATCTCGGCTTGACCGTGTAGTTGTTCATCTGAAACGACACGCCGAAGGTACCGTTTTTGAGTTTGACGCCGCCATCGTTTTTGATGGAGGTCGCCCCAAATGTCGCAGCCATGTCGTAGGCTCTCATGTTTTCAGGCTGTGCCTGAAGCAGAGAGGTTGCCAGTAGTGAAGTAGCCAATATCGCTTGGGCGATCACTCTTTTCATCCGCAATCCTTTATTTAAATTGATAATCCACTTATTCTACTTATATTTAGTTAAAAAAAAGATAAATAATAGAGATAATTGTCTTTTTTGCTTTACCTAATATAATATTTTAATTAAATAACTTACTTATCTCTTTTGTTAAGTCATTTTTAAGTAATTTAATTCTCTGCGGAAATTGTGAAGTATTGAAAGTTTCCTGTCGTTTTGCCAGCTGGGCGGTGTGTGTGGAGATCTGCGCATGCAGCTGCCGAAGCGTAAGCTTTCCGTCGAGATAGTCGAGGCTCTCGCGGATGCCGATCGCCTTCATCGGATTGGGGGTTCTGCCGTATCTGCGCTCGAGTGTGAAGACCTCTTCGACGAGTCCGTTTTCGATCATCTGCGAGGTGCGCAGTGCGATGCGTTCGCGCAGGAGCTCCCGATCGATTGCGATATCGAAGACAGGGAGCGAATCGATGACCGGCTTGCGGTCGCTGGCGCGGAAAAAGTCGGTAGCGATCATGCCGCTTTCGAGATAGATTTCGTACCATTTGCCGATGCGGTAGCGGTCGGCGGGCGTGATCTTCTCCGCATAGCGGGGGTCTTTTTGCCGGATCGTACGATAGGCGCTGCCGGGATCGCGCAGATACTCCGCGAGGGCGGCGCGGTTTTCGGGGGAGAGCGTCAGTTTGGGTGAGAGCCCCTGTGTCAGTGCCTTGAGGTAGAAGCTCGTGCCGCCGACGATGACGAGGTTTTTGCCCTCCTGTCGGCTCTGGCGGGCTGCTTCGCGGTAGAGATCGAAAAAGGTCGCAGCGCTGAAATAGGCATCGATTTCGAGCAGGTCGATACCGAAATGGCGCACGCCTCCCATCTCTGCCGCGGTCGGTCTGGCGGAGACGATATCGACCCCTCTGTAGATCGCCAGAGAGTCCAGAGAGAGGATGTTCGCATCGAATTTTCGGGCGATTTCGACGGCGAGGGCGGTTTTGCCGGAGGCGGTGGGACCGATGATTGCGAGCTCTTTCATGTCCGTCATTATAACGATTCTATATTTTTTTTACCTTGTGGTTGGTTTCGCTATACTTGCACGATGCAAAAAGCGGAAGTGTTAGAGAAGGTTTTCGGGTTCAATGTTTTTCGCTCCTTTCAGGAGGAGGCGGTCGATGCGATACTGGCGGGGCGGGATCTGCTGATGATTCTGCCCACCGGCGGCGGCAAATCGCTCTGCTATCAGCTGCCCTCTCTGCTGATGGAGGGGGTGACGGTGGTGATCTCTCCGCTGATCGCACTCATGCAGGATCAGGTGCGCGGCCTCAACGAAAACGGCATCCGCGCCGCGACGATCAACTCCGATATGGACGACGAAGCGCGCGCGGAGGTCTTTGCCGCACTCAAAAGGGGTGAGATCAAGCTCCTCTATGTCGCACCGGAGCGGCTCGGGGCGGGGGGATTCGTCTCCTTTCTCCAGTCGCTGGAGATCAACTTTTTCGTCATCGACGAAGCGCACTGCGTGAGTGAGTGGGGGCATGAGTTTCGTGCCGACTACCGCAAGCTCGACCTCCTCAAAGAGGCTTTCCCGCAGACGCCGGTAGCCGCTTTTACGGCGACGGCGACACCCAAAGTCGAAGCGGATATCATCGCTGCACTGCGACTGGAGGATCCGCTGCGGCTGCGTGCCAAAGTCTTTCGCAGCAACCTCACCATCCGCACGCAGAAGCGGGTCTCCAACGGCCGCACCCAGCTGCTCAACTTTCTGGACCGACACAGCGGCGAGAGCGGGATCATCTACGCCTTCACCCGCAAAGAGACCGAGCAGCTCGCCGACTTCCTCCAGTCTCGCGGTATCAGTGCCAGAGCCTATCATGCGAGGTTGCCGATCGAGGAGAAGTCGCAGGTGATGAAGGATTTCATGTACGACAAGATCGATATCGTTGTCGCGACGATCGCTTTTGGGATGGGGATCGACAAGAGCAATATCCGCTTCGTGGTGCATACTTCGCTCCCCAAGACGATCGAAAACTACTACCAGGAGATCGGGCGCGCGGGGCGTGACGGGCTACAGAGCGAGACGCTGCTGCTCTACACCAAAGGGGATGAGATCCAGAAGCGGGAGCTGATCGACGGGGCATTGACCGATGCCTACAAAGAGGTGCTATACGGCAAGCTCCAGTCGATGTACCGCTTCGCCCTCAGCTCCGCATGCAAGCATCGCATGCTGGGTACCTATTTCGGTGACGAGAGCGAGGATTGCGGCGACAAGTGCGACAGCTGCCTGCGGGGAGAGGTGGCGCAGATCGATATCACGAGAGAGGCGCAGATGTTTCTCTCGGCGATCTACCGCACGGGAGAGCGGTTCGGACAGAACCATATCATCGATATCCTGCGCGGATCGCATGCCGCCAATATCACCAAATTCGGCCACGACAAGCTCTCCGTCTACGGCATCGGCGAGACACGCAACAAAAACGAATGGGGCATGATCGCCGATCGCCTCTTCGAGCTGGGCGCGGTCGGTCTGGGCGAGTACCGCGCGCTGAAGCTGCAGCAGGAGGCGAAGGCGATCCTCAAAGGGGAGCGCGAAGTCCGGATAGACGAGGACAAACTGGGTACGGTCAGGCGCATCAGAAAAGCCGAAGAAGTGATCGAAAAAGATGAGCGCTTCGAAGCGTTTCGCGCGCTGCGACTACAGATCGCGACCGAGCATGAAGTGCCTGCCTATATGGTCTTCAGCGACAAGACGCTGCATGAGCTCTCCTCCAGACTGCCCCAAAACAGAGAGGAGATGCTGGAGATCAGCGGCATCGGCGATGTGAAATTCGACCGCTACGGCGAAGCGTTTCTCACGCTGTGCCGGGA
>CAYLLC010000047.1:0-12877 GCA_964384355.1 uncultured Sulfurospirillum sp. | reverse complement strand
GTTATCACATGAACAAAAAGCATTGGAATACTATTTTGTTAGAGGATAGTGATGTCGATGATGACTTGGTAAAAGAGTTGATAGACCACTCCTATGCGCTTGTTTATAAAAGTCTGACAAAGAAGCAGAGGGAGGCTTTGGGATAAGGGAGGGGTATCTGCTGTGCGGTAGCGTTTGTGCTTACTGACCCAGATCGAAGAGCACCCTGTGCGGCTTCTGAAAATAGAGGTAATAGAGGATATAGATGATCAGCCCGATGTAGAAGGTACCGAGCCCCACGAAGAGCCATCCGACGCTGAAGAGCTTCTTCTCCGCGACGATGTGTCGTTTGTCCCGCTCTACGATGTTGTATCGGTTCCGGTAGAGCATCTCTTCTGCCAGCTGCAATCTCTCCTCGTCGGGAAGCTCGGGATCGGCTTTGAGCTTGCGAAAGAAGTCGTCGAAGATCGCCTGGTACTTTCGCATCGCACGCTTCTCCTGTATCAGCAGATAGATCCCTATCGGCAGGGAGAAGAGCATGATGATGGTATTCATGGTCGGCTTTGGAGGGTGATGTGGTCCTCATGCAGCGCAATCGATCCATTTTCGATCAGCGTCGTCAGCGCCTTTTTGAACCGTTTTTTACTCATCTCAAATCGTGCCGCAATCGCATCGGCATCGCTTTTGTAGGTGAAGGGGAGGGTGCCGCCGCTCTCCTGCAGTATGTCGAGAATCTTCCGGGTATCGGAGGCCTCTTTTGCTTTGCCGGTCGGTTGCAGGCTCAGGTCGAGTTTGCCGTCGTCGCGCACCTTTTTGAGATATCCCTCTTTGCGCGCTCCGACCTCCAGCGGCTCGAAGATTTCGTTGTGGTAGAGCATCCCTTCGTAGCGGTTGTCGGCGATCACCTTGTATCCCATGGGTGTCCGGGCGACGATCAGCAGCGGCATCGCCGTGCCTCTTTTGAGACGTTTCTCCGCTTTCTGGAGGTATCGGCCGATGCGGGTATCGCCGACGAGTCGGTCGGTCTGCGTGTCGTACGCGACATGTATGATGTAGGATCTCCCGATCTGCAGCGGGTTTTTCTGCATCTTTTTGGGCACGAGCAGCTCTTTGGGGAGTCCCCAGTCGACAAAGGCGCCAAAAGGCGCGATGTCGGTCACCTGCATCAGGGCGAATTCACCCCGCATGGCCAGCGGCATTTCGGTCGTGGCGACGATGCGGTCTTCGGAATCGGTATAGACGAAGACCTCGATCGTCTCTCCCGGCGCCATCTGCGAAGTGACATAGAGGTTCGGGAGGAGGACGCTTTCGCCGCGTTTGTCGGTGAGATAGAGCCCATATTCGCTGAGCCGATCGATGGTGAGTCGGTTGACGATGCCTACGGTGATCGCTTCAGTCATGCATTCTGCCTTTGTGTTTGACGGCGTTGCGGTTCTGCATGCGCCTGGTCTTCTGGAGTTGGTTCGCACCGTGGAGTATCTCTCGTTTGATCTCGTCGGGTTCCAGCCCGCTGGCGGGCAGGTTGGCGCACTTTTCTACATACCGCTCCAGCGCTTTGAGGTAGTTGCTGTTGAGCAGCACCTTCTCGATCCCCTCGAGCGGCTCGAAGATGCGGTCTATATAGCTTTTGAGCTGTTCGGCATCGAGGGATTCGTGTTTGTTGACATAGCTGACGATACGGTTGAGAAACCGCTCCAGCTCTCTGGTATATTTGGTGCGTTTGTACTTCTCTTTCTGCTTCTCGGTAAACATCACAACCTCACCAGTGTCGCGCCCATACCGCCCATATTGGCCGGTGCGTCGCTGAAGGATTTCACTTTGGGGTGCTGTTTGAGAAACGTTTTGACGGCGTAGGCGAGCTTGCCGGTGCCGATACCGTGGTAGACGAGCACTTCGTCGTATCCCGTCACGAGTGCGTCGGAGAGGTAGGCGTCGAGCTTCTCGATCGCCTCTTCACTGCGCATGCCGTGCAGATCGAGCCTGACCGAAGCATGCGAAGGGCGCTCGACGGCGATCTTCGCCTTGGGTTTGGGCTTTTTGCGGGGAGGGTTGCCGCTGCGTCTGAGCGCAGTGAGCGGTACGCGCAGCCGCATGCCGTCACTCTCGATCATGGCCTCATCCTTCTTGATCGAGAGGATTTTGCCTCTGGTGTTGCGGTACTTGACATAGTCGCCCGCTTTCAGCGGCTCCCGCTCCTCGACGGCGATCTCGACATGCGCCTGCTGCTGTTTGCGGTGTGCACGGTTGAGATGTCGGTGTATCTGGGCTCTGTCCTCCGTTTTGGCGGCCTTTTTGGCCTCTTCGATCGCTTCGCGGTAGGCCTGTTCCAGCGACGATTTTGCCTTCGCGATCTCTTCGTCGCCTGCGCGTTTCTGATCCTGCAGCTGCGCACCCAGTTTGCGGGTCTTTTCGATTTCGGTGTCGAGCGCCTGCAGTCTGGCGCGCATCTGCAGCTCGAGATCGATATTTTTCTGGATCAGCTCGCCCAGCTTCTCCTGATCCTCTCCGTAGACCTTTCTGGCCTCTTCGACGAGATTGGGCGGGATACCGTAGCGCAGTGCCGTCTCGAAGGCATAACTCTTGCCGATCGTACCGTAGAGGAAGTCGTAGGTAGGGCGCTGGTGGCGCTCGTCGTAGATCGCCGCGGCGAGCTCGACTTCGGGGTGGGTCGCCATCATCGCCGCGAGCCGTTTGTGGTGGGTGGTGATGACGATTTTGGCATCTTTGCGGGCGAGGTTTTCGAGGATCACCTTGAAAAGCGACGCCGCTTCGTCCGAGTCGGTACCCAGTTCGATCTCGTCGACGCCGGCGATGAAGTGATCCTTGCCGAAAAGGCGGCTGAATTCGACCATCCGGCCCGCGAAAGTGGAGATGTCGTTTTTGACCGACTGGGGATCGTCGATGATGGCGGCGATCTCTTTGAAGTGCCCGATATGCGACCGGTGGGGATCGATGCGCATCGGCAGCAGATATTTGGAGAGAAAGACGGCCGAGAGGATCGATTTGAGCAGCATCGTCTTACCGCCGGCGTTGACGCCCGTGACCATCAGAATCTTTTTGGAGAAGTCGACATGGATCGGTTTGGGGTCATGCAGGGCAGGGTGGGCGAAGCCATGCAGTCTGATCGCATGGTCGCCGGCAGGTTTGACAAACTCCAGATCCTGCGCTTTGGCGAAAAAGAGGCGCGCCTGATAGTGGTCGAAGCGGTCGAACGCTCTGTTCAGAAAGCTCAGGAAGCGCTCCTGCTTCGCGAATCGTGCGGAGATCTGCTTCTCATACTCGAGGATGATCTCGTCGCGCCGGCTCAGCAGCGCAGCCTCCGCCTTTTTGAGCTTGGTGATCGCTTCGGGTGCGACATAGAAGTATCCGCCGCTGCTGCGTCCGACGACCGTTCCTTTGAGGTAGTGGTTGAATCCGCCGCGGACCATCAGTGTCTCGCTCTCGTTGATATAGTGGATCTGACGGTCGACGAGGTAGGGGGCGAGTCTGGCAGTGGTGAGGAGGCGGTTCATGACCGCTTTGGTCTGCTCTTTGGTGTGGCGCAGCGATGCGTTCAGATCGAGAAACCGCTCGTCGATCTCGTCGCGCAGCCCTCCCTCCCGGTCGAACCACCGGCACACCTCCGTCACCTCATCGGGCAGGATGATCTTGTCGAGCCACTCGCCGACGATCCCCTCGGCGACATGTTTTTTCAGATAGATGAAATATTCGACGATCTTGACGAATTCGTAGATTTCGTAGAGGCGCAGCCGTCCCTGTTTCTTCAGATAGCTCAGCTGCGTGTCGAGATTGGCGACTTCGGGCGGGGCTTTGAACTCCATCTCGGAGAGTTTGCGGATGAACTTGAAGTGGAGGTTGGTATCTCCCTCCAGAAAGAGGGGCTTTTTTCTGGCGAGAAACTGCTCGTAGGCGGCGATGAACTCCTGCAGATCGAGTTTGGAGAGGAGCTTAGTCACCCTTGACCTCGCAACTGTCGGCAGGATAGACGATGCCGTCGTCTCCGAGACTGATGAAGGATTCGGTACCGGTCTCGAAGAAGAAGGCTTCCTGCGTGATTAGTTTGCCGTCGCAGAGGATCGGTTTGCCCTGTTTGAAAGAGAGATAGAGCTCTCTGATGCTGTTGTCATGCCGGTCGACGCTCGCTTCGTAGAGCCAGAGTGCGGCGAAGATGAGCAGTGCCGTCTTGATCAGGCGCATCTTGGTGGTGTGGGTGATCGCTTCGAAGTGCGCAGCGAGCAGCGTGAGGATCACGACGAGGGCGAAGAGGCCTATGACCAGCTGCATGTCAGATCGTTCCCCGGAGCTGGTAAGTGATATCGCCGGCACCCAGACCGATGATCAATCCCTCTTCGATCGCCTCGATCTCATGCTGATCTTTGAGTATCCTGACACTGCTGCCGGACTTGCTCACCCGGTCGGCGAAGAGCGGGTGATATTTGCGAAAATGGCGCTCAAAATCGATAAACTGCGGCTCTTCCCCGACATTGTAGACGGGCAGGATGATCAGCTCGTCGATCCCGACGAAGCACTCTTTGAACTTTTCGAGGTTGTCGATCGTACGGCTGTATTTGTGCGGCTGCCAGATGGCGGTCACCTTCTTCAGCCCCAGCAGCCGGGCATATTTGCGTGCCGACTTGATCGTCGCTTCGATCTCGGTGGGGTGGTGGGCATAGTCGTCGATGATGACATGCCGGCTATCCTTTTCGAGGATGTCGAAGCGCTTTTTGATCCCTTTGTAGGCGCGCAGATCGGCGCGTACCTGCTCGAGGGAGTTTTGGGTGATGGCGGCCAGAATCGTCAGAGAGGCGTTGATCGCGATATGCTCACCCACCCCGTAGACTTCGAAAGTCCCCAGATCCTTGAGGACGAAGGAGGTGTAGGGCTCTTCGTCGATGATGATCGTCTTGATGCTGCGGATATCGCGGCTGGGGTAGAGGCGGATCGCTTCGATATCGTCGAGGGTCGCGAGAAAGGGGTCTTCGGCGTTGAGGACGCGGATCTTCGCCTTTTTGATGAAGGTCCTGTAGGCATCGTGGAACTTCTCCAGATCGTAGCCGTAGTACTCCATATGCTCCGGTTCGGCGTTGGTGACGATGGCGATGTAGGGGTTGGTGTTGAGGAAGCTCGCATCGCTCTCGTCCGCTTCGAAGATCAGATTCTCCCCCTCGGCAAAGTGCATGTTGGAGCCGAACTGCTTGCTCTCCGCGCCGATGATCACCGACCCCTCGATCAGTGCGGCGAGCATCGCCGATGTGGTGCTTTTGCCGTGTGCCCCTGCGACGGCGAAGACTTTCTTGCCTTTGAGGATGAAGGGGAGCGCCTCTTTGCGTGAGAGCAGCAGCATCCCTTTCTGGCGTGCGGCGACGATTTCGGGATTGTCCGCTTTGACCGCGGCGGAGTAGATGACGATCGACTGGTCGGTGATATTCTCCGCTGCCTGCGGGATGCGCACATCGATTCCCTCTTTGCGCAGACCTCGGGTGATGGGGGTCTCTTTCATGTCCGAGCCGCTGATCTCGTAGCCGTTTTTTTTCAGAAACCGCGCCAGTGCGGAGAGGCCGATCCCTCCGATGCCGATGAAGTGTATCTTATTGGACATAGGGTTTGATCCTCTCGAGTGCTTCTCTGGTTCGCTTCTCCTCCTCCACGAGGGCGATCCGGACATACTTCTCGTCGAAGTCGCCGCGTGTCAGGAAGCTGCCGGGCAGGACTTTGAGATTTTTCTCTTCGTAGAGCCTGCGGGTGAAGGCGAGATCGTCCTCCACCTCCAGCCAGAGGTAGAAGGTCGATTTGGGAATAGGGGTGCCGAGTATCTCTTTTGCGAGTTGAAAGTTGCGGGCATAGAGCTCTCTGAAGAAGGCGACATGCCCCTCATCCTCCCATGCCGCCGCTGCCGCCGCCTGCAGCGGAAGCGGCGAGGCGCATCCGACATAGGTGCGGTATCGCATGTAGGCTTCGAGGATCTTCGCGTCACCCGCGATGAAACCGCTGCGAAGCCCCGGTGCGGAGCTGCGCTTGGAGACGGAGTTGACGACGAGGATATTGTGAAAGTCGGGATTGCCCGCCCGCATGCTCGCCTGCAGCAGGGAGGGGTCGCGCAGCCCCGTGTAGATCTCGCTGTAGCACTCGTCGTTGAGGAGTACGAAGTCGTATTCGCGTGCCGCTTCGACCCATGCGGCGAGCTCGTCGATATCCATGCTCGCGGCAGTGGGGTTGTTGGGGAAGTTGAGGATGACCAGATCGCAATCTCTCAGCTGATCGGGATCGATGATCGCTTTGAAGCCGTTGGCTTTGGTGAGGTCGATATGTCGGATCTCCGCGCGGCTGGCGATCGCGGCACCTTCGTAGATCTGGTAGAAGGGGTTGGTGAAGGCCATGACGGGATCGTGCTTGTCGGCCAGCAGAAACTGCGGAAAGTTGAAGAGCACTTCGCGCGTGCCGAAAGTGGGAATGATCTGGGCATCGTCGAGCGTGATACCGAAGCGGTAGGAGACGAACTCCCGCTGCGCCGCGCGCACTCCCGCTTCACCGGCGGTTTTGGGGTATTTGTTGAGCAGATGGGCATTTTCCGTCAGGGCATCCTGGATGAAGAGCGGCGTGGGAAACTGCGGCTCACCGATCGTCAGCGTGATCGGATCGTACTGCGGATCGGGTGTGATATCCTCCAGCAGCCGGTTCAGTTTTTCGAAGGGATAGGTCTGAAACTGCATCTCTCTCCTTGGCAATCTATAGGTCAAATTTTGTTGCTCTATTATACCCAATAGAGGTTTAAGCGTGTGCAGGGGGATTAAAGTCAGAGGGCGAAAATGACGATATAGAGTGTACAGAAAAAGTAAAAGGATTGACTCATGACAACTAAAAAAGAAATCATTTTATCTATGATGACGGTGGCTGCGCTCTTTGGAGGATGCGGCTCGAACACGACGCAGGAGAAAGTCGCGACTCTCTCACTCGACGGTGCGACGACTCCCGGCACACTGGCGATATCGATCGACGACGGGGGAGAGCCCGCGGGGGCACTCTCGGATATCTATGATCCGGGTGTGGAATCGGTTCTGCATCTGGTCGAAGGGGAGACGCTCCATCTGGATGCCGATGCGATCGCCTGGAATCTGGGTGCACCGATCGTCGCCTACGACTGGCGCGATATGGACGGCAACCAGCTCAGCGATACCCATCTGCTCGACCGTACGCTCCACTACGATCCGCAGTTCGATCATGCCGGCACCGGTATGACCAAATATATCAAGACGATCACCGTCACGACAGAGAGCGGCGAAAAAGCCTCCAAACGCTACATCGTCTACATGCACAAAAGCGCCGATTTCATGCCTCAGGCGATTCTGGGACCGGTGGCCGGTGCGCACTTTACGCTGACCAAACGCAACGATCCGACGATCATCGCGGAGGGCAATACCAGCTACGGCGACGATCTGCATCTCAGCAGTGCCGGTCTCATCACACTTCCGGAAGCGGTACGGGAGACTCTGGAGGATGGATACTATGTCATGACGATGCAGGGCGGCTGGGATGTCGACAGTGACGACGACGGTATCTGGGATGCTGCACCGACACCTGTCAGCGGTACCTGGCATGCAGTGCTCTCGGCCGACGATCTGCGTGATGAGAGCTATCATGTGACGGCATTGAGTGAATTTTTCTACCGTAATCTGCATGGTATCGGGGATCTGGAGACGCTGAGCGATGCAGAGCTTGCAGAGAATCTCGATGCGCATGCTGCGATGATCATGCAGGTCGATGTCGACGGCAACGGTGTGATAGATTATGAGGATGTGCTGCACTGGAAGCCGATGCAGATGGAGCAGATCGTCGAGGCGTATCGTGATCCGATCCTGCATGAGAATGAGAAACTGCATACCGGAAATGGTGAAAACGGCGGCGGAGATGAGCAGACATGTACGATCGAGGCACAACATCTGCCCGAAGGTGCGTGGGTATGGGATGGAGAAGGCGTCACCAGCCAGTACGACGGAGAGTGCCGGCTCGTCTCACAGACATGGGGTTCCCGCAAGAACCGTTTCGAATACGACGCAGCGGGAGCGCTGACGCACGAATATATCGATCGGTTCGGTGACGGCAGCTCTGTCGATATCTACACCTTCGAAAACGGCAGGCTCATACATCAGCATATCGATCACAACGACTACAGCAGCGAGATCGATTATATCTACGATGAAGCCGGTTATCTGGTTCGCAGAGAGGAGCGTTATCTGGGCATCACGGAGATCGAATACTACGACCACGACGGCAATGTGATCAAACATGAGTACTACGATCACGGCACGCTGATACCGGAATAGACGCCTGCCAAAATCTCCGGTTGCATGCGCACATTGCGTGCGTGTGCAACGCTACTTTCTGACCTCCTGCATCAGCAGCGAAATCCCCTCCGTCTCGAACTCCTCGCGCTCTGCCATCTCACTGATCTCCCGATGGGTATACCGCTCATGATCGTAGACGACGACGAAGAGCCTGTCGCCCTCCTGCAGATAGTGGCGCTCGCCGTAGGGGGTGTAGCGTGTCGCACCGATCGATATGAGCATTCGGGTCGGATAGTCTGCCGATGCGATCAGTGCGGGGAGATCTTCGAGCGGGCCGTGATCCCGCTGGGTGTTGAGTTTGTCGACGATCCAGTCGGTCAGCTTTTGGTAGAAGTAGCTGTAGGTGGCCAGCGGGCTCTCCTCACCGTACTGATGCAGCATGCCCGCATGCTTGACGAAAGAGGTGAGGGTGTAGTGGTCGAGCATGCCTCCGGGGGCGAATCTGTCGAGCGGGGTCATCTCGCAGGCGATGCCTTTGGTCTCGGGCCCCCAGTTCTTTTTGAGGCTGATCTTGGGTGCGCCTTCGATACGGATGGAGCAGTCGTTGTAGGCGGCGAATCGGGTGGGGGTGAGGGCGGTGATCCGGTGCGCGGCATCGTAGGCGATATCGCACAGCAGTGCCACCTCCGGCTCCATCTGGATCGGCTTCGCGGGGTCTTCGGGCATCCGGATCGTCTCGCATGAGAAGGGATCGACGCCCAGAAAGGTATCGCTTCCGGGCAGATAGGTCGGAAATATCCCCTTGGGCGCATCCTCCTCTGCCGTCTCTATCCCGATGAAATCGGCGCTCTCACCCGCCTGTTCGAGATGTCTGGCGAAGTTTCCGGCGATACCGAATCCGATGATACGATTGTCCATTCTGTTTCCTTTTTGGTGCTATTATATGCAAAAAGTTCTAAGGAGATCGGATGTGGCGATGGATGATGGCAGCGACACTGCTGCTGGCTGGATGCGGAGGCGGCACTTCGGGAGGCGGTACGCAGGGGAGTGCAGATATCGGACACGGCGTCCCGGTGACGCTGCCCGCTGCATCTGTCTGCAGTGCCGGTGAGGCCTATCGGCCGCTGACGAAGGCATGTGTCCCGGTCAGACATACCGACTGGGGATTTGTCGATTTCGCGCTGCCGCAGCGTCGGCTCACGCTCGATCGCTGCAGTGAATCGGCGCTGCAGGATCTGCTCGAAGAGGCGAGATCGCAGGGCGGTGCGGTGATCACGCTGCCCGCATGCCGCCTCGTGCTGCATGATACGATCGCGCTCTACGACAACACCCTGCTCGAGGGTGCGGGAACCGGAGAGACGATACTCGAAGCGGCACACGACAACGATATCCTCTCTCTGCGCGGACACAATATCGTCGTGCGGGGCATAGGGCTGGATGGCAAGGATCGTGCACTCGGCGGTATCGTCGGCACCAACAACCGCGGCAACATTCTGATCGAAGCATGCGAAATCAAAAACCTCAGAGGCAGCGGTATCTATCTCGATACCGCCGCACCGCAGGCGGATACGCAGATCACGCTGCGGCTGAACCGCATCTCGCATACGCTGCATGGGATCAATGTCAAGACGCTTGCATCGGCGAAGATGCTGATCCTCTCCAACGATCTCTATGAAAACAGAGAGTACGGTATCGACATGAGTACGACCAGCGATATCGAAGTGACCGCCAACTATCTGCATGACAACCACTTCGCCGGCGCCAAATCACCCCTCGCCGACGCCATCTGGTACCGCTACAACGATGTCCGTTACAACGGCAAAGATGCCAACCCTGAGGATCGTGCCGGTATCGTCTACATGGGCACCAATGCAGACGCACGCATCTATCTGGAGTACAACGACCTCTCCCGAAACGGCGGTCTCGCTTTCGCGACCTGGAGCGGGCACTTTGCCTATCTGCTGCTGCGGGAAAATATCGTCACCGGCAGCCAGGATACCAACGGCTACAATATCCGCGCTACGGGAGTCGGGACGATCGATGTATACGGCGATCACGGCAACATCTGGGTCGGTGAGGGCAACGAGGGGAGAATCCACTACCACTGAATGGCCTTAGCGGCGATGTGCTATCATGCGCAGGTACAAATCATCCAAAAAGGAATCACTGTGAAATCCCACCATCAAGAGATCGAAAAACTGGAAAAAGCGATTCGCGAAGCGGATCATCTCTCGCCTGAAGAGAAGAGTCTGACGCTCGAGAAGATCGCGGAGTGGAAGATGGAGGACAAAGCCTTCTCCCTGATCCCCGCGGAGCTCGAAAAGCTGAGCGAAAAGATCGTCCCTATTCTCGAAGAGATCGGTCTGCTCTGAAGCCCTCTCCCAGCGCTCTGGCGCTTTGGGAGATATTGGCTTCGTCGAAATAGAGCGTCTGGGAAGGAAAAGCGAACTCCAGCCCATGCCGCTGCAGAATCTCCATCAGCCGAAACATCACATCCTGCTTCACCTCCAGCCACTCCTGCCAATCGGTCGTCTTGGCGAAAGTATAGATCAGAATATCGATCGAAGATGCCGAAAAGCGGTCCAGAAAGACCAGCAGCGTCGTCTTGATACCCAGCTTGTCCTCGATCGCCAGCAGTTTGCCGCTCTCTCGGTAGCGTCTCTTGATACTGCGGTAGTCCACTTTGTCGCGCGTGACGATGCCGGGGTGCTCCTCCAGCATCTGCCGAATCTCTTCGATCGCCTCCTGCAGCGCCTCTTTTCGTGCGCCGTAGGTGACGCCGATGTGCATCTTGATACGGCGCCCGATCGTGCGGCGGTTCCAGTTTTTGAGCGGGGTGTTGGCGAGCTCGGAGTTGGGGACGGTGATGAGGGCGTTGTCGAAGGTGCGTATCTTGGTGGAGATGAATCCGATCTCCACGACGGTCCCTTCGATATCTTTGGTCGCGATCCAGTCCCCCTGCGAAAAGGATTCGTCGAAGATGATCTTCAGCAGACCGAAAAAGTTGGAGAGGGTCGTCTGTGCCGCGAGTGCGACGGCCAGACCGCCGATACCCAGTGACGCCAGCAGGCCGGTGATATTGACATCCATCTTCATCAGGATAAAGAGCAGCGCCGCCAGAAAGATCACCACTTTGGTGATGGAGAGCATGAGGTTGATCAGCTCCGTACGCAGCTGCAGATTCTCTTTGGAGCGCTGCTTGTAGAAGAGCATGAAGAAGATATTTTCGACCAGCTGCATCATGATATAGGCGACGACGGCGGTGAAAAAGAGGGTAAAAAAGAGATCGGTCCTCTCGCTTAGCGGAGAGGGGTAGCGCACCACTTCGAGCGCCAGCTTGAGGCCGATACCGTTGATGAGCAGCGAGATCGGTTTGCGGATCCGGTTGAGGTTGTCGATCAGCATGTCGTCGGTCTCATCTTCGTGTTCGAGGATCTTCGATCTGAAGTAGAGATAGAGCCGCTTGTAGATCAGGTAGTTGAGCAGCCAGAAGAGGAAAATGACGACGATGAAGAGGATCAGCCTGCCGGAGTCGAGCTTGAAGTAGCGCAGATAGATATTGGTCTGTGCGGCTGCGGGCTGTTTGTTGATATAGTTGATCAGGGTGTCGATTTTGAGCTCCGCGGCGATGGAGCGGTAGGTGAGCAGCTTGGCGTTGACGATCGCATAGTCGAGAAAACTGTCGAAAAAGTAGTAGTCCCGCGCCAGCCGGAAGAAGTTTTGCCGGATCTCGGCCGCTACGGTCCCTTTCTGGGATGCGGCCTCTTCGTAGACGGCGATCGTCTCTTTGATATTGACGCTTTTGGAGAGTGCGGTCTTCTCTTTTTGCAGATAATCGGTGAGGCTCTTTTGATCGAGGGCGGTCCAGTTGTCGGCCAGATAGTGGAAAAACCGGTAGATCGTCTCTCTGAGGCGAATCGTCTGCAGCTTCAGCTTGTCCCGTTTGACCGCTTGCAGATAGCCGTATTTACGGTTGGCGTCGATCTTGAGCAGCAGGGTATTGATCTCTTTTTCGCTGGTTTTGGGATCGAAGTAGGGGTTGTGCTTCCGTTCGAGCGAGAAGGGTTCGTTTTTGAGCTTCAGGATCAGCCCCTCGTAGGCATGCAGGCGCGCTTCGAGCAGTGCGGAGGTGCTGTTTTCATCGGGGATGGCTGTGGTGTTGGTATCGGAGATGAGGGTGCGGATCACCGCATCGGAGAAAAATTTCTGCTCCACATCGATCAGCATCTGCCAGAAGGATTGCGTCGCGAAGAGGGTGAGCGTGCAAAAGAGCAGCAGTAGGGGGATCCTGTTCATAAGAGAGTGCTCCTGAGGCTTGGAATTTGGCACTATTATAACTTAGCAATCATTAGGCGGTGCAATTTAGGCGAAGGCGCGGTATAATACGGCATGCGAATCAAAAATATTCTCTTCCTGCTCTTCATTGCCGACCTCTTCCTGGTGATCTGGGGCGGGATGGTGGCCGTGCAGACCTTCTTCGTCGATCTGGATATCCTCAAATTCCCCGAAGAGAATGTACGGCTGCTGCTGATTCTCTTCATCCTCTTTGCGATCACTTCGATGGCAGGGCTCGTCATCGCGATACTCTACGACAAAAAGTACTATATCCGACTCTT